>CAVUXR010000040.1:0-46885 GCA_963745455.1 uncultured beta proteobacterium
AGGATGTTGAAATTTCCCCTGATGCCTTCGGCCATCGGCCAGTGATGGCGACGAATTGGATTCGGCAAACCCATTGCCGGGCCTGGAATCCGGATTTCAGCCGTTTTTTTTGGCCCTTTCGGGGTTCTGGCCGCCTTTCGGCCAGCCACAGGCGGATTTCGCCCTATACCGTATTCAATCGCCAGCCAAAGATCGTAGCCATCCGCATCAGATTGTAAGCAGCCAAAGTGAAGACGGTTTGCGCCTTCACCTTCGTCAGGCCGATAAACCTTGCCTTGCGCAGGCCACCGACGCTCTTGACCCAGCCGAAGATTTCTTCCACCAGCTTGCGTTTTTTAGACTCACCGCGTAACCGGCATGCCGCGTCGTGCGTCCATCGATGGCGCTACCGGCGCTCTTCTGCGCAACATGCGGGGTCACGCCTTGGCCGCGCATGGCAAAGACGAACTCGGCCACGTCGTAATTCTTGTCGGCTCCCAAGGTCGAACCTCGTTTGACCGAGCGCTCCACCATCGCCTTGGCCGCTTCCCGCTCCGCCGTGCCAGTGGCCAGGGTGGTTTCCAGATCCACCGCCAGACCGTTGCGGTTCTCCATCAGGGCATGGCCCAGGTAGCACAGTCGCGACTTCTCGCCCTCAGCCTTCTTGTAGAGCCGGGCCTGCGGATCGGTGGTCGAGGCGTGCGTGTCGTTGCTGCGCTTCTCACCCTTGAAATCCACTGTCGGGTTGCGCCCGCCATCTTGCGGCGGCTTGCCCAATCCATCTTTTGCCTTGAAACTCTTCATCGAGGCCCAGGCCTCGATCAGGGTGCCATCCACCGTGAAGTGCTCCGAGGATACCAGTCCCCGCCATTCGGCCAGCTCCAGCACCTTCCTGAAAAAAGCTCGGCCCCCGCTTCATTCAGCAGCCGCTCCCGGTTCTTGGTGAAGCTGGAGTGATCCCATACCGCATCATCCATATCCAGCCCGATAAACCAACGGTAAAGCAGATTGTATTCAATGTGCTGCACCAGTTGCCGTTCCGAGCGAATTGTATAGAGCGTCTGGATCAAGCTCGCCCGCAGCAGACGCTCGGGTGGGATCGACGGGCGTCCAGAACCTGCGTACAGCGCCTCGAACTCCGCATGCAGCGTCACCAAAATACCATCCACCAGCGTCCGCAGCTTCCTCAGCGAATGCCCCGGGGGGATGCGCTCCTCCAGAGTCCGGTAGCTGAACATCGCAGCTTGGGTCACGTCGGTGCCTCGCATAAAATTCCTATCCCGTCGAATTCAATGCCTTAATTATACTGTTTGCATAGGCTGGGATGGGTTTTTCAACATCCTGTTAAAGGTACTTAATATAGCACGCGAATTTGAAACGCGAATCGGCGTTGCGGGGCTGATTTCGGCGGACCGTATATTTGGTTTACTTGAGCGCGATTTTCGCGTGCGCGACATTGAGGCGGCAGTAGCTTCCGCTCTAAAACCTGCTGGCGCGCCAGATTTGACAGCCCACAAAACGCTACTTGATTTAGCAACCACGCGGGAGGGTCTTGTTCGACTGGTAACAACCAATTTTGATCGCCTTTTTGATAATTGTGAGCGCAGCCTGCCGTCATTGGTACCGCCACATTTACCTGATCCATCTCGATCGGCGGACATGCACGGCATTTTGTATCTTCATGGTAGGGCAACAATGGATTACCGAGGGGCTGACGGTGATGGGTTCATTCTGTCGAGCTCCGACTTTGGACGGGCATATCTTTCCGATGGTTGGGCGGCATCTTTCTTTCGAGAAATTATTGGCCGTTACGTTGTTGTCTTCGTCGGCTATACGGCTGACGACCCACCAGTTGCTTATCTACTCGAAGCGCTGAACAAGAGCGCAGGCAAACTTGAAAATATGTACGCGTTTCAATCAGGTAATGCAGAGGACGCAACCTCAAGATGGTTTCATAAAGGGGTTACGCCTATCCCTTACGACGCATGCGATGGTCATCGTGCCCTTTGGCACACACTAGACGCTTGGGCGCACAAAGCGCGGGACCTTGATCAATGGTATTCACATGTCATTGACAAGGCAAAAGGAGGTCCCGAAGGGCTTTTACCTCATGAGCGGGGGCAAGTTGTACATATTGTCTCGACGGTTGAGGGACTTGGAAAATTCACAGAAGGCGACGACCCGCCTCCAGCAGAATGGCTATGCGTTTTTGACCCGTATATACGTTACGCGAAGCCGGGGTATATACGCAACTTTCAAGATCAACGTGCGTTCGTGGATCCGTTTGAGTCTTACTGCATTGATTCAGACAGTCCACCTGGGAAAATCGGTCCAGATGACTACGACCGAAATCGTGAAGTCCCACCTGAGTCGCGGGATGTTTTGCCCCGAATCGCTTCGACAGAAACAACCTGAGAGAAGAGAACTTTTCCTCCTTACGGGGTCACTGGTCTACCAATATTCCCCGCCTTCCGTCGCGGCTTCACCAACTGGGGATCTGGATCAGCAAAGTCGCAGAGCAGCCAGCAGCTGTATGGTGGGCAGCACGCCAAAAAGCTCTTCACCCTGACATAGAGAACGAAATTCGTTGGGCGCTTGAACGGTCAAAGCGATCCTCGACCTCGGAAGTTCTTCGGGCGTGGCATTATTTATTCGAGCACTGGGAGCAAGACGGCAGAGAATTTCGTCGCAATTGGCATCAACTTGGCTTAGAGGCTGCAAAAAATGGCTGGAACCCGATTTTTTTACGAAGGTATTTCGCCTATTCTCGTCCTTACTTGAAAGTTGATCGTGGCTTTTGGGATGGGCCAAAGCCGCCTGACCAGACGGAAGAGGCAAACCTCCGCAGGCTGATTCAGTTAGTTACTGTGTACCCTGATCGGACAAAAAATATTGAGATTCCGGATGAATGGGTCGCTTCTGTTGTTGTGGGGTTACGAAGTAATCTTGAACTTGCCCTCGACCTTGAAAAAGAAATTGGCGGCTACGATCTCAGAAATATCAGTCCTATTGTTCCCGATGACGCGCCCGATGGAGATGTATATAGCCGCACTCATGGATTATCTGGTGCCACTATAAGGTTTTCGTCCGTTTTCGAACGCCTGATACAAATTGATTTAAAGATGGCACAGCATGAGTTTTCCAGATGGTCGACTGATGACGACACAATCTTCGCACGGCTGCGAATATGGGCAGCGGGAAAACCTGAGCTGATCCCGAGTGATCAGTTCGGAGCTATTTTAGCCAACGTGAGTGATGAAGCTTTCTGGGATGGGTTTCATGCAAGAGATTTATTGGTTACCCTGTCTTCACGATGGAATGCATTATCCCCCCACATTTGTAGCGAGATCGAAAACCGTTTGTTGAGAGGCCCTTCCCGCCGGGACGATGAACACAGTGTATCTTTCGAAAAAAGGCGCGCTTGGTCCATTCTAGATCGAGTAACCTGGTTATCCCTTAATGGATGTAAGCTCCGTCTGGATCTCAATGCCGAAACTGAGCGACTTGGTGCACTAGCACCGGAGTGGAAGCCGGAGTCTGCCGGCAAGTCAGCACAGTCATTGGAAGTCCGAAGCAGTTGGGTAAAAACGGAAACAGAATATTCAGCTCTGTTGTTGGAGCCTCTTGCTTCGATGCTAGCAAAAGCATTGGAATTAAGCGGGAGACGGAATGGTATTTTTGTCGAGCACGCCCCCTATGCAGGATTATCTGCTGAGTGTCCGGTTAGAGCGTTTGCTGCGCTCAGGATGGCTGCGAAGCAGAACGAGTTTCCCGAGTGGGCGTGGCGCACCTTTCTAGACTCCGAAGCCCGAAAGAATGACAGACCTAGATTGACAGCTTTTATCGCCGAGCAGTTAGCTCGTTACTCGGACGATGCCATTGCGGTATTCATTAGGCCAGCAACAAATTGGATTTTGACCATAAGCAGGCTTCTTGCGGCACAATATCCTGCAAGCTTTGACAGAGTGGTAAGTACGCTTATCCAAACCCTAGCAACAAAACCGAAAGATAGCTCTTCAGCAATCCTGCGGGGTAATAAGGAACCAGACTGGACTATGGAGGCGCTCAATGGTCCAGCCGGAAAGATCGCGCAAACCGTTTTTAATGACACGCGCAAAGACCTTGCGAAAATTGGCGAAGGCTTTCCTCAGGACTGGTTAGGGTATGTAAATGATTTGCTTGCTTTACCTGAGGATCTCCGGCGCCACACCTTGGTAATTTTCGCGCACAGATTGAATTGGTTTTATGCGATTGATCCTAAATGGTCGGAAGAGAATCTGCTGTCAGTTCTCCGTTCCGATGACTTGGACGACAAAAACGCTTTTTGGGCAGGCTTCTTCTGGGGCACAAGAGCGCTAGGGCAAAAGCTGTATTTTCGTCTGAAGCCGTACCTACTCAAACTCGCAAAGCAGCGCGGCGTGACCCATCGGGAGCATAGTGAAGTACTTGCAGGCATCATTTTAGTCAAATGGGATAGCTTTGTTGAAGGAACAAATAAGCGTTGTATTACGGGCGATGAGCTTAGAGATGTGTTGCTGCATGCGGATGATGAATTTCGGTCTCAATTGCTGTGGCATGCGGAAAGATGGTCGTCTGAAATACAGGACGGAGCCGAAAACAAATGGGCTTCAACATTAATGGAGTTGCTAAAAAACTTTTGGCCTCGTCAGAAGTCCGCTACGTCGCCAAAGATGTCCGCCCGTTTGTGCGAACTTGCTTTCTCCGATAAAAAGCGTTTCCCTGAATTTGTAGAAATAATCCTTCCGCTACTTACCCAGATAGATGACGCTCATTGGATGCTACCGATACTGAACCCGGCAAACGATAATATTCCTGACCTATATCCTTGCGAGACGCTCTCACTTTTGCACGCGGTACTGCCAGAAAATGTTTCAGCTTGGCCTTATGGCATTAAGGATTGGCTTGGGAGGATAAGCGAGGCTGATAGCAAACTGAAAACCGATGAGAGATTTTTCGAGTTGAAGAGGAAGTGGGATTCTCGGTAACTTCAAGTAAATCTGCTCAGATCCAATCTCGCTGTTTAAACTCGACACTGCCCTTGAGTACCCTTAACGCACTTCTCGTGCAATACCCGGCTTGTTCGTTTCATTCTTCAGCAATCGCCAATTCACTCGTCATTCATCCTGACCGAACCAATAACGGGACAAGCAATTATTTTTGATTGAGTGCCCCTACAGTGCCCCATGGTCCAAATTATCCTGCTTTGCCCATCAAGGTTTTTGTGCTAACTCTTTGATTTTTTGGTGCCCGGAACCGGAATCGAACCGGTATGGACGATTACGTCCGAGGGATTTTAAGTCCCTCGTGCCCATCTGTTGGATGCCAAAAACGATAGGCTCAGCAAGTGCTGCTATGGCCGTGGCAGAAATCAGGCCAAACCGTTCTTGATGGCGTAGTGCGTCAGCTCGGCGTTGTTTTTGAGCTTCATCTTTTCGAGCAGGCGGCTACGGTAGACGCTGACAGTCTTGACAGATAGACGCATTTCCTCGGCGGAGTCAGTCAGGCTTTTGCCTGAAGCAATCAGGCACAGAGTCTGATATTCCCTATCGGATAGCGTCTCGTGAGGCGGACGATCGTAATTCTCGCCCAGGCTGTCCGCCATGGCCTCGGCCAGAGTGGCGGTAAGATATTTGCGGCCCCTGGCTACCTGCTGGATTGCACCCATGAGCTCGCTTGGCGCGCTTTGCTTGGTAATATAGCCCGATGCGCCCGCCTTCAACGCGCGTATGGCATACAAACCCTCGTCATGCATACTCAGCATGAGAACACGGACTTTCGGAGACTCTTTCTTGATCTGCTTCAAGATCTCGATGCCGTTCCTGTCCGGCAGGGATATATCCAGCACCACCACGTCCCACCCGCCTTCCCGTACGCGCTGCATCGCCTCTGCACCGCGCTCCGCCTCGCCGACAAGCATGACCTTGCCGCTCTCTACAAGGATCTGCCTCAAGCCCTGCCGGACGATGGCATGATCGTCCACTATGAGAACATTCATGACTTCACGCTGCCTGGCTGTGCGATGACTGTATCCTCACGCTCCACCGTGAGCGGGATTGTCAAATGCACCGTGGTGCCACGGCCAGGCATACCGCTCACCGTCAGCTTGCCGTCGAGGAGGCCGGCGCGTTCAATCATCCCGCGAATGCCAAAAGAGTTGAATCGGGAAGTATCCGCAGGCGTGATACCACAGCCATTATCGCGTACCTCCAGTTGCAGTTGACCTCTGGATGAATCCGCGTCCAGCCGGACCCACACGTGCGAAGCGCGGCCATGTTTGGCAACATTGGTGAGCGCCTCCTGAAAAATCCGGAATACCGAAATTGCCATATCCTGCTCCAGCTCGATATCCTGCTGGGTGCCTGTGACTTCGCAGGGGATGCTCAGGCGTTTGCTGAACTCTCCCGCCTCCCATTCGATGGCCGCGGCAATCCCGAAATCCATAATGCCGGGGCGCAAATCGCGGGATATACGCTGGATCGAATCCATGGTGCGATCGACCATTCGGAAGACAGTATGGATTTTTGCCGCCAATGCCGCCTTGTCTGCGGCGCGTGCGCCACTACCGCTATCGATGTGACGAGCCAGCCAGTCCAGATCGATCTTGATAGCCGTGAGATTGCCGCCCAGGTCATCATGAATTTCCCGGGCAATGCGAATACGCTCATGCTCTCTTGCTGCCATGATATGAGACGATATCTCTTTTAGCCGTTCGTGTGATTCCTTGAGCTCGGTCTCTCTTTGCCTGCTCTGGGTGATATTGATAATCATGCCTTCCCAGATGACGCCCACACCAGTCTCACGACGCGGGCTCGCCCGCAGGCTGACCCATTTTACATCATGGTAGGACTCGATCCATAAGCGCCCTTCCCAATTCCAAGTGCACAGATTGGCCGCGGACTGCGCTCTGGAATCACGCAAGCTTTTACGATCCTTCCATAGGATGATTTCCTCGAACAGTGCGGGATTAACCTGAAGAGCCTCCACCGCGACGCCAAGCACATTTACACACTGGTCACTGATAAACGGCATGGCATACTGGCCGTCCTCGGCTAAAACATACTGAAAAACCATGCCTGGCGCATGAGAAACGATGGCACGTGATTGTGCTTCTTCATTCTCCATCTATCGTGATCCATTCAATTGCATGCACGCTACTTGATCTCCCGGAGGATGGGTGGAGTGAAGCGCAACCCATCGGCAATTGATGGGTTTCGGCTAACGCCTTCACCCATCCTATCATTTTCAGGACTACTTCTTTCTCAATGAGAACATGATGTTATCTAAATTTTCAATCAAATTGAACAATTTCGATTATCAAGGATGGGTAATTCAATACCGCGCCATTACGCTGCGGTGATCTTATCCAGCGCTTCGCTAATCACTGCGGCATCGGCAGGGCGGACCAAACGGGCAATTTCCTTGCCGTCCTTTAAGAAGATCAGTGTGGGCCAGAGTGTTACGCGAAAAGACCGTCCAAGCGAGCGGCCCTTGCCATCTTCAACCTTGATATGGCGTATTTCAGGATGGCTTGAAAGAGCTGAGGCAATCAGCGGCTGAGCGCCGCGACAGTAACCACACCATGGGGCGCCGAATTCTACAACTGTTGCGCCGCCCAGGGAATCAATCTCTGCTCGATGAGGCTCAACCGCTGCGTAAACTGTATTCATCCACGCATTATATCTGCCTTCAATCGCTTGGGGGACTCAGCCGCCGGGCGGATTGGTCCATGTAACGAAGAATTAGATTAGTAGTGGTCTGCTGGAGCTTGAGCCATCCTGATTTTATCAAAGTGTTCTGACAGGTTTTGAAAGATGGATACTACTATGAGAAATTACGCCTCGTGCCCAAAAGGCATCAAACTATTGCTCCATTCAAACGCTTCCAATTGCAAGGGATAAAGCTCTTCGACCGGTAGCCCCAGCTTTAAAAGCAGGGGCGCCAGCAACCGGCCGGCTTCAGAAGGTTTTTCAACATATTCCGCGAGCTTGAGCAAATTGCCATAAAATCCGGTCCGATACAATAACGCATCACAGACCTCATCGCCCAGAACGATTTGATCCAGGATTTTCGTCATGGACTGCCCAAATAACGAATCCAGCAGGGATAAGATGCCCAACTGTAAAAGCGGTATCGGCGATATTTTTATTTGCGGGCTTAAGTTTCGAGGCGACGAGTTCAAGAAGCTTGCCTCGGGTGGATGCAAGGGAGAACAGCGGTGATATGAAATGTGGATTTGAATGGGCGCCAATGTAGAGCTGAATGTGCAACCATCGCTGCAACTGGCGGCGGCCGAGTACCACCAGCGCCTCGCTCAACGAATTAATGCTCTTTGTGATGCCCATCCCCGGCGTATTGACCAGCCTCAGCACTGATAGGCAAAGCGGTACTTCTTTCTTGATCCGGTATTCGATTTCCACGTTATCCGCCTCCCGGGCCAACAACGTCATCAATTGCAGGATTACCACCTGCGAAGGGGTCAGCTTTTTACCCGACAGAATAGCGGGCCTGGCAAAGTAATACCCCTGGTAATAGTCGAATCCAATATTCAGACAATTCCGGAACTGTTCAGGCGTCTCTACTTTCTCTGCTAAAAGTAATTTATTGGTCTGCTTGAACTGATTCACCACGATGACCATGTCTGCCCAAATCATGGCGGAGGTATTGATCTTGACGATCTCTATCAGCGGCAACAGTGGCTTGATGTATTCTGAAAAGGTAATGACATCATCCAGCGCAAATTTGTAGCCCGCGTCCACCATTTTAGAGACGCGCCGAATAAGCTCGGGAGTTATTTTGACCGTTTGAGGAATTTCAAATACGACTTTTTGACTTGGCAGAAAATCGACCAGGTCCCCCATTAACATCTGGTAATCCACATTGAAGAAGCCGCGGACCGCGCCAATGACATTTTCAATGCCGAGTTCCGAAGCATGCCCGATTATGGAGGCTGCCCCGCGCCAGTCATCAGCGGTATTCGCCGGGCCAGCCTCTGGTCGTCGAAATAATAATTCATAGGCGACGAGGTTCTCGTTCCGATCCAGAATCGGCTGGCGTGCAAGGAAAAATTCCTTTACTTGAGGGACAGAAGAAAAATGTTGGGCTAGATCAGGGTTCATGCGGCGGTCTCAGTCTCAATTTATCCGTTCAAAAACCTGAGCCCCTGTCAGCGCCGATAATCGTGCAGAAGTCGAAAATGAAATAACGGTCTAAATAAACATGAATGCGTAACGAGGCGCAACAGCGATATCCGCTCGATGCCTCATTTAGCCTTACTTCATTGGTTATTGCCTGGTTTAAGCTAAACGTCCACATGGACTCCCACCTTTGCCAGGTGGATGGGCGGACGCGGGAAAATCCGATTATTGTTATTTTATATAATCAAACAGCGACAACCCCTGCACCTTTAAAAAGGCCTTCTGGCTCGCTTCCAGGTATGTTTGCTGCTGGGTCAGGTCGCTGATAGCCTTGGCGTAGTCGACGTCCTGCAGATCGGAAAGCTGCTGCTTGTATTGAATGCTCATGTCGTCTCCACTCTCGTTGAGCGTATCCAGTTCCTTGGCGCGCGTTCCCGCCGATGCGCGGATGCGCAATACATTGTCCAGGGTATTGGAAAGGTTGACCTGGGCAGTATCCAGCCCGGTGGAGAGCGTGGTCTTGTCCGAGGCAGTGACGACAGGGGTTTCGAGTAAGTTAATCAGATCGGAGAGTGTTTTAAACATGCTTTGGTATCCTCCTCCTGAAGCCGGAATGCGTTCGAACACTTCTTTTCCTGATTCGTTCACCGCAAGCTGGCGCGATGCGCTCGCCTGTACCATCCGCAGGCCCTCATCGCCGAAATACTGTATCCCGCTGCCGGTATCGGCGAATGGTTTGGTCGAGCCCTGAAAGCCGGAAAACAGGTATTGCCCGTTCCCATCGGTTCGATTGGCCAGGCCCAGTAATTCGTCGAGGTTACCCCGCAGTTCAGTTGCGATGGCACGACGACTGCTGTCATTAAGCGCACCATTGCCTGCGGATACTACAAGTTCCTGCGCATTCTGCAACAGGTTCGTTACGTCGCTCAATGTCCCTTCCATTATTGCAAAATTGCCCTTGGCGCTCAGCCGGTTTGAAGCAAACTGTGTATTGGCTGAATCGGCCTGGGAGACTTCCAGCGCCCGGACATAGGCCGCAGGATTCTCCGATGGCGTGAGGTTACGCCGCCCGCTGCTTATCTGCCCGAAGGTATTGATCTGCGCGGCCTGCTGGCGGTTGAGCGCGGCAATGCCTAATTCATAACTGGTGTTGCTGCTGACCCGCATTCCACTCTCCCTTATCGAATTCCTGCTGTACAGCGGAGCATATGCATGACCTATCCCTATCTCGTTGCATCAAGCAAGGCATCGAACATTTGGCTGGCAGTCTGTATCACTTTACTGGCGGCCTGGTACGCCTGCTGATAACGCAGCAGGTTGGCTGCTTCCTCGTCCAGATTGACTCCCGATTCGGATTGCTGCAGGGCCTCTGTCTGGCTCAGCAGTGCCCCCTGGGCCTGGCTGGTCACTTCCAGCTCGCGGGCTTTGTTTCCCATCAGGCTGACGACCTGTCCATAAGCGCTTTGATAGTTTGCAGTACCGCCCGCCAGAGTGCCGGAGGTCTGAAGCGCACCCAACAGCAGAGCGTTACGGTTGTCTGCTGCTCCGTTGGTATTGGGACCAATACTAAATATATCTCCCGGCTTGGGCGTTCCCGGCAATCTGCACGGTCCATCCGTTGAAGGTGATCGGGTTGCCAGGAGCAAAAGTGACGCCTGTCGGATTGCCCGTTCCCGTCCCGCTCACATCGAACGTCGTGGCGCTGGTGAACGTAATGGTCACAGGCTGTGTCAGATTTGGATCGACAGGAGGAGGTCCATTGACCGTACCTGCGCTGATGCGTCCGGTACCCGTATTGGCGAGCGGAGCGTCCGTTCTGATCGGCGCCGCGGCTGCAATCAGGCCCGTGTCTTGAATCGCCACCCCGATTTGGCTTGCGCCATTTACCGTGGGCCGGATCAGAAATTCGTCTCCCGCAGCCATCGTGCCCGAGGTGAGATTCAAAAGCACCCCATCCACCGTCCGAGGCAAGGCAGCGAAGGTTTGCGCAGCGCCCTCGACGCCATTTGTCAACCGCGTAAGAGAGTAATTGGCGCCATCGAAGCGCAAACGGTAATCACTCACGGTAAGCGCGCTATAGTCAGCGATGCCGGCATCTACAACCGCATTGCCGGTATTCTTTGAGGACGCGGTAACTGATGGGCTTGGCACGGTGAAAAACGCGCCACCGGCATTGCCCTGAACATCCTGTCCCAGCTCATGCTGAGCATTGAAGGTACCCGCCAGGCCGATGGCTACGCGTCCCAAGCCGTTGCGAGCGGCATCAATAGCCTCGTTGCGGAATTGCAACAGTCCGCCCAGCTTGCCGCCATCCAGGCTGGATTCCTTGATCGGTATGCTATTGCCATCCGAAAGGTAGGTCAGCTGCAGGCGGTTCGCATCGGTTGGTGAAGGGGCCGTGCCGAACTGAAACGCCTTGGTACCTATTACCAGCGACTGTCCCGCCCCCACGAAAATGCTGTACCCGCCATCGCTCTGTACGACGACTTTGGCCCGGGTCTCCTGGTTGAGTTGATTCACCAGTTCGTCGCGCTGATCACGCAGGTCGTTTGCCGGCTGGCCGCCTGCTCCGCTCTCAGCCGTACGAATCGTTTCGTTAAGTTTCGCAATCCGTTCCGCAAGCGTATTGATAAGTGAAACACTGTTTCCGATCTGCGTGTTCACCCCGCCCTGAATCTCATCGAGACGGTCGCTCATCGATTGGAAACGCCGTACCAGCACCTCGGCATTGGACAACATGGATTGCCGTGAGGCGACCTCGGCCGGATTTGTGGCGACATCCTGCACGCTGGAAAAAAAATCCTGTAGTGCCGGGGACAGCCCCAGGTGACCGCTCGGATCAGCCAGGAGGCTATCGATCTGCTTCATCTGGGAAAGATAAGTGTCGAGCTGGGTCGATTCGGTTTTTGCCTGCGCAACCTGATTGGCAAGGAATTGGTTGTATATACGCTTCACCGAATCGATCTGCACGCCTTGACCGATGAATCCACTGCCGGTTGCTTGCGCCTGATTGGTTGACTGAACGATCTGTTGGCGCGTATAGCCGGGAGTGGCCGCGTTACTGACGTTATGGCCGGCAACGAGCAGGCCTTGCTGAGCGGCGTTCAGTGCGCTGAGGCCAATACCGAAAATACTGTTACTCATGTTCTACCTTGGCCATAGTGGTTACGCTAAACAAGTTAACGGCGCCGGACTGAGAATATTTAGCCCGATACATCAAATGAGCCGTTCTCCTATTTGCAGATATTCACCGGATCGGCGTAGCGTAAAGAAAAAACGGCGCAGGGATGCTTTCCAGGGAGTGTTTTTCCAAGGATCGCTTCTTCAGGACAACTGTGTACCCCTGATGATCCGGCTCAACTTATCCGCATAGTTCGGATCGGTCGCGTAACCCGCCCGCTGCAGGCCATGTGCGAAACCTTCCGCATCGATTCCTTGTGCAGCCTGTGCCAGTACTCCCGCATAGCGCGGATTGCTGCGCAGCAGGTTGGCATAATCGCGGAAGGCATCCGCATAGGAGGGGTAAGCGCGGAATTTTTCTACGGACTTACGCGCCACGCCATTGACATATTCTGTGGTTACTGCTTCCACAACCGGCCCCTTCCAGCCAGCGCCCGCCTTTATGCCGAACAGATTGTGGCTGGGTGTTCCGTCCGTTCCGCGAAGCTCTCGTTTGCCCCATCCGCTTTCAAGCGCGGCCTGTCCCAGCATGAACCGCGCCGGTATGCCCGTCGTCTGGCTGGCTTCGTTTGCATGGGCCATCAGTCGTTCCTGAAACGCTATCGCAGGAGATTGTTGCATCTGTGATTGTTGCCCGGGTTGATAAGTCGCGGGTGCTGTCTGCTTTGGCTGCTCCAGCGGTGCTGATCGCTCGGAAGCCACGTCATCCATCGGTTGCTCTGTTTCTGGCGGCAGACTATGGCGCAGTTGCCGCATCATGACCTCGGCCAGGCCAACGCCGCGGGCCGCCATGCTTTGCGACAACTGCTGATCGAGCATCGATATATAAAGACGGCTTTGTTCGCTATCCATCAGGCTGTCTTTTGGCGTGGCTTCGCGCATGCTCTTGAGCATCATATTCAGGAATAAGGCCTCGAACTGCCTGGCGGCAGCTTCAAGACCCGCCTGGCCGTCTTTTTTTCCGGCTGCGCGTAGCCCATTGACAGCCTGCACATCCAGAGCAAATTTGCCCGAGATATCAGCCGAGGCCGACATCAGATAATCTCCAGTTCGGCCCGCAGCGCACCGGCTGACTTCATCGCCTGTAATATTGCCAGCAGATCTTGCGGCGTCGCCCCGATCGCGTTCAGCGCCTTTACCACTTCAGCCAGCGACGTGCCCTGAACCATCGTAAGCATGCCCGATTCCTGCTTGATTTCGATGGTCGAGCGTTGCGCCTGCACTGTGCGTCCGCTGGAAAATGGCCCGGGTTGGCTGATCACGGGCTCGGTGCTGATGACCACTGATAAATTGCCATGAGCGATAGCGCACGGCTCTACCGTCGCGGTCTGGTTCATCACGACCGAACCGGTTCGGCTGTTGACGATCACCTTGGCCTGGGCTTGGGCAGGGCTGATATTCAAGCTCTCCATTTCTGCCATGAATGCCACGCGCTGGTCGCTGCCGGCAGGTGTCCGCACTTGAATCGCCCGGCCATCCAGCGCCGAGGCGGTTCCTTCGCCGAATCTGGCGTTGACGGCATCCACCACCCGGCGGGTAGTGGAAAAATCAGTGGTGTTAAGCTCGAGCCGGATAGTGTCATCCTGCCCCAACGCCACCGGCACTGCACGCTCAACCGTCGCGCCGCCAGTGATACGCCCTACGCTCAAATGGTTTACCTGCACTTTGCTGCCGCTGGCGGAAGCCCCGAATCCGCCGACCAAAAGGTTACCCTGGGCCATTCCATAAACCTGGCCGTCGGCCCCCTTGAGCGGCGTCATCAGCAGCGTACCGCCGCGCAGGCTTCTTGCATTGCCCATGCTGGACACTGTCACGTCGATGACCTGGCCTGGCTGGGCGAGCGGGGGCAGCACAGCGGTGACCATCACCGCGGCCACGTTTCTTAAGCGCATGTTCGTGCCCGGTGGCACGTTGATGCCCATCTGCATCAGCATGCTGTTGAGTGTCTGTATGGTAAACGGCGTCTGGATGGTTTGATCGCCTGTGCCGTCCAATCCCACCACCAGACCATAGCCAACCAGCTGGTTGGAGCGCACACCCTGAACCGAGGCGAGATCCTTGATGCGCTCAGCCTGTGCCGCGGGTATGATTACGCAATATCCCAGCCATAAGGCTGCCAGTAATCGGAAAGCACATGTGGGGATCATGTCATTCTTGCCCAATGTTCAGAAGGGAGAAACCGTCAGGAAAAAGCGTGAGAGCCAGCCCATCGTTTGCGCCTCGTCTATATAGCCGTTGGCCTTGTATTCGATGCGCGCATCGGCCACCTGGATCGAAGAAACGGTATTGTTGATGACCGTCTCGGGACGCACTACACCAGAGAAACGGATGTACTCGCTACCCTGCGTCATCGCCAATTGCTTTTCGCCGCTTACCACCAGGTTTCTGTTGGGCAGCACATCGATTACGGTAACAGTGATTGTGCCGTTAAAATTATTAGCGGATGCGGCCTCGCCTTTGCCATCAAACTGATTGGTGGAAGACGCCCCGAGATCGACGTTTTTTGTGATGGGCACGCCGAACACCATGGGGGGAACAGCAAAATTCAAGGTGCCATGCTTATTGGCACTGCTATTGGATTTCTTGCTCGCATTAGTCTTCTCGTTGAGCAGTATTACCAGCGTGTCGCCCACCTGGCGTGCGCGGCGGTCCTCGAATAACGGCCGGTCATGAGTGCCCGCCTGGTAGATGGCGCCGTTACTAGGTGGGAGCCCTGCTTGCGCCGCGCGGGCGGACATTGGTTGCTGCACGATCGCAGGGGGGGCCGGCAGGCTGATACAGCCGGAAAGCATGATGAGCATAGCGGCGGCAACTGGCATGAACGCCGATACTCCTCCATACCGTTTTTCCGAAAGATACGAGATCACGCGGCCTCCGCCTTATTCTCCATCTGGGTGTCTTCGTCCGATCCTGTGATTTCTACATTTGTGACAAGCGCTGCAGCATCTGATCCGAAGTCTGGACCGCTTTGCTATTGATCTCATAGGCACGTTGTGTCTGGATCATGTTCACCAGTTCTTCCACCACATTGACGTTGGAGGTTTCAACGTACCCCTGGTTGAGTAAACCGGCGCCATCCGTGCCGGGAATATTGATATTGGGAGTTCCGCTGGAGGCTGTTTCCACATACAGGTTTTCCCCCACGCTCTGCAATCCCGCGGGGTTGATAAACGTCGCAACTTGCAATGACCCCACCTGAACCGCGGCAGTCGTATCCGGCTGAGTTATGGAAACGGTACCGTCGCGGCCAATGGTGATGCTTTGGGCGTTGGCAGGAATGGTGATCGCGGGCTGAACAAAATAGCCGCTGGACGTTACAAGCTGGCCCTCTGCATCGGTTTGAAATGAACCGTCGCGGGTATAGGCCGTCGATCCATCCGGCCGCAGAACTTGAAAGAATCCCTGACCCTGAATGGCTACGTCCTTGGAATTTCCCGTTTGCTGTAAATTACCTTGGGTAAATACCCTTTCGGTTGCGACTGGCCGGACTCCGGTGCCAATCTGCAAACCGGACGGCAGTTGCGTCTGCTGCGAGGATTGAGCGCCGGGCTGGCGCAAGGTCTGATACAACAAGTCTTCGAATACCGCCCGCGAACGCTTGAATCCGTTCGTGCTGACATTTGCCAGATTATTCGCGATCACGTCCATCTGGGTCTGTTGTGCATCGAGACCGGTCTTCGAAATCCAAAGCGAGCGAATCAAATGAACCTCCTGAATAGTTGAAAATCCGATTACTGTAAGCGTAGGTCGGCTTCGCCCGACATTTCAAAGCACACCAGGCAAAGCCCGGTCTACTTTCTATTCCTGCCACGGCCATTCAGCGGTTTCGCCCTGTCGCCGTAAGAGTAGGTCGGGCTCCGCCCGACGTCCCAAAATAATACCGGGCAGAGCCAGCCTGCTCCCAATCTACGAATTGATGCTGAGCAGATTGCTCGCCCGTTGCGCGTTGCCTTCGGCGTTCTGCAGTAGCTTCATGTGCATCTCGAATTGGCGGGAAAGCGAAATCATATCTACCATCGCCTCGATGACGTTGACATTGCTGCCTTCCAGCGCGCCACTAATAAGCGCGACATCCGCATCCGCTTCGGCTTCGGCTTCTCCCGCAAGCCTGAATAGGCCATCAGGTCCCCGTGTAAGCTGAGCTTCGGGAGGATTGACCAGCTTGATACGGCCAATCATTGCCGGAATATTCGGTTCGCTCGTTCCCGCGCCGGCGGGCGCTGTCGAAACCGTTCCGTCTTTTGCGATTGCGACAATGGTATTCGGCGGAATGGAAATCGGCCCGCCATCGCCTTGTACATTCAGGCCGTTACGAGTCTGCAAAAGGCCGTTCACACTAACGTGAAGGTTGCCATTGCGTGTGTATGCCTCGCTCCCGTCCTCGAGCTGCACCGCAATCCAACCTGATCCCTGAACAGCCATGTCAAGATCGCGCCCGGTTTCCTGTACGGTACCGGGCCGAAAATCCGCGCCGCCGCTGGAATCCACCACAAATGCGCGGGTCGCCAGGGCATCGCTGAACACGGGTACTGCGCGCAAAACGCTGGTTTCCGCACGATAGCCGGTAGTATTGGCATTAGCCAGGTTGTTCGACACGGCGGCATGCTGCCCCAGCGTATGCTTGGCTCCTGTCATGGCAATATATATCATGCGATCCATAATGCCTCCGTTGGCAACCGGAATACGCGCGCTTCAGCCATGTTGAGCTCCAGGTGCTTACTGCTATCCTTCATTTATGCTTTCCCGTTATTTCAGGTTGACCATGGTTTGGAGCAACTGGTCCTGTGTTTTAATGGTTTGGGCGTTAGCCTGGTAGACCCGTTGTGCCGTGATCATATTGACCAGCTCCGAGGTAAGCTCAACGTTCGAATCCTCAACCGCGCCAGGTTGTAATACACCCAGCCCGCCGGTAGCCGGTGTGCCCACGATCGCAGTGCCTGAAGTGGAGCTTTCCTTCCAGGTATTGTCGCCCCGTGCTTCCAGGCCCTGGGGATTGGCGAAGTTGGCCAGCGCAACCTGGCCTAATGTCAGGAATTTGCCACTGGAGTAGCTGCCGCGAATTACGCCATCGGCGCCAACGGAAAAGCCGGTCAGCTGGCCTGAAGTGTACCCATCCTGGGCAAGTGCATTGACGCCGAAGCTGGAACCGAATTGCGTTGTGCCTGCAAAGTCCAGATTGAAGACTAGTGGGCTGGTGGCGCCGGTGGTAACCGGGGCTGTTATGTTGAAAGTGCTTGGACTCAACGGGTCAAGAACACCATTGGATAAAAAATTCAGGGTGCCCACCGCCGCGCCGCCATTGAGCAGAGTGCCGCCGTTAGCTTCGAAAATATCCCAGGTATTGGCGGCGGTCTTGACAAAATAAGTTGATAGTATGCTCGGGTTGCCCAGGCTATCGTAAATCGATACCGAGGTAGAACGGTGATAGGTGGAAGGATCAGTGGGATTGAACGCAAGTGGATTCAGCGCTGTTTCGCGGGCGTCCAGATTGACCAGGGCGTTTACGAGACCTGTTGGGGTAGGAGGCAGGTCGGATTTGGAAATCTGCAGATCGACTGGCGCCGCGGTATTGATCTGTCCAGACAAGTTCGCCAGATATCCGGTGAGGCGCAGACCGTTGCTGTTGACAATGTACCCATCCTTGTCGGAATGAAACTGGCCGTTGCGTGAATAATTGATGGCCCCCTGGTCGCTCAAGCGATAAAAACCGCTGCCGTTAATGGCAATATCGAGTGGGTTACTGGACGCGGTAATGCTGCCCTGGCCGAACTGCTGAGAAATACCGGCCACTTTGATGCCGATGCCGGCCTGGCTGCCGCCACCGCCCGATAGCGAGTTGGCAAACATATCCGAAAACTGCGTCTGCGATTGCTTGAATCCTACCGTATTGGCATTGGCCACATTGTTGCCGATCACATCCAGATTCTTGGATGCCGCGTTCAGTCCGCTCAAGCCTTGCTGAAAACTCATCGTATACTCCTTGTTTACGTTGTTTTATGCCTTGGAAGGCATTTTGCCCTGAAATAAATAATTATTGCTTCGAGCTGGAGTGCTGCTGCCCTGACGCTGCCCCAGCCACCAGCTACTCTCTCCGACACCGGGGTTAAAATATCTGCTTGATATCCGGTAATCCCACCAGTCCCAGCGCCCCCACGTTCAACCGCACACCCTGATCACCCTGGACTACTCCCTGGACCGTGGCGGAGGCTAATGTTTGTGCATCAATTTTCTGGTCACCGCGCAATGCACTGACGCTCACGCGGTAATCCCCATCAGATGCCGGGGCACCATCCGAGGCTTTGCCATCCCACGACAGCGTCAAGGGACCGGCCGCTTGCGCGCCCAGATCCATGACGCGGACTTCACGGCCGGAGGCGTCGAATATTGACACTTTTACCTGATCCGCCGCCTGTGCGAGATCGACGCCGAATAATGCGCTCCCGCCCGCCAGCCGCAGCGTCGGAGCCGGCACGAGCACATCTCTGCCAATCATGCCTGCGGCCTGCAGAGACTGCCCCGCGGCGAAACTGGTAGCCATGGCCTGGATCGTCGTATTGAGCTTTTCAATACCGTTCACTGTGCTGATTTGCGCAAGTTGCGAAGTGACTTGCGCATTGTCGAGCGGATTGAGCGGGTCCTGGTTTTTCATCTGCGTAACCAGCAGCTTGAGAAACCGGTCCTGAGGGTCATCCGACGCGCGCTTGGCCACATTGTTGGTGCCATACGCGGAGAGGTTTGCCGATTGGGCGGATTGTGTATCCTGAATTGCACTCATGGCGTTCCTTATGTTGGGCTTATCCCGAGACTTATGTTCAGGCTTATTGCCCTATTGATAAAGTTTTCAACAGCAATGTCTTGGCGGTGTTCATCATGTCGACATTGTTCTGGTAAGAGCGTGAGGCGGAAATCATATCGACCATCTCATCCACTACATTCACGTTCGGCATGGTTACGTAACCTGCTTCATTCGCCAGTGGATGAGTGGGCTCATGTATCAGTTTCATCGGCGACTGATCCTCGGTTACCGTGGATACCCTTACACCATGAGTGCCACTGGATATGCCGAGAGGATCAGTGCCGGACGAGAACGGGGTACTGACGAATACTACCTGCTTGGCCTTGTAAGGCTGGCCGTTTGAACTCACCGCACTATCGGCGTTGGCCAGGTTGCTGGCAACGACATTCAGGCGCTGGCTCTGGGCCGTCATTGCCGAGCCGGCAACAGTAAAGATATTGAACAGGGACATGCGCTTATTCCTCGTATTCCTAGTATTTTTTGTATTTCCTTGAGTCTCTTCTAAATGGTTTGCTCTGCCCTACCCCTGGATGGCGGCCCGCATAGTCTTGATCTGGTCGCTGATGAATGTGAGATTGGCCTCATAATGAATCGCGTTATCCGCAAACTGATTGCGCTCCACATCCATGTCAACGGTATTTCCGTCCACGCTGCCTTGCACAGCGGTGCGATACAGTAATGGTTCCACACCCAAGTTACCGGCGGCCGGTGAACCGATATGGCTGGGCGCCGTGGTGATTAGCATGGCGGTTCGAGCCCCGGTTGATGCGCCTTCCAGCGCGGTCTTGAAGTCGATGTCGCGCGCTTTGAAGTGCGGCGTGTCCGCGTTGGCGATATTGGAAGCAATCAATTGCTGGCGATGAGCTCTCAGATTGGCGGCATCCTGGTAAAAACGAAATGTTGCGTCAAGTTTGTCGATCATGGGATTTCCTCAAGCGATGGCGCTTCTGCTGCGCATGTCAACTATCATGATATGAGGCGCCAACTCAACTCAAAAAGAGGATCAGCGAGGTTAAAGCATCTTATCTTTGATTTTGAAACAGCTCCAACCATCAGCCCGGCAGGTTGGTTTTCTTCTGCTATCCCGGTTCCTGTTCTTGGGCTCTCTTTGGCTCTTTCTGCCACCTCCTTAGGGACATATAGTATGTTGGCATGCAACCCGCAATCTGGAGAACAACATATAAATCCTGCTTCATTTCCCCTGCTCTCCAAAACCGGTTCGAACTAGAATTGCATTGCCCTTCGATCACCCCAGGAAAATTAAGGAACTGTTATGCGAATAGCGTATTCCGCGCTGCTGATGTGCAGCCTGAATCTGATCCAATTTTTATCCCTTTCCGCCGAGGCATGGGCGTCAACGCCACCAGTGCCGGCACCAGCCCGGCAAGACCTGCGCCTTATCCAGGACACGGCTGCAAGCTTTCTCCATATCCAGTCGGTTGGCCTGCCAGGCCAGGTCGAGATCACGCTGGCCCCATTGGATGCACGGGTCAATCTCCCCGCCTGTGCAGCACTTGAGCCGTCGTTGTCGCCGGGTAGCAGGGCTTGGGGCAACACAACGGTCACCGTGCGTTGCGCCGCACCCAGCTCATGGACGGTATATGTCCGCGCAACCGTCAAGGTAATATCTGATTATGTGGTCAGCGCAAAACCTTTGGCTCAGGGCCATGTTTTGGGACCCGCAGACTTGACCACGCGCAGCGGAGACCTGAGTCAGCTACCGGCGGGAATCGTCACGAATCCCGATCAGGCATTCGGCAGGACGCTGGCCGCCAGCCTCGCCTTTGGCAGCCCCTTGAGGCGGGATATGTTGCGCGCGCAAGCCGCTGTGATACAGAATCAAAGCGTGAAACTGGTTTCAAGCGGGCATGGATTCAGCGTGAGCGCCGAAGGCAGAGCGCTCAACAATGCAGAGGAGGGACAATTGGTACAGGTCCGAAGCGCGTCAGGCTCATTGGTGAGCGGGATCGCCCGGACGGGCGCAATCGTAGAGGTCAGTTATTGACGAATTCGCCCGGTCTATACCGCTAAAATTTCTTATAATGAGTTGTTCCCCATGTGGAATATGTTGAACTTCGTTACCCTAAACTTCCTCAAGAGGTTGCCGTTAAACTGTTTACGGTTAATTATAGGAGATATAACTCTGTGAAAATCGAGGATTCCATCAAGGCTGCCGCCGCCATATCCAACGGCATATCCTCTGCAAAATCCGCTCAAAAGTCGGAGATTACGGCCCAAAACTTCTCAGGTGGCCCGCGCGACAGCGTTCAATTGAGTACTCAACTGCAAGACATCGAAAAAAATCTTTCGAGTACAGAGGTTTTCGATAGTGCGCGAGTGGCAGAAATCAAACAGGCAATAAGCGAGGGACGCTTCGTAGTAAACCCTGAAAAAGTCGCCGATCGTCTGCTGGAAAGCGTGCGGGACTTACTCCGCGCTGGGCATGGCTGATCTGGCGGAAGCCGCCTTTGATCCGGTTGTCGGCATCGTGTCCGAATGCGATGCGACGCGAGACTTCATCGATCTCTTACAGCGTGAGCAGCGAACCTTGCAGCAGGCGGATGTCTCTGCGCTGGTTGCGCTGACAAATGAAAAAACACATCGGATGCAGCAGTTAGCCCAAATGGCTGATGCGCGCAACCGCTGGCTTGCTACTCTGGACCATACAGGTGACCGTTCCGGCATGGAGCGCATCCTGTCAGATTATCCAGCCGCAACCAGCGTTTGGAAGGACCTGCTCCAATTGGCTGAAATGGCGGCGGAGCTCAATAAAATCAACGGCATTCTTATCGACCAGCGCCTGCGCTATAACGAGCAGGCGCTCGCGGTATTGCAAGCCGCCACCCCCCGGAACTCCGGCTTATACGGCTCGGATGGGCAACCACGGCCTCTCTGTGGAGGACGCCAACTGGGCGAGGGCTAACAGGAACATTTCAAACTCTCGCGATGCTCCGCCCTTGTATGATCGAAATTGCCGCGTTAAACCCAGATATTCTATTAGGCTTGGAGAGCCGCTTGATGGATTATCTGGGTTAAATACTGGATACGGTATCAGATAGCGCTGCCGGATCCTCGGCAGCATCAGCCGTGTCCGGTGGTGTTTGTGTTTGATATGACCTATTGGCCGGTGTATCGAGAGCTGTTGATAAAATCATCACCGTGACACGGCGGTTGTGCTTGCGCCCCTCCTCGCTGTCATTGGGCTCAAGGGGGCGATTTTCCCCGTATCCCACGGCTGTAAGCCGTACCGCCTCGACCCCATTGTCAATCAGCAAGCGCACAACGCTGCTGGCGCGCACTGCGGATAATTCCCAATTGGAGGGAAACTTTTCGGTTACGATGGGTATATTGTCGGTGTGCCCTTCCACCTGAATTGCGTGGTCGACGTTTTTCAACACCTGTGCGACCGATTCCAGCACTCTGCTGGACTCTTCCTGCAACACCGCTTGGCCGGGAGCAAATAGCAAACTGGCGTCGATTTCCACTCGTACGCCAAGGTTGCTCTGGCTTATGCGTACCTGCCCGTTTTTCAAAAGAGGATCAAACGCCGCCATGACGTCACGCGCGATGATTTCCATCTTTTCCTGCTGTCGGCGTTGCGCCTCCGCGATACGACGCGCTTTCTTTGCTATAAGATAATCACCCGTCGAGTCGCCCATCGGGCCGTGTACCGGCGGCAGCGCATCAGGCGTCATGGTGGCAATAGGTTGCGGGTTCAATTGATTCGGCTGATTGCCGAAAGCAGCGACGAGAGAGCCCGCCACCGCTCTATAACGGCCCTCGTTTACATGAGAGACTGCATACATCACCACAAACAACGCAAGCAGCAGGGTGATGAAATCGGAATATGACACCAGCCAGCGCTCGTGGTTTTCATGCTCTTCGGGTCTGCGTTTGCGGGACATTTCCTGATGGGTAGAATAAAAATGCGAGGATAAAGAATGCGAAGGATAATGGGGAAGTTCTTGGGCAAGTGTAAATGCAGCCGATCTCCGTCGCTGTGCTCCGAGACGCCGTTGCGATTCGATTTATCGCGGATTATAAAATATAGCCCCGCAGCCGCCCGGTAATCAGGCGCGGGTTTTCCCCTTTGGCAATCCCCACCAGTCCGTCAACCAGCATTTCACGCATGAGCACCTGCCGGGAGACGAGAGTCTTCAGTTTGTTCGCAATCGGGAGAAACGCGAGATTAGCCAGTCCCACGCCATAGATAGTCGCCACGAAGGCCACGGCAATTCCGGCGCCCAGGCGTGCCGGGTCCGACAGATTCTCCATCACCTGGATAAGCCCCATCACGGCGCCCAAAATGCCGATGGTCGGCGCATATCCGCCCGCTGCTTCCCACACGCGGGCGCCCTGCCGATGCAGATCATCAAATGTTTCGATTTCCACTTCCAGAACCTGCTTCAATACCAGGGGCTCGGTACCGTCCACCACCAATTGCAACCCTTTTCTTACAAAAGGATCATCGATGCCTGCGATGCGTGTATCGAGCGCCAGTAAGCCTTCTTTTCGCGAAATGGCGCTCCAGATGGCGATACGTTCCACCAGTCCCGCCGCATCGAGCAGCGGCGGGACAAAGATCCAGCGGCTCATTTTCATGCCGAGCATGAATTGACGCAGCGGGCTTTGCAATAGTACGGCGCCCAGCGTGCCCCCCAGGACGATGGCAAGAGATGTAAACTGGATGAGCGAACCGGGATGGCCGCCCTCCAGCAACTGCCCGCCAAAGACAGCGGTCAATGCGATAATGATGCCGATTATGCTATTGAAGTCCATGCGCGTTCCTTGAGCGTGGCGCGTAACCGCGCGATGGCCTGACTATGTATTTGACATATCCTTGATTCCGACACCCCGAGAATCGTGCCAATTTCCTTGAAATTCAGCTCCTGCTCATAGTACAGCCCCATCAGGTTTTTTTCCCGCTCGGGAAGAGCGTCAATTGCGCCGATCAACGTTTGCCGGAGATCGCCGTCCAGCAGGCCTGCCAATGGGTCCGAATCATTGTCAGCGCAGTTGCGTTCCAGGAAGTCGTCTTCTTCACCGCCGCCGAAATCTTCGTAATGGAGGAGTTGGGTGCCACGCGCATCGAACAGCATCTGATGGTAAATATCGATCGGCACCTTGAGTTCCCCCGCCACCTCGACCTCTGACGGCGAACGGCCGAGACGCTGCTGCAAGGCGCTGATCGCCGCTTCGATTTGGCGCATATTTTTACGTGCGCTGCGAGGCAGCCAATCCATCTGGCGAAGTTCGTCGAGCATCGCGCCGCGAATACGCTGCTGTGCATACGTCGCAAACTGGGCCCCCGGCATTTCCTCATAACGGTCCAGCGCTTCCATCAAACCAATCATGCCTACCTGCATCAGGTCATCGGCATCTACGCTGGCCGGCAGCCTGGCAATCATATGGTGGGCAATCCGCTTGACAAGCGGAGCGAACTTGGCAAGATGTTGCTGTTTATCGATTACTCCAGTCGAGGTATACATTACATTAGCTCACCATGAACTTGCGGCCATCGCACTGGCTCGGCTGCCTTGATGACCTTGATTGCTTTGCAGCAAGCACTGCATGAAGCGCTCGAGCCTCCGGCTATCGCCTTCCTGGCTCGGCCAGTTGGTCAAGGATTCGGCCGCGCTACGAAATGCGGCCGCTGAAACAGTGCCTGGAAACGCTTCGGCCACGGCAAGGCCCAGGCAAAGCTTGCCGTCCGGCGGGATAAATCCCAGGAAGTCAAGCGAGACCCCCAGATAGCGCGTGGCGGCACTGGCCATATTATCGAAAATCGTCTGCGCCTCCGCTTCGGTATTGGCCTTGTTGACCAAAATGTGGAAGCGCTGCTTGTCATGACGCTGACTGTTGTTATGCTTTATTAATGCATAGGCCGAGGTAATCGAGGCCGGCTCGGGAGAGACCACGACCAGGAGTTCATGACCAGCAAAATTGAGCGGGAGCAGCCGGCTGGATCGGCCCGGCGCGGCGTCGATCAATACAACATCCATCGGTTGAGCGAGCCGGGCGAAACAACCAATCAGATGCGTCTGATCTCCCCCGCTGAGCTTGTCGAGCACACGCATGCCGCGGCCCGCGGGCAGAATGTGCAGCCCTTCGCCATGCGTAATGATGACTTGATCAAGCGTTTTATCGCGGCGGATTACATCCAGCAAATCGCGATGGGCACTGAGCCCCAAGGTAGCCGATAAATTGTTGGCGCTCACGTTCTCATCGATTATCAGCACGTTTTTGCCGTTGTCCGCCAGGAATGCCGCGAGGTTGATCACCGTGGTCGTCTTGCCGGTACCCGCATTCCCGGAAATGACGGTGACGATGCGGGCAAAGTCCTGTACCAGTAAACGGCGCAGGCCCTCCGCCTGATCGTGGATTGGATCAGTCAAGATGAGCTCCATCCATATTCAGAGGCATATTGGCGGCCTTGCCCTGCGCCATGATCAGCGGGAACGCATCCGTCAGCCCGAAGTGAGAAGCAGCGGGCGAATTGTCCAACGCCAGCTTCACCAGGCGCCCGGGGTCCGCCAATTCAAGATCCTCCGGCACGCGCTGGCCCTGGGCGACATAGTAGAGCGGCAGGTGGTGCCGAATTGCCGTATCGAGAGCAGAGCCGATAATGACCGCTTCGTCCAGCTTGGTGATGATGGCTCCTGCCAGGCCGCCACCACCATAAGCCTCCGCCACTTCATTCAGGGTATGCAGATTGGATGACGCGTTGAGCAGCAGCAAGCGCTTGACCTCGGTACCGCAGCCCGCGAACATCGCAACCTGCTCGGCCACCATCTGGTCGCGCTGGCCCACACCCACGGTATCGATCAGCACCATATGCTTGCCCCTCAGTTCAGCCAAGGCGAGGGCCAGGTCCTGTGCATCCTTGACCGCATAAACGGTAACTCCGAGGATCTTCCCGTATATTCGCAATTGCTCATGGCCGCCGATACGGTAGCCGTCGGTCGTCAGTAAAGCCAGTTTGTCCGCGCCGTGGCGAACGACACAACGTGCCGCAAGCTTGGCGGTAGTTGTCGTTTTGCCAACACCGGTTGGGCCCACCAGCGCGTAAATTCCTCCCTTTTCCAGGATTTCATCCTCGTTCCTGATCGTCTTGAGATTTCGGATCAGTGCGGTCCTTATATATTTCATTGGGTCTTCCTCACTGCTTCCGTCAGTTGGATGATCCGGTAGCTGTTCCATGAGGCCTTTGGCCAGGGAAACGCTGAAGCCCGCCGCCAGCAGGTTGCGCAGCAGGTACCCTCGAGGTGGTCCGCCGCGCTCGTATCCATCGCAGTTGAGCGAGAAGAATTGCTGTTCCAAGGTGCTGCGCATCGATCTGATTTCCTTGAGCACGCTTGAAGTCACTTCGGCGGCCAACTGGCGCGTATCGACTTCGGATAGCTGCTTCGGTTTTCTTTTTGGGACGGTTGTGGTGTCCGGCGGTGTTCCAGCCGCGGTTCTGCGCGAATCGCGAGGCCGCTTGCCGGGGATGGCAGCTTCAGATTCCTTATTGCGCCCCAATTGATCCGCTATGTGATCCGCCCTGCCATCCGCTTTGTGATTCGCTATGTAATCCACCGTGTCGCCGGCTGGCTGGTGTGAGTTTTGAGCGAAAGGCGATGCCCTGGTAACTGATTCTTTTGTTTTTGTCTTTATTTGGGCTGCTTTGATAGCCTGGTTGAATTCTTTTAGTTCTGTTGAAGCATCGGCTGCAATGTGACTTACCCAATCCAGCTCTGCCAACCCGGAATTCAGTCCGGCTTCGCACTCCGGCTCTCGCTTTTGCCCCCCGCTCTGCCTGGATGGGTTTCCAGACGAGTGCAAATCCTTGTCTGCCATCCCCACTTTCTTGATGCGATTCACCAAATCTCTAGGGCCGGCGGGAGAAAAAGCCTGTACCTCATAACCAGGTTTACGCGGATTCATTTCCCTTTCATTCGCTTTCGCTTGCTTACCTGAAAGAACATGTGAGAGGGATGCAGGTCCGCCTTGGAATCGTCCGGCTTCGATATCCTGGGGATCCGAAGGTGGTATCAGCGCCGTTATATCGTCCTGGCGCAGCGCCAATATTTCGATACCGCCGTCCATCGAGCGATTTGACAGGATCACCCCTTCGGGGCCGAGCGCATCGCGAACTTTGCGCAATGCTTCACTCGTCGTTTTGGCGAAAAATCGCTTGATACTCATGCTCTGGCTCCAAGGATAGAGGTGACTTTAATATTGCTGGAATCAGGGATTTCAGCGTGCGACAGTATCTTGAGCTGTGGCAGTGCACGGCGCAGGAAACGTGCCAGCAACGTCCGCAGTGGCGCAGGCACCAGCAATACAGGGATGAGACCCGCCTGCTCCTGACGCTTGCTCGCACCCGAGGCTTCGCGCAGAAGAGTCTCGGCCAGTCCCGGTTCGATACCAGCCCCGTGTGTATTGCCCTGCAAAGCTTGTGTCAATAATCTTTCCAGCCCGGAATCCAGTGCCATTACCTGCAATTCGCCGGCCTGCGGCCAGATTTGCTGAACAATTGCGCGGCCCAGAGCGATCCTTACCAAGGCTGTCAGCTCATGCGGGTCCTGTACCCGAGGAGCATGCTCAGCGAGCGCATCGACAATAGTCCGCATGTCGCGGATGTGCACGTTTTCTTCGAGAAGATTCTGCAAAACCTTTTGCAGGGAGGAGAGCGATAGCAACTTGGGGGTCAGATCTTCCACCAGCTTGGGGGATTCCTTCGCCAGGCGATCGAGCAACTGCTGGACTTCCGCGCGGCCGAGCAATTCCGGCGCGTGGTTATGCACCAGATGATTCAAGTGCGTGGCGACGACAGTTCCCGCGTCCACCACGGTATAACCCATGATTTGTGCCTGTTCGCGCAGACTGGCTTCGACCCAGACTGCCGGTAGCCCGAATGCTGGATCGCTCGTAACGAGGCCCGGCAACGTACCCGAAACACTCCCCGGATTTATGGCAAGGTAATAGCCCACGCTGACCTCTCCGCTGCCGATCGCAACGCCTTTAAGAGTGATGCGATAACCATTGGGGCGCAGGTCGAGATTGTCGCGGATATGTACCGGCGGCGGGAGGTATCCGATCTCTTGCGCAAATTTCTTGCGCACCCCCTTGATCCGCCGCAACAGTTCCCCATCCTGCGCTTTATCAACGAGGGGAATCAGCCGGTATCCAACTTCGAGCCCAAGGATATCCACTGGAACGACGTCATCCCAACTTGCGTCCTGTATCTCTGGCTGCGCGGCCGGCACGGCTGGCAGCTTCGCTTCAGGCTGCCTCTGTCGCCGGATTATCAAATAAGCGCTGCCGCCCAGCACCACGGCCAACAGCAGAAAGGCGATGTGCGGCATGCCGGGTATGAGCCCCATGAAGCCTATGATTGCACCCGTGAGAATCAATACCTGGGGTCTCGAAAACAACTGATCCGTGAGTTGGGCGCTGATGTCCTCGTCGGTTCCAACCCGGCTTACCACCAGGCCGGCGGCGGTAGAGATGATGAGCGCCGGAATTTGAGCAACCAGTCCATCTCCAATGGCTAGCAAGGTGTAGTTTCGGGCAGCGGTGGCGATATCCAGATCGTGCTGAAGCACACCTATGATCAAGCCACCGATCACGTTGATAAAAAGAATCAGAATTCCCGCTATTGCGTCACCCCGCACAAACTTGCTGGCGCCGTCCATGGAACCGTAGAATTCCGCTTCCTGGGCGATCGTGGCGCGGCGCTTGCCCGCCTCTTCTTCTCCAATGAGGCCGGCGTTGAGATCGGCATCGATCGCCATTTGCTTGCCCGGCATAGCGTCGAGGGTGAAGCGCGCCGCGACCTCGGCGATACGGCCCGCGCCCTTGGTAATCACGATGAAATTGATCACTACCAGGATGATGAATACGACAATGCCCACCGTATAATTGCCGCCGACCAGATAATGGCCAAACGCTTCGATCACCTTCCCTGCCGCGTCCGGTCCGCCATGACCTTCCATTAGCACGATACGGGTGGAAGCAACATTGAGCGACAGCCGCAGCAGTGTCGAGAGCAGCAGGACAGTGGGAAATGCCGCAAAATCCAGCGGCTTGTGCGTTTGAATACTGACCAGCAGCACCATGATTGCGAGCGCAATGTTGAACGTGAACATTATGTCCAGCAGAAAGGCTGGAAGCGGCAGCACCATCATGCCGAGAATCATGAATATCAGTAAGGGGCTGGCGAGGCTGCGGGCATTTATGCTTTTTAATCCCGCAAAGATGTTAGCCAGGCTGACGATCGAGCTCATGAACTATGACCTTTTCAACTATTGGACTGCACGTTACTCTCCGGGGTCCAGCTCGACGGGAACCGGCAGATCATCCGGAAACTGCGGAACTTTTCCTGCATGCTCCCCGGTTTCACTGGATTTTTGGTAGCGCCGAAGCTGGTAGACATAGGCCAGCACCTCCGCTACGGCGTTATAAAGCTTGTGCGGAATCTCATCCCCCAATTCGGCATGGCGATAAAGTGCTCGCGCCAGCGGCGGCGCTTCCAACAGCGGGACCTGATGCTGGCGGCCTATCTCGCGAATTTTCAGGGCGAGAAGATGCGCCCCTTTTGCGACGACGCGTGGCGCGCTCATCTTGCCATCTTCGTACTTGAGCGCGACCGAATAGTGGGTGGGGTTAGTGACGATTACGTCGGCCATGGGAACCTCCGCCATCATGCGTTTCCTTGCCATGGCGCGCTGCTGGGCACGAATACGGCCTTTCACATGCGGATCACCTTCGGTTTCCTTGTTTTCCTGCCTTACTTCTTCTTTGGTCATCTTGAGCTTGCGGTGGTGATCCCATAACCTGAACGGTACGTCTATCGCCGCAACCAGCGCCATGGCTCCCGCTATTGCCAGAAAACTCATGATGACCAGCTCCGCCATGTGGCCCGCGCTCGCTACGAACGGGGCGCTAATGAGCGACAGGACAGCATCTTTGTGATTCCATATCGTCCAGATGCTTATCGCGCCGACAAGCGCTGCCTTGAGGAGAGCCTTGACCAGTTCAACCAGGCTGTGGAGCGAAAATATGCGGGCCAGGCCTTTTAGCGGATTGATCCTGGTGAAATCGGGTGTGACTGACTTCCAGCTAAAAAGCCAGCCGGAAAGCAGTAAGGGTGCAGCGAGCGCGATGACAAACATCAAAAGCAGGTAGGGAGCCAGCGCCACCAAGGCATGCAGGGACTGATCGAGCAGCCGCTCTCCGAGCAGCCTGGAATCGAAGCCGACCATGCGTGGCAGCTTCATTCCCTCTCTCATCAAATCGGAGAGTTGCACGGCGACATGGCTGCCCATCAGCCATAGGCCGCTCCCCGCAGTGATGAGGACAGCGAAGGTGGAGAGTTCCGGCGAACGCGGCGCTTGCCCGTCATCCCGCGCCTTTTCCAAACGCTTGGATGACGCAGGCTCCGTTCGTTCCATATCGCTTTCTTCACTCACCGCCGGCTCTCCCAAATACGTTCACAACCGTCCCGTTCACATGGGTTTGCGGCATTATGGAACGGCTGAGAGTGGCGCTATAGGAGGAAAAGACCGAATTTGATGCCGCAATTCCGCTTTAGAATAAGATTACCGCGGTATCGGAAAAGCAAATGTCAGAAGAAATACTGAGGCCAGCAGACGTGCTACGTCATTACGTGTTATTTAATTGCCAGGCGGGCAAATTCTGGCTTTCCCATAATAAGATATTCAGACAAGCACAGCGCCTTAGCTGGCGTCAGCGGTCCGTGGGGACTGAAAGTCCATTATGGTGTTCGCCCTGATCTGTTTTATTTGGCCGCCTTCCTTGCTTAGCGCCTCCCCGGTCTTTTTGCTCATGACGATAATGCTGATGCGCCGGTTGACAGGATTGAATGGATCACTCAGGTCAAACAGCACCGCGGAACTCAGACCCACTACGCGCATCATCTTCTGCTCCTGCATGCCGCCCGAGATGAGCTCGCGGCGTGAAGCATTGGCCCGGTCGGCGGATAGTTCCCAGTTGCTGTAGTTCTTCTCGCCATTTGCGTAGGGCGTCGCGTCGGTATGACCGGAGAGGCTTATCTTGTTGGGCATCTCGTTCAGTACCCCGCCAAGCTTCTGCAGGATCTCCCTGGTGTGAGGTTCCAGCTCGGCCCGCGCAAGGCCGAACATGGGCCGGTTCTTGTCGTCGATGATCTGGATGCGCAAACCTTCGGTCGTAATGTCCAGCAGCAATTGCTTCCTGAATTGCCGCATGGTCGCGTTGGACTCGATCAGTTTTTCCAGCCTCTTCTTCAGATCTTCAAGCCTGATCATATCAAGGCGATCGAGCTCAGCCTGGGCCGTCTTGAGATTGAGAGGTTTTTTGGTTTCGCTCTCATGCTCGCTGGTACGCCCATCGCGACGCATAAGGTTTTTACCCCCCTGAATTATGCCAACGCCTTCTTCACTGCCGGGGCCGCCCGTTCGCAGTACATGCAGCGGAGACTGGAAATATCCGGCTATTCCCAGCAATTCAGCCTTCGTTGAGGAGCCGAGCAGCCACATGAGCAGGAAGAACGCCATCAGGGCAGTAATAAAATCGGCGTAAGCAATCTTCCATTGGCCGCCGTGAGGGCGATGATACTTTCTGACTTTTTTGATGACAATGGGGCGCTTTCCTTCAGCCATGGCCAATCCCGCTTTCGATCATTTCTTCTTGGCCTGCCTTACGTGTTCTTCCAGTTCCGAGAAGCTGGGCCGTTCGGTCGAGTACAGCACTTTGCGGCCGAACTCAACCGCCAGCGCTGGCGCGTAACCGTTAATGCTCGCAAGCAGGGTTACCCTGATGCATTGAAACATTTTGGTGGATTCGCCCAGCTTCTGCTCCAACACAGCCGCGAAAGGACCCACGAAACCATAGCCAAGGAGAATGCCCAGAAAAGTGCCAACCAGGGCCTGTGCAACCAGCACACCCAGCTCGGATGGCGGCAAACCGACGGATGCCATCGTGTGGATGACTCCCATGACTGCGGCAACGATTCCGAAAGCAGGCATGCTGTCGGCTAATTTAGTGATGCAATGCACTGGCAGCTCCCCCTCCTGGTGGTGGGTTTCGATTTCATTATCCATAAGGTTTTCGAGTTCGAAGGCGTTAAGGTTGCCGCCGACCATCAGGCGCAGGTAATCCGTCATGAATTCCACGATCTCCTGATCAGCCAGGATGTTTGGATACTGGTTAAAAATCGCGCTTTCGGCAGGGCTGTCCACATCCGCTTCGATCGACATCAGCCCCTCTTTGCGCACTTTAGCGAGCAAGCTGTAGAGCAGCGCCATGAGGTCCATATAGATGGCCTTGGTATATTTGGGGCCCCGGAGTACCTTGGGCAACGCTTTCACCGTGGCTTTCTGGGCCTTTTGCGTATTGCCCAGGATAAATGCCCCCACTGCCGCCCCACCGATTATGAGCAGTTCGAGCGGCTGGTACAGCGCGGCAAGATGGCCTCCGGCAAGCGCAAACCCGCCAAAAACCGACCCCATAACAATGATAAATCCGACTATGACCAGCATTGATCGACGCCACCTGATTTGAACTGATAATCTGAATCGCTGGTCCGCGCCTTGGCCCACGTTTCGCATTTCGCGACTTTTTTGAAACTATAAAGCTGAGGCGCCAGCTAATACGCTATGGTGTATCTCCACCTTGGTAACGGCCGGGCGCCAGTTAACTTTAGAAAAAGAAATGGGGGAGAAAGGAAAGGAAATCGCTGATAAGCCACGGCCACGGGTAGTTTTTTCAGTAGCCGAAGATTCCTGTTTGCTGCGGCATTGCGGGAGGTAGGCAGCGCTGGCAAACATAAAAACTCACTGAGCCGCTGCATCACCGCATCGGTATTGCTGTTACGCAACAGCACCGTGGCTAAGTTATGCGCGGCCTTGGGATTGAGCACCATCAGCCGCACTCCAGCATCAGCCAGTGCCAGCGCCAAGTCGAGGTGATACACGCCGCTGGCCTCCAGGCACACGCGGTCACCCTGGGAAACTTGGATAACCACTTGAGCAGGCGCAGCCGATCAGGCGAGGAAATGGCGAACTTCTGCGCCTCATGGAGATGGTGTTTTTACGATCACCCGCACCAGTGACTCAGCGAAAAAGCCCGGCGCAGTTACCTGCGCCGGGCCGTGGCGTTTGCTTCCAACTTCAACTTCAATTTCAACTTCAACTTCACTTTCAACTTCAAGCGAGGAAGCTGCACTTCATCCCTTCCATTCCCTCATTGCTTCCCCGGATTGAATCTTATCAATTGTACCGAATAGTGTCTATTGGACTTAAGTACAACCCTGGCGATAAAATTGGTTGCGCAGCGTTCGTGCTGTCCGGTTCATACGAGTACGACGATGATCCTCCGTAGCTTCCACGGCTCTGGTCCTGTTATAGACTTTTTGCCTTTATGGGCTTTATACCTGCACGGCTTTTATACTCATCTATATTATAAGTAGCTTCAACCCCAACTCCTCATCCTGCTTGCACGGACCTGAAATCAGGCTATCCCGGTGCAGCCCGCCAAAAAAGGCTCACTAGATGGCGGAACAACGCGACGATAAATCCAAATTTCCGTTAACCGGGCTCTTCGCATTGCTGGCGATGATAAGCGGTCTTCTCTTCTATGAAGGGATTTCGCTCAAAACTTCGCGCCCGGTCGACAAGGAGCAGGCAGCCAATATCTTCCTTAAAAAGGGCTTGGTACAGTCGCGCCTGTGGCAGGACCCGTTTGAAGCGGTGGACGCGCATCGAAATCTGGAACAAAAACTGACCGGGCAGCCCGAAGATAAAGAAAACCGCCATACGCTCGATAAGCTCATTGAAGCGCTGGATCAGTCGGGAATTTCCGACCTTCGGATATTGCCCGTATTCGTGGACGGAAGTCCGTATGTCAACGGGGGTGAATCCCGGCTTAACGACCGGTATGCGGTGGTGTCGGCTCTCGGCGCGGCAGACTATGTGCCCGAGTCAGGCGAATACATCCGCTTTTTCGAATGGAATCGAAACGGAGGAAACAAACAGGAGAACAAACGGGAGAATAAAACAACGCCGGAGCCAGAAAAAGGAACAGGAGGAGGATCGGATGAAATCGAAACATTCATACCGGCGGAGTTGTATTTTCCCAACGCTAAACTCCGCGATCGGTCCTATGGAAAACCTGTGCTGGTCCTGTGGCTCAAGGAACAGGACGCAAGCCCTGCACCGCTCGTGTTTCTGAATGACCTCCTCGCATCTCTTGAAAGTGCTTTCGATAAGCATGGGTCAAAAATAACACTTGCTTATGATGTGTTGGGACCGAGAAGTTCCGCCACCCTGAGCGCCATGCTGGCGGAATTGAAATCTGTCCAGCCTGGCTCCCCGGTCGCGCCATTTAATCTTTTAAATAGCGCCCGCTTCTTCTCTCCCTATGCAACAGCGGAGGATACCTTTTTACTCAACTATTCCCCCAATGAGCCATCTGGACCATATCGAACCGGCAAGCAAGCAGAGGGGATCGAAAATAAGAAGGAAAAGGAAGTAAACGAGGAGAAGGAAAGTCAAAAAAATACCGCAAAAAAGACCGTCGAGGAGCTCCTTGACAATGCGCGAATCAAGCTCACCAGAACGATTAACACAGACGCCGTGCTGGCGGAGCAGCTTCTTCGAGAGCTGAAGCGCCGCGAGGTCGATCTAAAATCCTGTGCCGCCAAACGTTGCAATCCGAGAATCGCGCTCATCTCCGAATGGGATACGCTGTACGGCCGATCCTTGCCTCGCACCTTTGCGGCAGTCGCGATGAATGGGGGGTCCGGCAAGACCGGCCCGGCACTCGAGGCTGAAATCAACAAGCTGCGCAGGGACGAGTGGCCGGGGTGGATTTATCCGCATTCATACCTGGCCGGTCTCGACGGGGAATTGCCGGCGCGGGGAGACAACAAGACCGGCGATAACCAGAAAGATGGGGCCCAGGCCAAGGCTAAAGCATGGTACGGAGGCTCGCCTCAAGCTGCCGAACAAAACCCGGCGCAGAGGCCCGAAGGCCGCGGTCAATTGGATTACGTCATCAGGCTGGCGGCGGCCCTGAAGCAGGAAGAAATCAAAAACGGGGAGGAATTCAAGGCGATCGGCGTACTCGGCAGCGATGTTTATGACAAACTTCTGATTTTGCAAGCGCTGCGCTTCACATTTCCACGAGCAATTTTTTTTACCACCGATCTTAACGCCAGGCTCCCCTATCCCACCGAGTGGCGCTGGACGCACAATCTCATCATTGCGTCACACTTCGGGCTCGAGCTTCAGCCGGAGCTGCAAACACCGATTCCTCCATTTCGCGATAGCTACCAGACATCCCTGTTCTACTCCGCTTTACGGGCGCTGGAGCATTTTATACCTGTAGGCCGCGGCAACTGTCCGGATTGCTTCCAATTAAGGGAAGACACAGAGAAGAAAGAGGATAGCGCGGAAAAAGGAAATGAGGGGGAAAAAGAGGACAGAAGGCATGAAGCGAAAAAAGGGCCAAAAATATTTTCGGCTGATGCGGAGCCGAGGTTGTACGAAGTCGGGCGCCACGGCGCTTTTGATATCAGCACCGATCCTCCTCGGCATTCCCTGGAATATGCAAGCATCCACCCCCCGCGTCCAGATCTGGAGGCTTATTCCGAAACGAGGCGAAATCTGAAGTGGATTGTCGGGGCAATTGCCACGGCCGCCATACTCATCCTGGGCGTTATGCTGATCAGCAGTACGGCGGCGGCCACAATTCTCAAACTTACCTCGAGCAAATGGTTCTGGATCACGCTTGCTATTACCGGCTTGGCAAGTTATGGCGCAGTTGCTTGGGTGAAGTGGCTGATGCCTGAAGTGGCTGAAAGTGAACCGTTTATTCTGACGGAGGGGATCAGCGCATGGCCAACAGCGGCAATCGGAGCGTTTGCACTGCTTATGAGCGTAATCTTTCTCTGGTATTCATGGAGGAGGCTGAAGACCAGCGAGACCGCATTGGCGCATGAGTTTGGTCTTGAGGAACGAAACGGCGAAAATCAAAGTTCCGAAGAGAAAATCAGGCCGCACGATGCGGATTCTTCAGAGAAGCTCCACCGCCGTAGTTCGCTTCCATCCGGGATCTTCGGCCGGGCAGCCCGCTATATGATGGGGTTGGAGGATTGGCGCCAGCAAACACCCGGCCATTTTGAGGCCGCTCATCTCTGGCATGAATACATCATTTTGGGCAACGCGGGAAATTTTGTGGCGCGCTGCCTGCCGCAAGTCGCGATCGCCTTGTGCTTCGCATGGCTGATGATGGCATTGCTCGGTTTTCCCAACATCCCATGCCGGGGCTCGGCCTGCTTCATCATAAATGATGGCATCATAATATTGAGTATCGCCGCGATGATGCTTCTTATATTTTACGTGATAGATGTCACCCTGCTCTGCCGTAGGTGGGTCAACTGTATTGCCATGAATAAGAATCCATTGGCCGGATGATACCTTGACAAGAACCGCCCGCGAGCAAGGTGTGAGCAAGCAGGATCTCGATGAATGGATGGGCATCGAATTGATTGCCGAGCGGACAACAGTCATCGGCAATTTCATTTATTTTCCCTTCATTATCATGTTTCTCCCTGGGCATTTCACGGCATTCCTATCTCGATAATTGGGATTTTCCTGCTGCGCTGATCATCATCTTCGCCCTCAACGCCATACTCATCGTTGGCAATGCCCTGGCATTGCGGCGATCCGCCGAGTCAGCCAAACGCGAAGCCATCAAACACCTGGAAGGCAAGCTCACTCAGTTGTCCGGCCAAACTCCTGAGGGCATAAAACAGAGGCAACAGATCGACTGGGTGATTAATGCCATCAGAAATAACCAGAAGGGCGCATTCCTTCCGTTCACCCAGCATCCGATATTCGGTGCAGCGATAGCTCTGCCGTCCGGCGGGTATGGGCTCGTGCTCTTGCTGGAATATCTGGCGACGGGTTTCTGAAGGGCCGCTGCCAGAAGCCGGTGAATAAACAAATATTTGTAGGTCGGGTGAGCGCAGCGTAACCCGACGGGAAGACCTAACCATATACATGAGCAGGGCTTGCAGAGTGATCGAAATCAATGTACCGCTGCAGATCACTGCCCGGTTCCAGCCGCTCGTACCAGCAATCGACCCGGCGACGGGATCAGAAAGTTCACTCGCGTCCCATGTCAGCGGGCTTTTCGGCGCACGCATTTGCCCATGTCGAAAGTCAGCCAATCGCTGCCATAGCCCCAGATAGCGGTGAAGCCGCTGCCGCTTTTAATACTTTTACTGCTGGTATCGATCGTCAGGGAAATAATTATCGGCTTGTTTCCGGGATGAGCGCTCGGCATCAACTTGCCAATTGCCGTAAGACTTCTTGAGGGTTTGTCCTTGAATACTGTTGCCACGCCCTTGTAACAATTGGTCCACAGGCAGGCCGAGATCATGCGCGTTACCGGGTTATACGAGAAGGACTCTGCATGCTGGAAATCGCTGGTGACTCGTTCGCACTGATCCGTTGAACACTCGTATTTAACGGCTGGGGTACATTTATATTCTCCGGATTGCTGAGTGAATCCCATCACGGGAAATAATAACGCAAGCAAAAATGCGAATGCAGCCGGCAGTTTGGATATGCAGTGGTGTTTAAGGATACAGCTTACGGTTTCACGATATCGAATCCCCACTCCTCCAATTTGGAAATAAAGGACGGCAAGTCTCTGGCCGTCGCAGGCTGCACATGCATGAGTATATTGAACAAGGTCTTGCGGCGCTGTTGCCCGAACTGACTCTCTATATTTCTGATTTTTTCCGGGCCCAGCCCTTTCGGCGCCTTCCAGTCCTCGGTATCGATGTCCCATGTGACAATGGTCAGCGCCAACTCCCTGGCAACATTGGCCAGCTCCGGATCGAGGTGGCCGCGAAAACCTCCCGCCCTATAGGGTGGACGAATTTTTGACGGCGTAACTCCGGTGACAGTTTTGATAATATTCTGGGTCTGCTCAAGCTCCCGGCGGACGTCCTGCTCAGATTCCCGCTCCAGATCAGGGTGGCTCCATGAGTGGTTTTGAATAGCATGGCCCTGCCGGACAATGGTTCTTGCGGCTTCAGGATATTGTTTAACCTCGCTGCCGAGCACATAGAATTCAGCCTTGATTCCGTTTTCTTCCAGGGTCCGTAAAATACTCTCCAGTGCGCTGATCGGAGCGGGACCGTCGTCAAACGTCAGAATGACCGATTTTTCGTCACCCAGCATTCGAAGCCTCTGAATAAGCTTTTACGGAGCGATCTCAGGGGAGCGCATTCCCACTCCGTGGCGAGATTTCGCTCAATGGAGTTCGCAACGCAAATAAAAGAAATGGACCGGGACGAATTGAAAAGAATCCGTCCCGATCAAACTCTGAGTGAATAAATACATTGGCTCACTCAAGAGAGGGGCGTTTAGAACGGGGAGAAAAAGAACGCTCCTGACAATATATTCTTTCCAGGACAAAAATAGTTCTGTACGGTTGGATACATAACAAGAATATTGGATAAGTCTCACGCGGCCCCAAGCGAATCTGCTATGCCATTCCGAAACAAATTGGTGCGCGGTCCCACTGCGCCAACCCCGTGCGCCTGTGCGCTATCGAACTGAATGAATCGAGTACACAGAATAGCATTGCATGACATTGCGGAATTCGGCCCTGGCCGCACCTGTAAGCTTAATTGCGCCTCGATATTTACGAACGCTCCAGGATAACAACGGTAAAACAGGAGGAGGACCTTGTATCCCAGCCGGATCACCAATATTGACAGCACGATAAATTCGAAAGATCTGCTGGCCCGCATCCACTGGCTGGAGGAGCAATTAAATTACCGCTGCTCGGACGAATATTCGGAAGAGTTGAAAACGCTCAGGGCGTTTGCGGAAAATATTGAAGCCATAGCTTCAGTATCCACGTACGAGCCAGGTTCGGATTTAATTCGCGATAGTTACCTTCAGGAGTACATCAAGGCAACCGAAGGATCGGATACGGCGGACGCTTTCAGGTCAGCGCTCAGCCCCGTCGATTTCAATGGCGAAATTTACTGGCTGCGTGAGTCAAGCTGAGGCGAAGCTGTCATGTTAAACCCGCGCGCTCGTCGCAGCCGTCATCCGCGCCATCAAGATTTTTGGCGATTTCTGCGGTTGTTTTGGGCTTATTGCGGAGCGTGAGTTGACTGCAGGGAAAAAAGAACTATCTTGAAAATACGCACGCTGTAGCCGGCGGATGACATCAGGAGGTGATTTATGGCAAATCAATTCACGCTCAGGGGGCACCATATCGAGGTCCATTATACGATCGGAGGCAATCCCGGCTTTACTGCTCTGACTTATAAGGATGAAACCATCTCCCGCGACTTCAAGCCCGGCGATATCCATACTGATCAAACCGCGCTGGGCTCACTGGTTTCTGTCCGGCTGGCGGAAAGATCGACCGAGAACTACACAATTTTCGCTTTTTTTCTTCCAAATATCGAAGTTCCACGCGATCAGACAGCCGACTTTACGACTGCCGGCATTCACCAGGAATATATAAAGCAGGAAACCGTGCCACTCCAGGCCAGTACCTGGCATCCGATTGTCATGCACGGCATCGCAAAAAGCGTAATAGTGCCGCTCTAGGATGCACCCTTGCGGGATATCGCCGCATCATTAAAAAATGTGAAGGACAGCGCGCTGCAGATACGCATGGTCCTGGCTGGCGTTGCAAATAAGCATAAGCACCCTTTCCGGAACCCGGCCGAGGACCGAGCCGCCATCATATCCAGCCTGCGCGCCATTTTTGATGGGTCCATGCGGTCCGTCGCCAGGTCCGGCGGCCTGTACTGTACGAAAACGCCGGCGGGAATTTACCAGGTACTTTACCTGATTCCCTTTAGAGAAGGAATAAAGCACCCCGCCGCAAGCAGCGGGGTATTAACTGTGCTCTTACAATCCGCTGGCTTTCAGCCAGCCTTCGCCCCAAGGAGCGGGGAATTAAACCCGCAGAGATTAAATGTGTTTCAACGTACAGACCAGAAAGGTGAGCTTTTTTATCCTCTTCAAAACAGGTTGCAACATAGTAGTTCCAATTTTCAGGAGAAAAAATGAATAATGACGAAATTGTAGACATGCTGAATGGCCTGATCGACATCTCACGCGACGGCGTGGAAGGTTTCAAGACCTGTGCAGAAGATGTGCGCGACCCCTCGCTGAAGATGTATTTTCAAAATCGTGCTCAAGGCTGCCTGGAGGCAGTCCGCGATCTGACTGCCGAGGTGAGAAAGTACGGGGGCGATCCCGATACGAGCGGCAGCGCGGCAGGTGCGCTGCATCGCGTCTGGGTGGACATTAAAACGGCAATTTCAAACCGGGATAATATCGCGGTGCTCGAAGAATGCGAACGAGGCGAGGCTGCGGCCGTTCTAGCCTACGAGAATGCACTGAGGGAAGAAATGCCGGGTGATCTGCGCGCGCTTCTGGAAAATCAATATGAAGGCGCGAAAAGGAACCATGATCGGGTGCGCCAACTGCGGGATACCGCCCGGCATCATCCCGACCTGATTTGATCGTAGGCCGGTTCTGCCCAACGGTTTGAAACAATAAAGGGCAGAGCCCCGGCTTGCTTTTCTACTTCGATACGCGATGAAGGGTTAGCGTCGTCTTGTTTTTTGTATCCACCTTCGCCGTATTACCATCCGCACTGATATCAAATGAGGCCGCGCCGTCGTCCGAAAAACCCGCGCAACCGTTCGTATCGTAGGTAAATCCTTTCAGCGTTAACGCCTTGCTGCCGGAATCATAGATATATGAGGAAAACTCGATACCAGGACCGCCGCAACTCGCATGGCCGTCACGCTCCGGATCTCCGATAGGATCCACCATCATGAATTTTCCGTTGGAAAAGAAAAAATAGGTTTGTGTCTTGATCATGGCTGGATTGGCCGCCCACGCTCCGACGATGCCTTTCGGCTCATTCTCCATTCTGGAATAACGGCTCTCCTTGACCTCCGTCTTGATAGGCTCCTTGCTCGAACTGACCTCCAGCGTGCCTGCAATATGGAAGAGCTCGCCGAAAAGGCTGGCCTGTTTCCTTTCTCTTTGAACCGTTACGATATCGGAAGCGATCAAATCGGAACCGTCGGTACGAAGCCGCCAGGTTGACCGTGGATGCGATAACCCAGCCTGTAGATTGGTATCAATTTCCGGTTTGCCGATGAATTTGAATCCCCTGGTATCGAACTCGGATACACTTGCCGCCCCATATTCTACTCCGGCTTTACTGACCAGATTGCCGCCGCATACCCGGTTGGCATCGCAGGAATCGTCCGGAGTAGCCTCCCCTTCCAGATACTCCCCGCCTTTACCGGCTGAAGCGCGAATAACGGAAGCCGCTGCACCGTCGTGTTTCACCCAGATGTTAGTGCTGAGCAGGCCTATCCCTTGCGAAAGAAAGTGGGCATCAGCCTGTTTTTGGGTCTTGGCCGGTCCCGCGATACCGCCCGCCTCTCTCGCCTTCTGTAACTCGGTGGATGCGGAGAACGCGGCGGCATCGCCGTCGAGATTGATCGAAGCGCCAATAGCAGCCGCGGCACTCGCTGGAATGGAAATACCATTTTCGGGATCGCCATCAGCATCCAGAGACTGAAACAGGATAAGCAGATTATGCAGCCGGGCATTGCTTTCGCCGGCCAATTCCATGGGCGTCACGATCGCCGCGCCCTTGGGTTTTCCCAGAATGAGGCTGCCCAGCTTGAACTCAACAGTATCTCCATGGTTGTATTTGAAGATTCCCTTCTCGTCCGTAGTTCCGGAACCAGAGGGCGAAGCGTAAGCAACGCCGCCGACCGCCGTATCCAATAATCTTCCTGTGGCCGGACCTTTCTCGGCCTTGCCGCCGCCACTCGCATTACCGCTACTGCTGCTGCCTGATGAAGGGCCTTTGCTCTCGCCGCACGACGCCAGAGCGAGGACAAATGCCAAAGGCATCAAAAGCGCCCAGGCTGTATTTCTCTTGTTTTGACTAAATTTCATTCAGGCAACCCATTCGGTATTTAATTGACGCGTAATGATATCAAACTTTATCTCTACGGAATTGAAAAGCATCACCTCATCCGTTACCCGCAGATCAATCTTGCTTTATCTCAGCCTCCGATCCAAGCAACGCAAATATAAATGTAATGATGGGGCGGTCGAGGCGCTTGACGGCTATCGGCTACACGTTCGCTTCATCGATGGGTTGGAAGGCGAAGTCGATATGTCCGAGCGGGTGCGTTCACCCCGTGCCGGTGTTTTTGTAGCGCTGGCCGACCCGGATGTGTTCGCCCAGGTACATGTCGAGTTCGGGGCAGTAACCTGGCCGGGTGAACTCGACCTGGCGCCGGACGCCATGCACGACGAGATCGAGAAAAACAGAGTGTGGAGATTAAGATGAAAATTTGGAGTTATGCCGCCGTGACCAAAGAGGCCGAGTGGCGCATCACCGATCTTATGACCCAATCACGCCAGCAGTCAAAACCGGGAGAGGCGGCGCTACTGCGCCATTGGGCCTATAGCGTGTACCTCCTATGGAACGATCTCATCCTTGGCTGGCGCTACGATGGCGATGGGGAGCGGATGGAGGCGCTCACCCGCCGCTAACGATAACGAGAAAATAGGTAAGTGGGAAAAATTTTCAAGATGCCGGGTAGAGTTTTTCAGCCGAGGTTAAAAATAGCAGCTGCTGGTAGCTCCATTTTTCAGCGAGAAGTGGGAAATCGCATCAATTGCTGATTTTCCGCTTTAACGCTCGATGGGGAGATCGGAAATGGACCGGCGTACGCAGGTGCCGTAGTTCCACTGGCCGTCGCAGCCTCTCGGGCATAATCCACGCGAAGCACAGCCGACGCGTCTACTTCGCATCGAAGCTGGACCGTGCTTTGTTAGGGGTAGACCCAACGGTCGTGTCACCAGCCGCCATTTCGATCACAGCAACGCCAGCCTAGCGTTCATGTCGCCGACTCTCGGGCCAGGCCGGTTTGGCCGCTTCGGACCCGTATACATCACTTCGCCGCCGCAGCTTAGCGTGCTTTAAAGCGCGAATCGTGTCTTTACCTCTACAAATAGGCCTTCCGTACTTTTTTGCGCGGGCGCCATCGCGTTCGCCGCGGGCGAAATGACTTCCCTGGCGAACGTTCCGATATCCCTCGGAGCTTGCCCGGTCAGTAACTGCACCGAATCCGTCACGAAGTCGCCAAAACCTTTGGAGTAAGCGCGCGCGTAGTCCACAATGATCTGTACCGTCCAGTCGTCCAGGCCGAAGGCGCGAACCGCCTCGCCTGCCGCTTCCGGGGGCACTGCCACGTAGCTCACATTCCGTCCCAGTGCCTTGCCGATCTCTGCAGCCACCGTGTCGTGCCCGATGCTTTTGGGACCGGACAGCTCCAGGGCCGAACCGTCGAACTGGTCGGTCATCACCGCGGCGGCCAAGGCATCTCCGACATCACGCGCGTCGATGAGGGCGATTCCGGCGTTACCCATGCCGGCATAGAGCTTTCCTTCGCCAACGATCGAGCCGAGGCTGCCCAGCAGGTTCTGCATGTAGTAGTTGGGTCGCAGGAATACATAGCGCATGCCCGACTCGCGAATGGCGCGTTCCGTGATCCCGTGCTGGCGCGTGTTGTCGGTGGGGCCATCTTCGGACGCCTTGATAGCCGACAGGCGGACGACCTTTTGCACTCCGGCCGGCAAGGCGATCGCGATCACCTTGCCGGCCTGTTCTGACGCGTGCGCGCCCGCCGGCGTGATGAGAGCGAGCGTCTGAACATCGACCATTGCGCGGCTGACTGCCGCGATGTCATCCAGATCGCCTTCAACGAGCTCACCGCCCAAATCGGCGATCCACTGGGCCTTCGCCGGGTTCCGCACGAGCGCGCGGACCTTGAGGTACTTCTTTGTCAGGAGCGATTTCAGCGCTTGGCTGCCGACGTTGCCGGTGCCGCCCGTGACCAAAACATCTATTCTGCTCATGATGGATATCCTGGAAAAAATTTGCATGTGGAGGAACCAGACACGAACGTACTCCCGTTCTTCCGCGCTGGGGAGCTGTAGCGACCAGCGTTTGAAAACGCTCCGACCTGCATTTCATCGCGGCGAACCAGCAATAAGGGCTAGAACAAGCAGTCGTGTCACCAGCCGCCATTTCGATCACAGCAACGCCAGCCTAGCGTTCATGTCGAGGTCAAACCGGCCATACGGGTTGACGTGTTTCCACATTCCATCGGAATATTCAAACTATAATTTCGCGACGCTCGTCAGCAGCGTCATTTGCTCGATTTCGTTTTCACGATTCCAATACGGTGTTCTTGCTGATGTCGAGTTGTCGTCCGATTTGCCGGTACGACTGCCCAGCGGCGACAAGCCTTAAACTCCCATTTATCGATTTTGTGGGAGGTCTGACACCGGTTCCATATGCTGGCGCTGCAAAGCGAGCTTCACGCCTTCATCGGCTTCCATTCGCGCACGATGTTTTTTCAGATTCGGGTAATTGTCGATCGATAGAGGGGTCTGTTCGATCCATCGCGCGAGTACATAGAGATAGTCATCGGCAAAACTCCGATCCTTCAGGTACCAGTCACCGGCGGCTGCCAGATTCCCCTCCATGCGACCGTAATGCGTTGCCAGCTTTTCATAAGCTTTGGCCTTGATTTCTTTTTGGGCCGAATCACTGTCTGCGAACGCCTGTGCTGCAAAGTGGGGACCATAGGTTGCGTGAACTTCCGAAGTCATGTAACTCAGCGCTTCGGCTTCCTTGCGCCCCAGCTTCTGATTAAGCGCATAGCCCTCTTTGCCGTATTCGGCGCCGAGATACGCCAGAATCGCCGCGGCTTCAGTTAATACGTCGCCGTCATCAAATTGCAGGGCCGGCACCTTACCTTTTGGGTTGATAGCCAGATACTCCTCTTTTTTTTGATCTCCATGTTCCATCGTTTTGATCGTCACAGGGGCATTCAGCCAGGCGACGGCAATGTTGGGTGCCAGCGCACAGGTACCCGGCATAGTATAAAGAATGGGGTTACTCATCACGCGATCCTAAAGTTCATTGGCAACTCCTGAACGGTTTAATCTAGCAAAACTGCCAACCGAAGCTGTCCTATTCATGGTTAATCTTTGTCGATTCATGTCGACCCATTTAATAAGGCTATTTATCATATTAGGTGAAATTTATATTAGGGTTTGAAAAAGCCGCGCACAGTACCTTGTGTTGAGGCAGTGCGCCGATGCGCCGGTACTCGTTCTTGAGAAACCCGTAGTCGAAACGGATGTTATGCGCGGCGAGCACCAATGGGCCAATTTCGCTCCCGCTACACTACAGTCCGTATTACCCAATCTAAGGAAAAAAGTTTTTTATGGTGTATAAAGGAGGTTTTTTCCCATGACCATGGCACTTTTCAAGTCTTCCGTTTGCGCGTTCCGTCAATAGATTCACATCCACGCACCCACTATTTTCCCATCGAGCCGAGGACACCATTATGGCCACTATATTCACCCCGCAGAACTCCGCCCTCCTGCTGATCGATCATCAGGTCGGCACAATGCAGCTCATCAAGAACATCGACGTCGAGCAGGCGAAGCGCATGTCGCTTGCACTCGCCAAGGCCGCCTGCATCCTGGGCATCCCGACGTCCTGCCGCTGCGCCAGTTTAGACATTGATCGAGGAAGGAGTTCGCAATGAAGGAACGAAAACCCGTAGCCGTCGTGGCCGGGGCGGGACCAGGCAACGGTGCCGCGCTGGCCCGGCGCTTCGCGGAAGGCGGGTACGCCGTCGCGCTGCTCGCGCGCAACGGCGCGAAGATCGCCCGCCTCGCCGAGCAGATCGATGGCGCCGTCGCCTATGCGTGTGACGTGAGCGATCCTGCCTCCGTTGGCACGGTATTCGACACGATCACGGCAGACTTTGGCGCCGTGGACGTCCTGCTCTTCAATGCGGGCTCCGGCGTATTCAAATCGGTCGAGGAGATTACGGCCGCCGAGTTCGAGGCCGCATGGCGTGTCAACGCCTATGGCTCACTGCTCTGCTCCCAGGCCGTCATCCCTGCAATGAAAGCACGGGGCTCGGGCACGATCCTCTTCACCGGGGCGACGGCATCGCTCCGGGGCGGAAAGAGGACGGCGGCGTTCGCGCCGGCAAAGGCCGCGCAGCGCAGTCTGGCTGAATCGATGGCTCGCACGCTTTGGCCGGCGGGAATCCATGTTGGGTTGCTGATAGTGGACGGGGTGGTCGACCTTCCCGGAACGCGGCAGGCGATGCCCGACAAGAAGGACGACTTCTTCGTGGACCCCGCAGGGCTGGCGGAGACGGCCTGGTTCCTGGCGCATCAGGACCGCCGGGCGTGGAGCTTCGAGGTCGAGGCACGTCCTTTCGGCGAGAGCTGGTAAAGGGGAAGACATCACTACGGCCAAGTTAATAGCTTACCTTAAATGTTGGGCTATCCTCAGGCTGGGTCTTGCGGTGGTCATATATCCGGGTAGTCGCAATATTGGCATGCCCCAGCCACTCCTGCACCTTGGCAATATCCGCCTGATGATCCAGTGCATTGGTTGCCGCGGTCCCCCGTAAAGCGTGAGCCCCAATCTTAAATCCTAGTACAGAGGAATACGCACGGACCAGTTTATAAACCATATCGGCGATAATAGCTTGTTCAGGGTACCGGTTCGATTGTTGCGAATAGGCCGGAAGAGCGGCCACTCAAAATCCTTCCCATGACCTAACGCTTCCAGATAATCCAGAATCAGTCCACCAGCA
>CAVUXR010000041.1:0-33464 GCA_963745455.1 uncultured beta proteobacterium
AGGAGGCCCTGCGACTCATCGGTGGGTTAGGCTTAAGCTGTAATAATCTGTAGGGCGTCAATAAGCAACAGCGCATTGCGCCGTATGAGTAGCATGACACCACATGCCGACCAACAGGCTCTAAAACAGCCCAATTAGCATCTTTGTTCCCAGCAAATACAGCAGCACTACAAAAATTTTCCTCAGTGTGGCCGTCTGCATGATATGGGTGGCTTTCGCGCCCAACGGCGCTGTCAGCATACTCGCCAGCACCACCCATGCTAATGCCGGCAAATATACATAACCCAGGCTATATTCCGGCAAGGGCTGGATTGCGCTATTCCGTTAACGATATAGTCCGATAGCTCCCGTCGCCGCGATGGGAAAACCTACCGCAGCGGCCGTGCCAATCGCTGCTGTAACCTGAAGTTACAAAAGGAGAGAAACGGGAACCGTCAGCAGTCCTCCACCGATCGCAACGAAACTGGAAATTAGCCCAATGACGCTGCCAGCCCCGAGCATGCCTGCCCGGCCGGGCAGCTTATGGCTGGACTTGGGAGTGATCCTGAGCAGCATCTGGGTGGCAGCATAATAAATGAACACAACAAAAATAATGCTGAGGAAGTGGCTGGAAAGCCTGCTTGCCAGCGTAGCGCCACCTAAAGTGCCGATAACAATTCCCGGAGTAATATATTTCACAACCTGCCAGTTGACGGCGCCATGATTATGATGAGCGCGTAGACTCGCCGCGGAAGAAAATATGATTGCCGCCATGGTGGGCTACCAAGGCGAGGTGCAGGATACGGTCGGGAGGGAAATGCTGGGCGGAAAAGATAAAGGTGAGCACAGGGACGAGGATCAAGCCGCCGCCGATACCCAGCAGGCCGGCAAAGAAACCCACGACCGCACCCAGCAGTCAGGTAAGCCGCCCACCACTCCACGTCAAGCTTCGCAGTGCATCGCCCGGCGGCTCATTATAAAATTCCTGTAATGAAGCTCCACTCCGCCGGGTCCACCGGCGTGATAGATAACCGGTTGCCCTTTTGCAGGATGCGCATGCTCGCCAGTTCGGGATATCCCCGCAATTCCTTTATGCCGATCAGGCGGGTTTTGCTGACCAGCCGTACATCCACATTGAACCAGCGGGGATTCTCCGGCGTCGCCTTGGGATCGAAATACTTACTGCCGGGATCGAATTGAGTGACATCGGGGTAGGCGAGCTTGCTGACCTCGGCAATTCCCGCAATTCCCGGTTGTTCACAACTCGAATGATAAAAGAAAATATGGTCGCCGACGCGCATCTGGTCGCGCATGAAATTGCGTGCCTGATAATTCCTCACCCCATACCATGCAACGGTTTGACCGGGCATTGAAGCAAGGTCATCGATGCTTACATCGGAAGGTTCCGATTTCATCAGCCAATAACGCATGTCAGTTCCCTGCTGTCCCTATGAATGAATAACGGAACGAAAGATGGTTCATGGGAACATAGTTTGCGGGAAAGCCGCCCACCCGGATCCCAACTTAAAGCGAATGGCGCCTGGCCTCGACAGTACGCCTCAGGTTGAACGCCAGGAGTTTTCCCAGCCGTTCGTTGCCCACCGGCCCCCTGCCGATCCGCTGGAGCATGTCGAAATCCGGTGCTTTGTTAATTGCGATCATGCATGGTCCGCTGTCAAGCAGGGCGACGTCCCAGCCAATCACCACCTGATCGGGGAACGCGCTACCATGAGCATGCTGGACCAGATCGATCAGCTCAGGCCAGCATGGGAGTTTGCGGTGCAGAATCTGCGCACCGTTTTCGTAATGCTGTTCATACCATCCGCCCGCGGTAGACCCCCAGGCCCCGCAAGTGGCGCTCCCTAATTCGCCGGTATGAATATCTACGGTGGCCGCGATTCCCCCCTTGTGAAAGTTGTCCACGACGACGGTGTTATTTTGCGCCATGCGAAAAACAGCGTTGGTTGCTTCGAATTCACCTCGCTCATTGCGACAACTCATCACCCGAATCGTTGCGAGGGTGCCATTGGCAAGGCCAAGGTCAGCGATCTCCCTATGATTCATGAGCCGTGGCTGCACCAGGAAAGCCCTGTCCTGCGACGCTTGACGCAAGCTTTCAAGCACGTCGTTCGCGCTGGCATATTTACCGTCGGTACGACGATATCGCCCCGAACCCAGGTAATCCCAGCGCATAGCATTTTTTCCGTTCTGCCCATGCAACGGCTTCACGAAGAGATCGATCTCCGGAAGGCCCGGCCCGCTCCAGTCAATTGCCGTAATCTTTCCCTTCGCGACGCTCAGAAGGGCGGGCGCGGTGGCGATGCCAAATTTACGGCAGCGGGACATGAAGCATAACTTGTCCTTGATGCACGCCGTGCTGCGCTCCGCCGGAATGGGGAGGCCACCATTAGTGTCGCGCAGCCAGCGGTAGAGTCCGCTTTTTACTTCAAAGCGGTTCACGTATTCGGAGGCGTGCTGTCGCTTATCGTCGTCATGCAGTTCAAAGATGTAGTACCACGGGGGCAGAATCGCATACCGCAGCGAAACTTCGATCTGCTCGCGGACTTGCCGGATTATCCCCTTCCCGGTCCGTTTCTTTATGGCTTGCCCATTGAGCGCGGTGAAGACTGTTGCCAGCACCACAACCACCAATGGAACAAGCGGCAGAGCTGCACACATTACGGCGCGCTCGCGGAGCTTGACCTCGCGCCAACTCTCGTGTTGGAAGCACCGGTGGACAAAAGTTGCTGCCGAGCGATCATCAGGCAAGCGGGAAAACGTCCACATTGCGCCACTCAAATCCCGCGTGACCCTGTCAAAGCTCCAATCACTCACGATCTCATCCGGCTTTCAGAAGTACACGGTTCAGTAGTATCCATTTATTATCAAATAATTAAACGTTATTCTATCGCAATATTCATGGAGCGTTTACGATCCTGCCGACTGCAATTGCGCCGAAAAGTATAACAGTCTAGCTTCCGCAAACGGAAGCTCTTGCGGATTTATCGCTACCGGAAAATAGATATTGAAGAAGATGTGCGAAAAGGTTCGTCGTAGCCGGGGTGTAGGGATTAATCCTTGGATTGGTCCTTTTCCGATTGACAAGCCATTTACAGTTATCCTCTTGAGTGCAATGCTCAAGAGGATAATTGCCTGACTTCGAGGATCATCGTTTCTCCCACTCTCTGATTCCCCGGGAATGATGCGGAATAATGGATGGGGCTCGGGAATAATGATGCCTCGAAGTTGACGATGAAGGTCTGGCGCTCGCCTGTGCAGTTTTCCCCTCAGGTGCGCCAACTCATACAATAGCTGGCCTTCTGTTTCCTCGATTTGCTTTACCCCTCCTGGTTCCAGGATCTTCGTTACATCGAAAGCATAGCTGCGCCGTCCAGCTTCCTCCGCAAGTCCGGAAAGAAACGCGCCTACTGCTTGAATCGGCTCGGCATGGGAGCGAAACCGGATAAGCTGGGGATGATACCGATAGCCGCGAGTCGCCCCAGCCAAAACCTTTTGCGCCAGTAAAGCCTCTCTCCATGCTGCGGTAAGACCCTGAGCGTCGAGATAACGCGGATGAATAGTCCAAAGACGCATTTAAACTGTCACCCCCTTGGATATAATCTAGGATGAAAGCATATCGTTCCCAATGTGCCATGTCATGAAGAATCTCGAGAGTGCAAGATCTTTGAATTGCCAAATGAAACGGCGCAAATTTATCGTATCCACGCTTTCCGCAGGGTTTGCCGTGGCGGTCTGCCCGCTTTATGCGCAGTCTGTGACAAACAGTAACAAGTTTGACGTTAAAAAAAGTGAACAGGATAATTCGGAGCCGCTACTGCAGGATTCCGGCATCAGCACCGTCAAGCTGTTTCTCTGCGGCGACGTCATGACGGGCAGGGGGATAGACCAGGTATTGCCGCATCCCGGCAACCCCACTCTCTATGAGGGGTATATGAAAAGCGCCGCCGGGTATGTGCAGCTTGCCGAAGAGGCGAACGGCCCCATTCCGAGGCCGGTGGATTCTTCCTACATCTGGGGAGACGCTCTTGCCGAGCTCAAGGCGCGAAAACCCGACTTGCGCATCATCAACCTGGAAACCGCCGTTACCCGCAGTAACGACGTGCAGGACAAGGCGGTCAATTACCGGATGAATCCGGACAATATCGCCTGTATTACGGCGGCGGATATCGAATGTTGCGCGCTGGCGAACAATCACGTCCTGGATTGGGGATATCCCGGCCTTGCCGAAACGCTGGATACCTTGAGGAAAGCCGGCATTAAAACCACGGGCGCAGGCGCAAATATCCACGAGGCTCGAGTGCCGGCGATCATGCCTGTCTCCGGAAAGGGTCGCGTGCTTGTCTTCTCATTCGGATCGGAAACAAGTGGCATACCCTGGAGCTGGGCTGCGCCGGCGGGCAAGCCGGGCGTAAACCTGCTGCCTGATTTCTCTTTGAAAACCGTACACGATATCCGGGATCACATCGGGAAGCTAAAACGCACGGGCGATATTGTTGTTAGTTCGATCCACTGGGGAGGCAACTGGGGCTATCAGGTTCCACACGAGCAGCAGGAATTCGCCCACTTGCTGATCGATGATGCGGGCGTTGATATTGTTCATGGCCACTCTTCTCACCATGCAAAAGGAATTGAGGTGTATCAGGGAAAGCTCATTCTTTACGGCTGGGTGATTTCCTTAACGACTATGAAGGGATTTCAGGGCATGAGGCTTACCGAGGCGATCTTTCGCTGATGTATTTTGCAAGCGTAGAGCCCGAAGACGGCAAGCTGGTCAAACTGGATATGGTCCCCATGCAGATGAAACGCTTCAGGCTGAATAATGCCTCCAGGCATGATGCTCTCTGGCTGAAGGAAGTCCTGAACAGGGAAGGTAGAAAATTTAAAAGCGGGGTTGAGCTTGTTGCCGATACATTGATGCTACGGTGGACAGGCTAACCCGGTCTAATGGACAAGTTGGCAAAGAGCCCGAATAGGACCTGAGCAAAAAGTTCTGCTGGCCCACGGCCTGGTCGTTTTTTACATCAGACTTTGCCTCATGCGTCGATTCCTTTCTCGCGCAGTTCCGCTTGCGCCTGTTCGCTCTTGTCCAGATGCAGCCCCATAAATTTCAGCACGGCATCCGTCTTTGTAAATTGCAGATCGCGATATTCCACCACTTGAACCCGGTTGCCCCATGGGTCGAGAAAGTCAAGGAAACCGCCTTCCAACATGGTTGCCCCTGCCGCTTCGGCGAGCTCGCGCACATGCGAACGGTCATCAACCACCAGGCCGAAATGCCTATAGTCATCTGCACTCTGTGACCGCCCCTCCATCAGTGCTATGAACTGATCGCCCATATCGATGAACGCGGCGCCTCGGCCGCGTCCCCGTAACTCAAAAGTAAAGATGCGAGCGTAGAAGGCCAACGCTTCTTCGATATCCCCGACCTCGAGCGCGATGTGATTGATACCTACCATCCGTGGTTTGTTTTCTCATCCATATATATCCTTGGGCGATTGCGCCGAATTGCCTTTCTTTTACGTTTGCTGTTTTCCTTTTTTAAGATAGATCAGTACTACAGCAAAATCCACCTCACTAGTATTCGGCGTGACGTTAACTGCAAGTCAAATACTGCAGTTCAAAATAGCCAATCGAATGACAATAGTCATTCGTCATTCCCGAGCAAGCGGGAATCCAGCATTAAACAATTTCTGGCCATAAATCCCGCCAGTGAGGATTGATCTTCTCGATTAGCTCTATTTTCCACGCACGGTTCCATTTCTTGAGCTGCTTCTCGCGCCGGATAGCCTCGGCCATTTCATCGTGCTGCTCAAAATATACCAGTGTATGAACCTCATATTTACGAGTAAATCCTTCCACCATATCTTGCTTGTGCTCCCACACGCGCTTCATCAAGTCACTGGTTACACCGATATAAAGTGTGCCGTTACGTTTGCTCGCGAGGATATAAACGGCGGGATTCCTGCTCATTTCTTACACTTCTTCGGATTTAAAAACCACGACCACTATCTCCACACACATCATTTCTGGGCATCATTCCCACAAAAGCGCTAATTCGAGTCTTCCCCACCGACGGTTAGTCCTGCGACCAGCATTCGAGCTTCCCCGCCCACCGTCATTCCCGCGATAAGAATTCGAATCTTCACCGCTGGCCGTCATTCCCGCGAAAGCGGGAATCCATCCGATGCTTATATGTAAAAAACTGGATTCCCGCTTTCGCGGGAATGACGAACGAGGTGGCCGTTCCATGAAGTGTAGTTGCTTCCGAACAAATAGCGGTTCCCGAAGAACTAGCCCTGTCCGCTTTCCTTCTTCATCCTGAGAGTTGGCTTATGGCTTTTGCCGAACTGGCATGACCATCATTAAGTTTGCCCAGCCGCCCCTAACCGAAGAAACTCCCTCCGGGTTTTCGGGCCATAGGTCAGGAAATGCGGCTCAGGATGTTCGAGATAAGCGAGTTTCTCCCGTGCGATATGGTCGTGTCCTGTATATTTTTTTATCTCGTCCGCACTAATGGAGTAAACCTTCGCCGCATTAAGTCCGAAAACCTTGGCTCGAAGCTGTGGCGTGATCTCAGGATATCCATATTTTGCCCGCAATTCAGGCGCGATCTGAAACGTGCGGAACGCCTGGATCTGATCCTGCGGCGAGCCGTACCAGATGGAGTCCGTACCCCAGAGAACGTTGTTCTCGCCGCAATATTTCAGGAGCTTGCCCAATACATGTGCCGCAGCCTCGGGATCACGCATCAGGAAGCGCCAGGTGCTGCCGAGTTCGGCATAAACGTTACTATTTGGCGCCACACCATTGTCGATGATTGAACGGATCAGGGTATCGATGCCATCACTTGCGCCTTTTCCCTCGAAAGCACGTTCCTGAACCGTGGTGACAAAGCCCGAGTGATAAACAAGGAAGTTAACATCGGGGAAACGTTTGGCGACAATACCAATGTCGCGGCACTGGCTGTGCTCGTAGGATTGCTTGCCGAAAGGCAGGCCCTTGTGTACACAAATAACCTTGACGTCGAGCTTGCGCGCCTTCTCGATGAACCGAGTGCCAATGTCGTCCGACAGAAAATAACCTTTGCCGCCGGGACCGAACTGAGTGTAAGTCTTCCACGCGGATACACCCCAGCGCTCCTTCAGCTCATCCATCGATTGAAGGTCTTCCGGCTGATTGGGGTTGACCCGTCCGTGGAGCAGCAGGCGATGCGTACCTTCCATGCGATCGACAATCCGGCGAACCGCATCCGCCGTCTGAATCGTGAGCGGCTCGGCGTCAGGTGCGGAAGGAACGAAGGAGAGCACCATCATGTCGGTATCGGAGTCAAGGAACACGTCCTTGATGAACTCCTCGGGTCCGAGGCAGTGCAAATAACTGCGCGGACCCGGCTCCGAGGCGAGCGCGCAGCCTGCCTTGGGCATCTGGCTCAAGGGATCGGAACCGGAGGGAAGCTTTTTCACCCATGCGCCGTTCGGATCCACGAAGTGGCCCTGCACATCGAAGATGAATTCTCCCTGGCCGCCGAGCTTCGTTTGCGCGAGCTCGGGCTCGAGTGCGGCCTCCGCCGGTAAATCAAAGAAGCCGCCGGTCTTGCCCGCTGCCGCGTTAGAGGCATTGAAGGCGAGCAACGTCGAGGCCGCGCCGCAGGCGGAGATAAGAAAATCTCTTCGGGAAACCGCCAGGCGCTTCGCATTTTTGCCGGCCGCTTCATGCGCGAGATCATTCGCCGCGCGGTTTACCGGCGATAACGGGACTGGCGCAAACTCCCCGTTGGAAGTGGTATCGAGCTTGATTGGAAGGCGCGCGCCATTAGGATCTATGGAGGATCTAACTGGGTTCATTGGATAACCCTTCAACTAAATATTTTCGGTAAATTAACTATAGACCAAGTTACGCTGGCGTTCGTGCGGCTTAATGGCTTTGCCTTCCAATAAAAAATAACGCATAAAAATACCGGAAGGATGTGCCTAAAGCCTGCGCTGCTCGAGTTACCGCTAATCACCAACAAGGGGCTTCCCGGTCATCCTTTGCTTGTTTCCATCTCCACACGGCTTTATATAAAAGGGCACTGATCACAAATACTCCAGTTACCTATGAGGCTCTCCATGATCCAGGGCCGTGCCCCTCAAGATATCAACGCGAATTCTGGATCCGGTTTGGGCTGAGACGATTTCCTTTATCCCATTTTCTTGCTTTTTGACGAGTGTGATCTACACTGGCTTGATCGGAGAGAGCGCCTGCCCTGGGCCGTGCTGCAAGATTTGACTGCTATTTGATGGACCGCATGGGTAAATTCGTGGTTGCGAAATGCCTTATAGCTTTCCTGGCCGGTACGCTCTTTTCATCTCTTATTACAACCGTATTGTTATCCGTTCGAACCGATGATCTCGGACGGGGGAGGCATCATGAACTTCCGTCGCCGCGATATTTTTCTGAAAATTGAGCCTCTGCCAAGTTATAGCCCGCTAGCTCCTGTCGCATGCGCTCGCCACTTCGGGCGCGACTGCATGTTTAACGCGGGTCACGAATCGGGCCGCATACCCGCGCAGGAAATTTTAGCCAGCACTGCCGACGGCGTGGTTTATCGCGAATACCTGGACGCGCATTACACGGTTCCCAACAAGGCAAAGCTGATCGAAGCGGATGTCAATGAGCCTCCCTGGGATCGGAGAATCCCAGGCAGCCTGCTCTATGCGAAACCGGGTGAGCGGCTCCATATTCACGTCTGGAACTCGGATACAAGCGGATGTCATAGTTTCCACATCCATGGGCTGCGCTACGGAATCGAATCGGATGGAGCTTGGCCGTTGGGTGTCGCGGCCAGGGACGGACGGCGGAGCGATGAAATTCTTCCTGGCCAGAAATGGACGTATGTCTATGACGTGACGCCGGATATGGTGGGCGCGTGGGGATTTCACGACCACTCGCACGATGTTGCGCGAAACGTCAATCTGGGCTTGTTCGGCGGTTTAATTGTCAGAGATCCGGCTGCCCCTCGCGCAGACCATGAGGTTCCGGTATTTATCCATCAATTTGCGGGCAGCTCGAGCGTTGCATTTCAAAGTAAACGTCTCGCTCATGGCGATTTGTTCAGTTTCGTTTTCACTGAAGCAGAGATTGTTCACTATTACTGTGCGATTCATGGCCCCACGATGAACGGGACAATTCAGGTCACGGCGGGCGCACCGGAAAGCGTAAATGTGAGCACCCAGGATAACAAGTTCGTTCCTCCGCTGATCCAGGTTCGCCCTGGCGGAACCGTTAATTGGCAAAATGACGGCAACCATGAGCACATCGTATTCTCTGCTGGAGGCAGCGCGCCCAACTTCTGTATCAATGGCCGCGCGTTTGTGGGAAATACGCCTACCATTACGGGAGATACAGGCGAAAGGCTACGCTGGTATATATTCAATCTGGATATTTCCGGCGTCTGGCACAACTTTCACCCGCATTCGGTCCGCTGGACGCTCTCCGCGCCGGACGGAGGCGCGTCAGACGTACATGGGCTGAGCCCGCTGGAAGCCTTCGTTACGGATACCGAGGTACCTCCCGCCATGCGGCTTCCTCGCGCTCTTGAGGAGTTTCAGCATGATCCGCCGGAGAATGCGTGCCGTTTGCGGATACGTGGTGATTTTCTTTTTCATTGTCATATTGAGGAGCACATGATGGCTGGCCTGGCGGGCCTGGTTCGCGCTCGCCAATATATCTGGATTTCGGACGAAGTAAATAAAATGCTCCAGGTGGAATTGCCGTTTGACGATGGCATGAACGAATGCTCGCATGTAGATTTGCTGCGCTGTCTACGGGACCACGGTGGAGTGCCACCGACGGAGGGCGATCATTCCGGACATGGCGTGGATCAGCCCGCGGCGGACGGGGAGAGGGCAAATATGGCAGGTATGGGCAGCATGGTTGGCATGCCCGGAATGCGGCCACTGCAGGGTATGGCTGGCATGGGCGGCATGAGCAGCCAAACCTCCGGCAGCTATCCTGGAAGCAGCCAGAAAGGGACTCTGGGAACTGGTTCCGTGTCCTGCGCCGCTTCTACCCATCCATGGCGCAGTGCTGCATACCGGTAAAGTCTTGATGTTCGCTGGATCAGGCAATGATGAGCTTTTTACCACCGGGCTGCGCAGTGCGGTATGGGATTATGAAAACGGGGAGTTTATTTCTCCCTTTACGCCGGTAGATTTCTTTTGCGCCGGGCAGGCATTTCTACCCGACGGCCGCTTGCTCGTTGCCGGCGGCACGAAGGAGTATGACAATGATGGTCATCCCTTCGTCGGGCTCGAAACCAGCTATCTATTCGATCCGCTGTCCGAATCATGGGTCCGTCTCGCATCGATGGCTGAAGGCAGGTGGTACCCCACGCTGGTAACGCTCGGGGACGGTAGAATTTTCACTGTCTCAGGCGGGCCTAACCGGGCCGAAGTTTATTCCAGTGTGACAGGTTGGGTTCAGATGCCCACACAGGAAGGCTGGCCGGTTTTTCCGCAACTGTTGCTCATGCGGGATGGCCGGCTGTTCTTCAGTGGCGGAAATATGTTCCCCAATGCGGCCGTGCAGCCGGGACTGCTCGATATACCCACCAGTACGTTAACCAAAATCACGCTGCCAGAGGGCTTCAGCCAGACTAGGGATCACAGCAGCACCATCTTGCTGGCACCCGCGCAAGAGCAACGAGCCATGATCATCGGTGGGGGAGACCCGGCAATAAATACCGCTTATATCGCTGATCTGAAGGCCTCCTCGCCTGCTTATGAGCCAGCCGCATCCATGATTCATCCCCGCTTTCATTTGAACACCGTTCTGCTGCCCGACCGGACCCTATTTGTTTCAGGCGGAAACGGCCAATCTGAAATTGCCGCGACGGCAGTGCTGGAGGCGGAGATATACGACCCGGCTACAAACACCTGGACTGCGGCTGCTACCGCGCAAGCCGCGCGACTGTATCACTCCATTGCCCTTCTGCTGCCCGATGGCCGCGTGCTTGCGGCCGGTTCGAATCCGAACAGGCGAGACGATGAGCTGCGCCTGGAAATCTACCACCCTCCATATCTGTTCCGCGGCCCTCGGCCTTTCATCGAGACAGTACCACAGCAGATTGTTTACGGCGGAAGCTTTGAAATTCACAGCCCGCAGGCTGAAGAAATCAAATGGGTCGAACTGATATGGCCCATGGCCACAACGCATTCATGCGAGACAGGGCAGCGCGTAGTAGACCTTGAATTCAAGGCCCGGGATTTTTGTCACTTGCATGTCAATGTCTTGAGCGAGCAGAACATCGCGCCGCCGGGGTGGTATATGCTGTTTCTCGTCAGCAAACTCGGTGTACCTTCGGTGGCGAACTGGGTGCAGTTAACGGGTGGGGCGAAACCGGATCACGATCCTGCCGAAATAAAACAACATATAGATATGCATGTGACCAGCAAAAATAATCCTGTGCCGGGAACGAAGAGGCCGAATCCCTGAAAAAAAGTATTTCAATCAGGATTGGAATTTGGTTGAGGACAGGCACAAAAAAAGCGGCATAGCCGCTTTTTTTGTATTCGGTGCAAAGTCCCCGCAAATGCCGTCAGGCCATTATCTTGAACCTTGAGGTCCAAGGTGGTCACTTGCCGGATGCATCAGGCGCTTCCGCATGGGACGCGCACAACAGCATCACAATGGTTCGTAACCAATTCTCAAAAAGTTGGTTCAAAGAATATGGGCCTAAAACGAACACCGCAGGGAACAACTTTTGTCTTTTTTCGCTCCCTCACAGCACGTCGCGAGATAGCGAAAGCGGAAAATTGTTCGGGCTGCCTTAATTCCCACTATTGTTCAGATCAAAACAGCTTGTCTTGTTCCGGCAATACTGTATCAAGCGCTGCCTCCATGCGGTCGATTCTACGCCTAAATTCTTCCGTGTCAAACCCATCGCTACGCCTCGCGATGAGTAACTCATGCGCGATATTAAGCGCGGCCATGATCGCGACACGCTCCGAGCCGATCACTTTTCCGCTGTCCCTGATTTCGCGCATCTTTTTATCGAGATAAGCTACTGCTTTCAGTAATTCTTCACGTTCGTCGTCCGGGCAGGTGATGCGAAAATCACGCCCCAGAATGCTGACATCCATGGATTTGCCGTTTTTCATTCTTGCCTATTCATTGCCCTGTTCATGCCCTTCATGCCTTTGAGGGAACTGTGCCAGGAGCGCCTCCAGGCGATCAGCCGCCGCATTTATTTTTTCCACCAGATGCTTGTTTTCACTGGTCGCGGCTGCCAATTGCTGGCGCAGGTGAATATTTTCTGATCGCAGTTGCTGGCACAACCGTACGAATTGATGAATTTTATCTTCGAGGGCCTTCAGTTCTGATTCCATCAGCTTATTTTATTATTTATATGGTCCTGTCGATCCACTATAGTTTGGGAAACCTTGTTGAGTCAACTGTTAAGGTAACTGTTTAAAGGTGGTTTCCAGCATCCGGGCCAATCCATGGTGCGCTCTCGATTCCGCCATGGCTACGCCTGTTCTTGGCTTTGCTGCTTAAACAGCGCCACCATTCCCTCCCGTTTAGGCTATCCCGCAGTCGCATTGACAGTGCAGACCTCACTGCGCTATCTCCCTCAACAAATTGCCAGGTTCTGGTAGAATTGCGGCCACGTTTGAGGTGCCCGGGCTGCATAATCGGCCGGGTTAAACGGGAACCAGGTTGGGTAAGCTCTGAATGTTTCTCCCTGCGGAGATTTGTTCTGAAATTCCCCAAGATGCCTGGGCTGCCCCCGCAACGGTAAGCAGGTGTGGACGCGTCAACAATGCCATTTCTTATACGTGGCAAAGTCACTGTGGATTCTCCAATTCATGGGAAGGCGATACGTCAAGTCCTGCGAGCCCGGATACCGGCCTTGAATGCGTTTGGAAATACCGCGTGGGGCGGTGTCTGATCGATATCTTTTCGATATCCTCTATGCTCGTTCGCTCCTTAGTGGTCCCATAGCGTTCCCCTTGACGATCCCTTAGGCGACCTTGGGCGATGCTCTGAGCCCACGGTATTTCCTGTTTGTCACCACGGCGGGCGGCGGGTCCACCTGGATAAATCAATTGCATATGCCTGTTTCACAGAATAAGCCAGCCGCTTACTGTCGTCTCGCGCATATCTGAGAAGTTTATCCATGGTAAGGATCAAGGCGATCCATGGCGGTTACTCGGCCATATCCATGAGATATATATGGCCCTGCTGCTCTCGCGACCGAGTCGGTGAAGCTCAACCGTAAAGGAATAACGAATGAAATTAGGCAGAATGCTGGCCTTCGGATTGGTAATGAATCCGCTTGGGCTGGCTCTTGCAAACGATGTGCCCAAAACCACTCTACCGGAACTGACCATTTATGGGGGGAACCGCATCCCCGCTGACAGGGAATTGACCAATCTCCGAATTAATTCCGTCAAATTGAAAGTTGAGGATAATGACTGGAAGACGGTGTTGCAGGAACAGGTGCAGATCAACGAACTCGGGCCCGGAGGGCCGGTATCGCTTTTCATGCGAGGCTCCAACTCAAACCAGACGGTGTTCCTGATAGACGGCGTGAAAATGTCATCTGCGACAGTCGGTTCGCCGAATTTCGCCGCCATTGCACCCGGTCTGCTGTCATCGGTCGATGTGATTCAGGGCGGGACTTCGGCAGCCTTCGGGTCCAATGCGGTTGGCGGGGTTGTACGCGGAAATATTGATATCCCAAAGGGCATGCTGTTCTCGGCTGGCGGCGGTTCGAGATTCTCGGAGCGGGCCGCAGCAAGTTTTGGGGTAAGGGGGGAGTCATATTACGCGGGAGTCCGGGTCGTGCAGGACATTATTCAGCAAGGATCGGCAACAAACAGGAATAACATTTTTGCCTTCAATCCGGACAAAGACCCGAGAAGCCGCTTGGGAATCGTAGCCAAGGCGGGAGGATGGATAACACCGGATTTCCAGGTGGAGGTGACCGCGTTAGGGTCACAAGTCAGAACATCGTTTGACGCTTCGCCAACGACGAACGACGTGAACCTCCAGTCCATCTCCATGACGAATCTAAGAGGGATATATTCGCTTCCTTATGATATCAGCATCATGGGGACGTACGGCGTCTCGCTTGATCGTTCAAATGTACGGGGAGCCTTTCCGGCAATATTCAATAGCCGTTCCTTACAGGGCTCGCTGCAACTGGAAAAGAAGCTGAACTTCGGCCGCATTTTTGCCGGGATGGATCACGAGATCCAGGGAGTAAGCGGCACGACCGCGTTTACCAGGGCAAGCAGGACCAACGTTGCGGGATTTATCGGAACGCAGCTCAGCACCGAGCGGCATGTGGTGGAAGGTATGTTCCGCCACGACGAGAACAGCCAGTTCGGGGGCTTCAATACCTATTCCCTTTCCCTGGCGCAAAAACTCGGCGACTACTGGCGGGTGGGAGCGCTCACTTCATTCTCATTCAAGGCGCCGACTTTTAACGATCTCTATTTCCCTCCCACCTTTGGCTTCGGAGGTAATCCGAACCTTAAACCCGAACGCGGCCGCATGCACGAAGCCTTTGTATCATACGATGGTGCGGATGGCTCAAGCTATCGCGTCGGGTATTTCATCAATACCATCAGTGATGCTATTGTCATTAATAGCCTGTTTTCCCAGGTAGAGAATATTTCCCGGGCGCGAATTGACGGGTTTGAGCTGACGGGAACCCAGCCGATAGGCAGGGGGTGGTCAACGCGGGCGAATTTAACTATCCAGGATCCACGAAATAAACAGCTCGACACTATTCTGCCTCGGCGATCCCGAATATTTGGCACGGTAGTCCTGAGATACGCCGTAGGAAATTTTTCAGCGGAGGGAATAGCGCGGGGTGAAGGAGAGCGGTACGACGACGATCAAAACCTTCATAAACTGCCTTCCATGATAATCGTTGGGTTTAGCGCATCATACAAAATCCGGCAGGGGTCCACTCTTCGAGTCCAGATCGATAATCTTCTCGATAAAAAATATCAGCCTGCCGTCGGGTTCAATGGAATTCCCCGGACTGTCTGGGCAAGTCTTTCACATACCTTCTGATCGATTTGGAGTCATGGTGGATCAGAACGCCATGTCCACGGTGGCGACGCGGAAGCGGCCGGCCATTGCCGAAGTCAACGGCGAAAGCGTCGCCAACACTATTACACCGACCCGAATGGCCGCTGCCGAGAAAATCGGTATTGCCCTGCCGCCGGAAATGGTGTCCCTTGTCCGCAACGCGGTTGCCACTGGCGAGTACGTCTCCAGCAGCGAGGTCATCCGCGACGCACTGCGGGACTGGAGACACCAACGTACCCTGCGCCAGCAGGGAATCCCCGAATTGCGCCAGCCTTGGCAGGAAGCGCTGCGTGACCACATGCCCCCCAAGATCGCCGTCGATGATGTGCTCGACCGCCTTGAACGCAAATATCAGCCCCATCGCCGATGCCGGCGGCATGGCGAAGTAAAGCAACTGGAGCTCTCCCGCTGCGTCTAAAGCGATCTGGACCACATCGCCGGCTATATTGCACAGGACAACCCCGCCGCGTTGTTAGCTTCCTTCGGGAGATTCGCGCCAGGTTTCATGAGATACGCTATAACCCGCTATCCATCAGCTTCGGCCCGACATAGGGCGCGAAGCGCGCACGCATCACGACCGTCGGCAGCTATGTCATCCTCTTCCGGGTTATCGGTGGTGCCGTGCGAATCGCGCGCGTGGCATATGGTGGCCGGCATCTGCCGGGAATTTTTGATCCATAATTAGCCGGCCAGCTTCCGATTTTGCATAAAACCGGCCCCTTGTGCCTGGGATGCAATCCAGTCATATTGTCCTCTTTGTCGAGGTCAGGGTAATGAAGCCATATTTACCTATAGATATTTTCTCCTTAAAAACGTGTTCCGGTGTTGAGCGAGCTATTTTCCTTCGGCAAGCTGGACCCTGCTGACGTGGTGATCTATCCTTTTTACAGGCATTATGACATTAGGGTTGTTGTTGAGGCATTCAAGTTTAGCCGGGCGCCTCGCCGGTGACGGCCATTCAACCATAGCCGATGGATTTTGCCTGTAACGGATCAAACCATGACAGGGCTTAAGAAAAAAGATGATCCAGGAAGGGCGGGGAAGCTATTCGGTATGGCCCGGACTCCTGGCATACAGTGCACGGGATTTTCTGTAAAAAAATATGGAAAATGCAATAAGGCCATATTAGGCTTAGATTATGGGGGATGCCCGCATGCCTTTACTCAACATGCTCCATAGCCTGGTCATACTCTTCTTTGCCGTTTTACCCGTTTGGCTCTCCGGTTGCTCAGAGATGACCGGCAACACCAGAACAGCGAAGGCGCATTGATGCACACCGATTCAGTATACACAACGACCATCGGGAATGGGATAGAGCCGGCGCCTGCCACAGGCTCCGTACATTGTCCCGAAGGTTCCGCGTGCGTCGGACGCATTGTCCGCGTGCAGGGCCCGGTCGTCGACATCGTCTGCGAGACTCTGCCGCCGCTGTACCAGGCGCTGTTCACCGCTCTGGACCACGAGACCTACATTTTCGAAGTGCACCTGCATCTGGACGAGAGTCACGTGCGCGCCATCACCTTGCACCGCACCGCCGGGCTGCGCCGAGGCATGCCGGTATTCGACACCGGGGCTTCGCTGCATGTCCCGGTTTCGCCAGAATGCCTCGGCCGTTTGCTCAACGTTTTCGGCGAGCCGTTGGACGGCGGCTCGCCCCTTGTTACGCAGTCCTTCCGCAACATCCTGGCGAAGCCGCCGACACTGCACGAAACCCGTGCTGCAACCGAAATACTGGAAACCGGTATCAAGGTGATCGATTTGATATGCCCGTTCATCAAGGGCGGAAAAACTGGCTTGTTCGGTGGCGCTGGGGTGGGCAAGACTGTGCTCATCATGGAATTCATGCACGCCATCGTGCATCTGCATCAGGGAGTTTCGGTCTTTGCAGGCATCGGTGAACGTATCCGCGAAGGCCACGAACTGTGGAAGGAGATGCAAAGTGCGGGAGTGATGCCCCACACTCTGATGGTGTTCGGCCAAATGGATGAATCGCCGGGCGTGCGCTTTCGCGTTGGCATGACTGCTCTGGCCTATTCCGAGTACCTGCGTGACACGCTGGGCAAGGAGGTATTGCTGCTGATGGACAATGCCTATCGCTTCGTCCAGGCTGGTAGCGAAATTTCGGGACTGCTGGGGCGTGTGCCGGCGACGGTTGGCTACCAGCCGACGCTGATGAGCGAAGTTGCGGAGCTGGAAGATCGCATCCTTTCCACCGCCCACGGCAGCATCACTTCAGTGCAGGCGGTTTACGTGCCCGCCGATGACATGACCGACCCGGCGGTAAGCGCGATTCTCGGCCACCTCGACACCACCGTGATCCTGTCCCGCGGTCAGGCCGGCAAGGGTATCTACCCCGCAGTCGATCCGCTGCAGTCCGCCAGCAAGATAATGGACCGCCACATTCTAGGGGATAGGCATTATGCGGTGGCAGAAGGCGTGCGCGAGCACCTGGCGCGCTACCGCGAACTCGAAGACATCATCACCATGCTGGGGATCGAGGAGCTGTCGGAGAAAGACAGACGCGTCGCGTTGCGCGCGCGCAAACTGCAGCGCTATCTGACCCAGCCGTTCTTTGTGGTGGCGGAACATATCGGGATAAAGGGTGCGTCGGTGCCGCTGTCCGATTCCCTTGATGATTGCGAAGCCTTCCTCCGTGGCGATTACGACGACGTACCGGAAGATCGTTGCTACATGCGCACCAGCATGAAAGAAGAGAAAGCATGAGTGGCTTTGTGTTGCATCTGCAAAGCGCGACGCAGTACGAGCGCGTTGAGCAAGTGGCAAGCTTCATGGGAGAGGACGGTTCCGGCAGCTTCGGTATCCTGGCCGGACATGCGCGCATGATGACAATGCTCGGCTTCGGTCTGGCGCGCTTTCGCGCCGGGGGCGAAGATTGGCAGTTTCTGGCGGTGCCGGGTGCGCTGGTTTATTTTGTCGACGGGCAGCTTTACCTAAGTACGCGGCATTATCTGCGGGACCCGGATTTTGAACGCGTCAGCACGGTACTGCGCCAGCAGATGGTGAAGGAGGAGGAAGCGCTTCGGGACATGAAGCAGAGCGTGCATCGTCTCGAAGAAGAGATGATGCGGCGCATGTGGCGAATGAGGCGGGGCAAGGCGGCATCGTCATGAGCCAGGACAAGGACAAGCGGAATGCCGACCGGCGCAAACTGGAGGATCAGGTCGAAAAACAGACACGGCGCATGAAGCAGGCCGAGCGCGACCGCAGTAGCCTGCTGCGTCAACCCGCCTATCTTGCCGTGCTGGGGTTGTTGTTCGTTCTCCCCGTGATCGGCGGCGCCTACCTGGGGCGCTGGATCGATGGCTTGCTGGAGGGATATTCTGTACGCTGGACCTTGAGCATGATCTTCCTCGGCGTCGTCGTGGGTGCCGTAAACGTTTACTTGTTCATTCGGGAATAGCGGGAGTAGCGCATGACGGCTTTCGATACGGCTCGTGCCGTGTTCAACATCGGCCCGCTCGCGATTACACAAACAGTAATTACGACCTGGGGCATCATGGCGCTGCTGGGCCTGACGGCGCTGTTCTCCACTCGCAGCCTCAAGCTAGAGCCTGGGGTCTGGCAGAGCGCGCTGGAGGGTGTCGTTTCGGCGATCGAGGATGCCGTCGCCGCGGTGCTGCCGGAGCACGCGCGGCAGGTGCTGCCGTTCGTGGCCACCTTGTGGATATTCATCGTCACGGCCAACTTGGTCGGCGTTTTTCCCGGCCTGCGCAGCCCCACCGGCGACCTCTCGCTCACCGCCGCGCTGGCGCTGCTGGTGTTCTTCTCCACGCACTGGTACGGCATCCGCATACACGGCATAAAACGCTATCTGCGCCACTATCTCGAACCTAACCCACTGCTGCTGCCATTTCATGTAATCAGCGAAATTTCCCGCACCATAGCATTGGCCGTGCGTCTGTTTGGCAACATGTTCAGCCTGGGGATGGCGGCGCTACTGATCCTGCTGGTCGCGGGCTTTCTCGTGCCGGTGCCGGTGCTGGCGCTGCACATCGTCGAGGCCTTGGTGCAGGCATACATATTCGGCATGCTGGCATTAATCTACATCGCTGGCGGCATTCAGTCCCTGGAAAAAAACGAAAAGGAGTCACCATGAGCGATATGACCTGGTTTACCCTCATCTCCACCGTGGCAGCTGCGCTCGGTATTGCCATTGGCGCCATCGCGCCGGCATTGGCGATGGGGCGCGCCATCGCGCAGGCGCTGGACGCGCTGGCGCGACAGCCTGAGGCGGAAAAAGCCATCACTCGCACCCTGTTCATCGGCCTGGCAATGATAGAGTCGCTGGCGATCTATGTGCTGGTGGTCGTGCTGATTATCCTGTTCGGCAATCCCTTGCTCGCATATCTGCTGAAATAGGGGTCTGCCGTGGAACTCGACTGGTCCACCTTCGTTCTCGAAATCGTCAATTTCCTGATCCTGGCATGGATACTCAAACGCTTTCTGTACAAGCCGGTACTGGACGCGATCGGCCGGCGAAAAGCTGCCGTCATGAAAACGCTGACTGACGCCGAGGCACGTCATGCCGCCGCGCAGGCGTTGGAGGAGCAGTACCGCAACCGCCTGAGCGACTGGGAGCAGGAAAAGGCCAAGCTGCACTCCACCATGCTTGAAGATGTCGAGGCGGAACGGACGCGCCGTATGGGAGAGCTGCAAAGCGCGCTGGAGCAGGCCCAGGAAAAGGACCGCGCTATCGAGGAAAGCCGCAGGAAGGAGTGGCAGGGCAAGGCCGAAGAAGAGGCCATCGCTCAGGGCGCGGAATTCGTGGCGCGGCTGGTCGCTCGCGCGGCGGGGCCACAGTTGGAGAAAAAGCTGATCGAACTGGCGCTGGAAGACCTTGCCCGGATACCCGAGGGACAGTTGGCGGCATTGCGGACAGCCTGCGAAGAGGCGCAGTTTAAAGCCAGGGTGACAAGCACGTTTTCACTGGATGTGCAGCAACGTAGTGCGATCATGCAGGCGCTGCGCGAGGCAACATGCAAGGAAATCAACAGCGAATTCGTGCAGGACGAGAGGCTGCTGGCCGGCCTGCGCGTGAGTATTGGTCCATGGATACTGCGGGCCAATTTGCAGGACGAACTGGAATTTTTCGCCGAGGCTGCGCGCGATGCCCGTTAAAGCCAATACCGCCGCTTCCGTCCTGGCCAGACGCGCCGACTGGCTTAATGGCTATGCATTCGGATTGCGCATGACCGAGCGGGGCACAATCATCTCCATCGGGGACGGCATCCTGCGCGTCAAGGGCTTGCCCTCCGCTGCCATGGATGAAATCCTGCATTTCGAGGACGGCAGCCGCGCGCTGGTTTTTTCCCTGGAAAAGGACACGGTCGGTGCCATACTCCTGGAGCAGACACAGACATTGACCGCCGGCGCCGCTGCCTACCTGTCGGGCCGGCGTCTTGACATTCCGGTCGGAGATGGACTGCTGGGGCGAATCATTGACCCCCTGGGCACGCCGCTCGATGCCGGAGCGGCGCCGGATTGCCATGGCCGCCGTGATCTCGACGTGCTGTCGCCGCCCATCGTGGCTCGCGAATTCGTCAATGCTCCCCTGTATACGGGGAACAAAATTGTTGACACGCTGATTCCGATCGGCAAAGGGCAACGCCAGTTGGTCATCGGCGACAACGGCCTGGGCAAGAGTTCGTTCGCCATCGATACTGTCATAAACCAGAAAGACAAGGATGTACTATGTATCTACGTGCTCATCGGGCAGCGGCGCACCAGCCGCGGTGAGCACCATCGAAACGCTGCGCGCGGCGGGTGCCCTGGAATACACCGTTGTGGTGGTTGCGGAAGCCACTGCGCCGCCCGGCCTCAAATACCTTGCGCCGTTCGCCGGCTGCGCGGTGGCGGAATCCTGGATGGCGAAGGGCAGGGATACTCTGGTGGTCTACGACGACCTCAGCACCCACGCTCGCGCCTACCGCGAACTGTCCCTGCTGCTTCGCCGCCCGCCCGGGCGCGAGGCCTATCCGAGCGACATCTTCTATCTGCATTCGCGCCTGCTGGAACGCTCCACCCATCTGGCTTATACCCATGGCGGCGGTAGTATGACGGCGCTGCCGATCATCGAAACCGTGGAAGGCGAGTTCGCCACCTACATTCCCACCAATCTGATCTCGATCACCGACGGCCAGATCTATTTCAATGCTGATTTGTTCGCGAGCGGCTTTCTGCCGGCCATCGACGTTACCCGGTCGGTGTCGCGCATTGGCGGCAAGGCACAGCACCAGCGCATCAAGGAAGAAGCTGGGCGTACCAAACTGGATTATCTGCAGTTCCTCGAACTGGAGGTTTTCACCCGCTTCGGCGCCAGGCTGGAGGCGTCCGTGGAGGCCAAGATCAAGCATGGCCGGGTGCTGCGCGAAATTCTCAAACAGGATCGGCTGTCGCCTTTACCGGCCGAGTTTCACATCGCCTGGCTGGTTGCGTTCAATGCTGGATATTTTGACGACATCAAGCGCGAAGACGTGCCCCCCGCGTTGAGCCGTCTGGCGAAGCAGGTCAAGGGCAGCGGCCTCAAACTCGAAGATGGCCACGATAAATGGAGCGAGGCCATTGGGCGTTGGCTCAGACACCCCGCAACGCTCTCCCACCCGGGCGCCGAGGAAGAATGAGCAGACGCCATGAGTTGGAGAGGCGGCTGCATGGTCTGGGTGAAATCAGGGACATCTTGAGTGCCATGAAGAACCTCGCTTTAATGGAAACGCTCAAGCTTGCGCGCTTTCTGGTCGACCAGAAGCGCGTCGTCACCAGCATGGAAGCGGCCGCGGCCGATTTGCTTTTCTTCTACCCCGACCTCCTGCCTGATGCCGGGGAATCACACGACGTCTGCCTGTTGCTGGGCAGCGAACGCGGGTTCTGCGGTGACTTCAACGAAGCACTGTTGCAGGCACTAAACGCGCATCGCGGATGCTCGCAGGAAGCGGCGTTGGTCGTGGTGGGCAGCAGGCTTGCCAGCAGGGTCGCCGACAATCCTCGCATCGCGATGCGGCTGGATGGTCCCAATGTGGTGGAGGAAGTCGAAGCGGTGTTGATGCGGGTGATGGATGCGCTCAAGGGTTTGCGCGATCCCATTCGTCCCTTGCGCCTCAGCGTGTTTCATTGGCAATCCCTCGAAGAGGGCGTCAAGATCTCCGCGCTGCGGCCCTTCCGCCCATTACCCACGGCAAACCGCTACTCCCATCCCCCCTTGCTGAATACCAAGCCACCGGCTTTTCTCGGCGAACTGGCCGTCCAATACCTATTTGCCGTGCTGCACGAGCTTTTCTACAGTTCTCTGATGGCGGAGAACCAGCGTCGCATGCAACACATGGACCACGCGGTGAGGCGCATCGAGCAGGACTCCACTGAGTTGCTTCGGAAGCGCAACATATTGCGGCAGGAGGAGATTATCGAGGAAATTGAGGTGATCATGCTGAGCCTGGAAGCGCTGAGCTGATCGCCGCTGTGCATCGCTGAAAAGCTCATCCATTCCGGTAGACGCACGCGGGTTATCGGTTGCGATGTTGTCCCAAATATCGTCGCGGTCTTGCTCTGCCTCCAGGTCCAGATAACCCTCGCGCCTGTTTGCTGCATTGGCACGCCGTGCGGCGAATTCGGCTTCAATCTCGTCATTCGAACGGACCACACCAGTGCTCATCGAGCTTCTGGCAGCCTCCACCTTGTGATGTAGGAACTCCTCATTATTCCCGCGCTTCGCGCTGTCTCTGGATAAATTCGCGCATCAGCTCGCGCACGATCTGAGATGCAGGCCGATGGGCAGCCTCAGCCTCGGCCATGAACTCGGCGCGCAACTTGGGTTCCAGCTTCATTGTGAAAACGGCTTCTTTCGGCATGATCGACCTCTTGTCATCCTTCGGCATTTTCGTATCGATCAGAATTGTCGCGTCTTTGCTGCCACGCAATGCTGGAGTAAAAACCTCGGAAAGAGAGCAGCCGCAATTTACCTCTACTTCGGTAACCAGATCCGCCGATCTTTAACTTCTTAACCTGGGCAATAGATTTAACCAATATTTAACCGTTTCTTTACAACTTTTTCTGCGGACTGACATATCGTCCGATCGTGGGCTCAAAATTTTATGCATGAAGGCTGGCGGACCTCGGATTTCTATATTGAAGAGCGCTCTCGCGCAGTAGTTGAGCCCATACGGCAGTTACTCCCCCAAAAACAACCCATCACTGGAGTCTCTTAACCATGAAATTAAATCATATTTTTCAAACGCACTTGTTCAGAAATTGTGGAATCATCCTCAGCGGATTTGTCCTGGCAACTCCGGCATTCGCTCAGACTTACTCTGCTTTTGATATTGGAACGCTGAGCGGAGGAGGCACTTACGCAACAGCCATTAACGCCTCGGGGCAGGTAACAGGAAACTCGAGTACGAAGGACGGTCCTTATCACGCTTTCGTGACGAAGGCCGATGGGGTTGGCATGTCTGATCTGGGTACTCTTCCGGGCGGCTTTAATAGTTATGGCTTTGGTATCAATGCAAGTGGTCAGGTTACAGGGGTATCAGATTATCTTGAGTATCCCGGTGTCCCTGGGGTTTCTACTTCCCCCCACGCTTTTGTTGCCAACCCTAACGGAGACATGAACTTAGTCACATCATGGAGCTATAGTGAGGGCCACGGGATCAACGATTCTGCCCAAATAGCCGGGTTCAGTGTAATCTCAAACAGCAACGGGGGTGTATTTGTTACAAGTGCTAATGGTTTGAATCCAAGGGGCATTGGGCAATTTGCACTCGTATGAAGATCAGGCATTCGATATCAATGCTTCTGGACAAGTGGTAGGGAATGCTCGCATCTCTTCGGGTTTGTATACGCACGCGTTCATTACAAGCGCTAATCATGTATATGCATCTGATCTCGGCACTCTGGGCGGGTACACAAGCTCTGCCACTGGTGTCAACGATTCTGGACAAGTTGTCGGATATTCCACGGTAACCCAGGCCATCCTTTCTCCCAATCACGCCTTCATAACGGATATCAACAGCAATATGACCGATCTTGGAACGCTGGGAGGCCAAGCCAGCGCGGCAACGGACATAAACTCGGCCGGGCAGGTGGTCGGATGGGCAGAAACCGGCATAGGAGATCGTAAACATGCATTCCTTACGGGTCCCAATGGCGTGGGAATGACCGATCTCAACTCACTCGTGAAGCTTGACAACGGCACCTTTTTGGCTGAGGCAACCGGAATCAATGATCAAGGCCAGATAATCACAAACGCAAGTGACGGTCATTCTTACTTGCTGACCCCAGTGCCGGAACCAGAAACATATGCGATGTTTTTGGCGGGTTTGGGTTTGATGGGATTTATCGCGCGCCGCAAGAATCTGAAATAGCCTCCCACGCCACTCATGCTAAGACAGAAAATCCCTCTTCGGTTGGGTCAACAGCAATTGTAAATGCGTTCGCGACCAACCAACTATGTCCTCCAGCTAGAAAGCTGGGGGATTGATTTTTTTGAATGCAGACACGTGTTGCATTTGCCGCCTTATGGTGCTAATAAACGCTACAGCTGAATAAGAAAACCCACCTGAGATAGGCTTATTGATAGCGGTCTATAGGTTCTCGCCCCGGGCCCGGTGGTCTCGGCATCTGCAACGATTCCTTTTGGTTTTGAGTGGCTGCCCCTTAGATCCGCAGGCCGGCGGCTATTGCGCCGGTCCGCGCACGAGCGTTGAAGTCATTCCATCGACGCGAGTTTTCTCGGCTTAAATGGCTTGGGCAATCTGTGGCTACATGCTGCCGGCATAGGGCAATTCGCCGGCGCATACGCCAATGGGCGGGACTGCCGGTATGCGTGGGCATCGGTTCGACCAAGACGTTGGCCAAGCTCGCCAACCATATCGCCAAGAAAAATTCCCGCTTCGATGGCGTGTGCGATCTCGCCTCGGTGCCGTGAGCGCAATGCAATGAACTCATGGCAGCCATCGAGGTTAGAGGAGTTTGGGGCGTGGGACGCCGTATCCGGGCGCATCTGCAGATGGCCGGAATCCGCACGGTAAAGAACTTACCTTAAACGGAACGTTGCATTCCGGCCGCGTGATCTTGGGCTATCTACGCCGAAGGATGCGGAAGAGAAGAGGCGGCCATGGGTCAATGCCCGGATTGAAAAGGCTCTGACCGGGCGCTATTTCCGTCATATGTTCCGCGAGAGCCAATAATCGCTCCTGAGGTCCTTAAGCGAGCCCGCGTTCGTAAAATCCTCGGTTCCGTAAGGAAGCGCTGAACAAATAGCGGCTTCCAGATTTTTAGGTAGTCAGTAGTCCGATAGTACAATGATCGGCAGTGCAGAAACCATGATGGCACAGCTTGCCCAATGGTTCGAGGATTACAATGAGTACCATCCTCACAAGGGGCTGAAGATGAAGTCGCCCAGATAATTCATCCGCAGTGAGTTACTAACCGCATCCTGTCCCGTTTAATAGACGCAATTCTAAATCCTATAACACAACCACTTTGGAATACATATGCAATCCTTTTTTTTGGATCTCGTAACGGATACCGACGAAGAGAGGAGAAGGTTTGAAACAAACCCCATCGTGCTCGATGCGGTAGCCAAGGGGATGTCAGTCGAACGCTACCGTAAACTTTTGCATGAGCTGTACCACATCGTCTGGCATTTCAATCCAGTATGCGCAGCAGGAGCTAGCCGCATGCCTGATGAATATCGGCAAATTCGTTATTTTCTATATGAGCATATGCATGAGGAGTCGGGTCATGAAGGCTGGGTGGTTAATGATCTTGAAGCAGTGGGCATTCCAAAGGAGAGAGTTGGCGTGCACCAACCATCCGTATTTACCCTGGCGCTGACTGGATACAATTATTGGGCAGCGGATCGTCGTCATCCCTGCTCCGTGCTGGGGATGATTTATGCGCTGGAGGTTATTGCATCGGTATACGGTGGGCCTTTTTCCTTGGCAATCAAGGAAGCGTTGCATTTGCAGGGAGAGGTGGGAACCACTTTTATCAGCTCACATGCCACGATGGACGCGGAACATATGGCAGAGCTGCGCGTGGTACTTAATACGTTGCATGATGCGGCATCACGCAGCGCCATTACAGAGTCTGCGATCATCAATTTTCATCATTTCACCAGGATTTTCGAGACGGTATGAATCAACTTGGGGATAGCCATACGGCCCTCTTGGCTTGATCGCTCCCACAAATTTATTCGGCTGGAGTGGGATTCGACGCTATCACTATTGCGCATAAAAACCCAAGTTCGACCCATTCAATGCTATAGCCTGGCTCTTATGGCGGAAATGCATCAGGTGTTCACGGATATTTCTACGAGTACGGGACTATGTGAAGCATTTGGTTATGACTTCCGATATACCAGGAGTGTTTAACTTTGGCGGAGATCTTTCCCTCTTCGTGTTGCTGATTCGTGCACGTGACCTTGAATCTCTGCAAATGTACGGGTCACCGGTGCATCGAACTCATATGGTGGATGGAGACAGCCTCCCAGCGGGGAGTTCATACGGTAGTGCTGGTACAAGGCGACGCACTGGGTGGTGGTCTTGAATCGGTTTTACCCTATCATAAAGTCATCTTCGAGCGCAGTGCCCAAGGCGGTTACCCAGAAGTCCTTTTTAACCTATTCCCGGGCATGGGTGCCTGGAATTTTACCATTCGCAAGGCGGGTTTCGCAGTGGCCAATGAGATGATCCTTTCAGGGCATATATATACTGCCGATGAACTGCATTGTCGCAAGCTTGTGGATATGGTCGTGGATGACGGGGAGGGAGAGGCCGCAGTACAACAAGTCGTCCGCTTTGTCCATCCGCGGCTGCGCGGCACTTTAGCTGCTTTAGAATCACGTCGCGCTGCGGCACCCATTACCTATGAATCATTGAAGGAAATAGTGAATCAATGGGCGGCCACCGCAATGACTCTAACCGACCGTGACCTTCGATTTATGGAGCGCCTTGCTCGGGCACAGATACGCAAAATAGGGGGTTTTGGCGAGGGCGCTATAGAGGAGATCAAGAAGCTGGAGCTCTCCATCGCATGGGAACGGCATCACATCGCTCCGTGGACAATTTCATGAATGATGCCTATCAGTTCTGCTACACCTGCACTTCCAACAGCAATATTGGATGCAAAACTTAACACTTTTTTAACTTAATTTGAGGATTGCTGATGACTCACCGGGCCGCTACAACGCTGACTATGGCTACTATTATTGAAGATCATGCGCACAAACGTCCTCGCCAGACGGCGATCATCTATAACGATCACCGTTTTTCTTACGGGCAATTGAATGCGATGGCCAACATGATCGCTAACGGTCTTGTTGAGCTAGGGATAAAGCCCGGAGATCATGTTGCCATCTCATGCCCGAATTTGCCGTATTTTCCAATGGTCTATTTTGGGATTCTCAAGGTCGGAGCGGTGGTTGTTGCCTTGAATGTTTTGCTCAAGCCACGTGAAATTGCCTTCCATCTGCAAGACAGTGATGCGAAGGCTTTTATTTGTTTTGAGGGCACGGCCGAACTGCCGATGGGGCAGATGGGAAAGGCAGGGTTTGATGCCGTGCCTGAATGCCAAACCATGATCATGATTACTGCCAATCCCGCATCCCCTTCACCCGTGGAAGGCGTTAAAACACTGGGCCAATTGATGCATAACCAACCGCCCACGTTTGCGACCCATAGACCGCAACCGACCGATACAGCGGTGATATTTTACACCTCGGGTACGACCGGCCAGCCTAAAGGGGCGGAGCTAAGCCAGATAAACCTATTAATGAATGCCATAATCGTGCGTGATCTGGCTGCTTCAGCAATGGAAATCGGTGCTGATGCACAGAATGTTGTCCTCATCACCTTACCGCTTTTTCATGCCACCGCTCAGCAAGCACAAATGAACGCCAACTTGCTAGCGGGTGCAACCTTGACACTCATGCCGCGTTTCGAGCCGGGACCGGTGCTAGAGGTGATGAAGCGCGACAAGGTTAATCTGTGGACGGGCGTACCAACCATGTTTCATGCTTTGTTGGACTACGCAACAGCGAACAATATCGATATCGCCCCTGTTGCAGCCAGTTTGCGCCTGATTTCTTCAGGAGGAGCGCCCATGCCGGTCGAGTTGATGAACCGGTTTCAGGATACATTTGGCGTACGAGTTCTGGAAGGCTATGGACTATCGGAAGCTTCTCCCGTTGTCTCGTTCAATCATGCAGACAGGCCCTCCAAAGTGGGAACGGTCGGCCAGGCGCTATGGGGAGTGGATATTAGATGCGTAGATGATGAAGACAAACCCGTCCCGATAGGAGAAAAGGGTGAAGTGGTCATTCGTGGCCATAACATTATGAAGGGTTACTATAAACAACCCGAGGCTACTGCAGAGGCCATGCGCAACGGCTGGTTCCATACCGGAGATATAGGCGTTCTCGATGCAGAGGGCTACCTTTCCATTGTGGATCGAAAAAAAGATATGATCATCCGCGGAGGTTACAACGTATATCCGCGCGAGCTGGAAGAAGTCTTGTCGACGCATCCCGCGGTATCAGTTGTAGCGGTTGTTGGCATTTACCATGAAAAACTGGGTGAAGAAGTAAAAGCCTTTGTCGTGAAAAAAACGGATAGCAAAGTTACCGAAGATGAGCTGATAGCTTGGTGTAAGGAAGAAATGGCGGCCTATAAATACCCTCGCCACATCGAATTTAGAGATCAATTACCGATGAACGCCACCGGTAAAATTCTTAAGCGCGAATTAAGACAATAATGAGATGAAGTGGAGCCTGGACTTAGACTTATATTCAGGCTGGAGCCAATAAAAATCCGGGGCGTCTTAAGATTTAATGATTTAACATCGACAAAAATATTAAATTATTCTTAAAGAGATCGTCCTTAATTAAGTGACTTGAGAGTCGTCTCAGCTCTTCGATTATCCAGACATCTCTCGGAGCTGGGATGCCACGGGTTTGCATGTCAAGTGCCAAATTAAGTGCCTTTGCTGCGTAAGCCTTATCGCCATTCACGACGCTCAGTTTCGCATAGCTTGTCATCAAGTCCCGCTGCCCGTCTGCATTGCTGGGATCGGCCTGGGCGAGACGCTCAGCAAGGGCAACTGCTGCCTGGAAGCTTGCCAAGCTTGCAGACAGGTTGCCTTGGGCGGCCCGCACACTACCAATTCTTTCATTTGAGATGAACAGGCCTCAGTGGTCAATTTCCCCCTGTTGTTTGCTTCCAAGGCAAGCGTGGCGTTGTGCCGGGCCTCGGCAGCACTCTCGATGTCAGCCCGTCTCTTGCGCGCTGCATCGCGTGCTGCGCGCAGATCATCCAGTACCGTCAATGCAACAACCTCGTCCCCGGCATTAAAGCGTGCCAAGGCGGCAACACCCTCTGGTGTCGATGCAATGCTCTCGACTGTATTGCAAAATACCGCAATCTCATGCGCATATGCCCGATCACGGGTGACGAGGGCTGCCACATACTTTTCTTCCGCGGTAATAAGCTCGGAACGAAGTCGGACAAGCTCGGAATCAAGCCGCACCGTACGGCGTATTCTGGCGCGCAAGCTCTCAATCTCTTGCCGTTGCGCGCGAATCCTGGCATCCGCCACTTTCTCGGCAGCAGCCTGGGTGGCCGATGCTGCATAGAGCGCAGCTGCAATTTCAGTCCGTGCGTCTGCCTTCAGGGTGGCGGCACCAAGCGATTGAGCGGCGGCTAGGGGCGGCCACCCCAACAGCGCAAGGATAAAGAATAAGCATCGCATCATGCACTCATCCGCATAATTCGTTTTCCTGAATCTGCCGCTCTTCTACTTCGCACACGGCCTCGGCCCGCCTTCGAAACCGCACACTATTCCGCCCGAGAGGTCCTCACCGTAGGAGATCAGGGGCCGCCAAGTACCTACCGCACCATTGCTTTTCCTGAACCAATCCGCTTGAAGAGACCGGCGGACTAAGCCCGGCTGGCAGATCTGCGGGGCTGCCTTCCCGCCACTGCCCATCGGTAGAAGCCCTGCTTGGCCAGTTCAACAACGAAAAGATAGACAAGCGTCATGCCCCCGAGGATGAAATAGAACTTGGCAGGCGGCGGTACAAATCCGAAATACGTTCCAATCGGCGTAAACGGCAACAGCACCGCAACGGCGACAACGGCCAGCGAGGTTAACGTCAGCAGCGGGTGAGCACGGCTTTTCAGGGGGTTGCCGTGGGTACGGATGATGAAGATTACGAGTACCTGGGTGCACAACGACTCGACGAACCAACCGGTCTGAAACAGCTTCTCGTCAGCCTGCAGAACCACCAGCATGACGTAGAAGGTGAGAAAGTCGAACAGGGAGCTGATCGGCCCGATCACGAGCATGAAGTTGCGGATGAAATTCAGATCGAGGATATGTGGGTGGCGAATTTCCTCGGCGTCCACCTTGTCGAGCGGTATTGGGACTTCCGAGATGTCATAAAGAATATTGTTGAGCAGGATTTGCGTCGGCAACATGGGCAGGAAAGGCAGAAACAGCGCGGCACCCGCCATGCTGAACATGTTGCCGAAGTTGGAACTGGTGCCCATCATGATGTACTTCATGATGTTGCCAAAGGTGCGTCGCCCTTCCAGAACGCCGGCATGTAGGACATGCAAGTCCCGCTTCAGCAGTATCATGTCCGCCGCCTCCTTGGCTACATCCACAGCCGAATCTACGGATAGCCCGACATCCGCCGCATGCAATGATGGCGCATCGTTGATACCGTCGCCCAGGTAGCCGACCACGTGGCCGCGAGCCTTGAGCGCCCGGATCACACGCTCCTTCTGTGCCGGATTCACCCGGCAGAACAGGTTCGCCGTTTCGACCCGGGCCTGCAGAGCGTAATCGTCCATCTGCGCAATCTCTTTGCCGGTCAGAAGCCCTGTCACCGGAATCTTCAACTGGGCGCAGACATGCCGGGTCACCAGATCGCTATCGCCGGTCACAATTTTGATGGCGACACCGGCGCGGCCAAGGGCGGCCAGTGCGGGGGCAGCGCTCGCCTTGGGCGGGTCGAGGAAGGCGGCGAAACCGGCGAGCACCAGTTTTGTTTCATCACTAACCACCGCATGAGGATGGTCCAGGGGCACCTGCCGCCAGGCGATACCCAGCACCCGGAAGCCTTCTTCTTCCAGAGTGCGGTACTGGCTGCGAATCGCTATCAGTGCCGCTTCGTCCACGGAACGAAGTAGTTTGACGCCATCCGTTTCGTAGTGCGAGCACAGCCCGACGATTTCTTCCGGCGCGCCTTTTACCACCAGCCAGCGCGCCTCGCCATTATCGATAAGCACGGAAACGCGGCGACGCTCAAAATCAAAGGGAACCTCGTCCATCTTCTTCCAGGCGCCAATCTCGATGTGCTGGTGATCGAGAATAGCTTCGTCGAGGGGACTTTTCAGGCCCGTCTCGAAGAAGCTGTTGAAATACGCCAGTTCAAGTACCCGCTTGCTGGGCTTCCCCGCTGCATCCACATGTCTTTCCAAGCGGATTTTTGCCTCTGTCAGGGTGCCGGTCTTGTCGGTACAGAGGACGTCCATGGAGCCCAGATCCTGAATGGCGGACAGGCGCTTGACGATCATTTGCATCCTGGCCATGCGCAGGGCGCCACGCGACAGCGTGACCGAGATCACCATGGGCAGCAGTTCCGGTGTCAGTCCAACGGCGAGGGCCACCGCGAAGAGGAAGGATTCCAGCCAGGGCTTGTGGAAAAACGCATTCGCCAGCAGCACGAACATTACCATGAGCACGGTCAGTCGCATGATCAGCATGCCAAAGCGGCGGGTACCGACCTCGAATGAAGTCGGCTCCGAGGGCCGGGAAACGCTGTCGGCAATTTCGCCAATGGCAGTACCCGCACCCGTCTTAACCACCAGGATTCGGGCACTGCCACTGATGACGGATGTACCCATGAACACCGCGTTAGTTGCCTCCTGAAGATCAGTGGCGGTATCCGGTAGTACGCCCGGCCGCTTTTCCACCGGATAGGATTCACCTGTCAGCAATGCCTGCTTGACGAAGAAGTCGCGCGATTCAAGCACCCTTCCGTCCGCCGGAATCAGATCGCCGGCCGAAAGCAGCACCACATCTCCGGGCACAACCTCCGTGACCGCGACCTCCAGCGGCTTGCCATCACGCATTACGAGGGCACGCACGGAAACCGATTGACGCAATTTCTTCGCCGCCTCGTTGGCGCGGTACTCCTGGACAAAATCCAGCGTAACGCTGAGCAGAACGATGAAGCTGATAATGAGGAAGTTGGTGACCTCGCCGCTAAATGCCGAAACCGCACTGGCGATGAGCAGGATGATGACCAGAGGATTCTTGAAGCGGGTGAGAAACTGTAGCAGCAGCGATTTTTCGGGCCGCTCGCGGAACAGGTTGGGCCCGAACCGGGCAAGCCGGGCTTTGGCTTCGGCGTCTAACAAGCCCAGTCCCTCGGCAGCACGCTTGGCTTCCTCTTCCGGCCACGGTTCAAGCCACCACGGCCGGAGCTTCGAATCTATTGGCATTTCACTAGCCTTGGTCAGTCCGGGTAGTGGTAGTAGAGGGCATTCAGGCATCGAGCGACCTCCGCAATATCATCGCCACCTCATCCAAGCCCTGGAATTCCAAGCCAGCGACCGACATGCGGCCCCGGAAGACTAGCCTGATCGGTGACGATTTCCTGTTCCGTCAATGAACCTGTGCGCTGTGGCAGGCCATGCAAAGCGTTGAATACAACAACTCACCGCGTGTAGCGTCACAGCGGTGGCTGTGCGTCGGCATAGGCCAGGCTTCCAAACGAGGTGAACAGCAGTGTTTAGTGCCGGTTGAGAATTGACCGTCCATACTAGCAAAGAATGGCCGGATGAAAACGTTCTAACAGTTTGCCTCTATTTATTTTTCTCCCCGTTGTCGTGGTCAGACGCTGATTGGCAAAGAACTCAAACTTTATCAATCTTCAACCGGCGCCAACAGGTGCGTTTAGTGCGCGCCAAAAACGCCAAACCAGCCAGCAGGATAAGAATAAAGGTGCCCCAATAGATGATGTTGTCCATGGTGATTCCTTCACATGAATAAGAGGGTGGCCATAGCGTTGATGTCATGATCCTTCATAATTATTACATCTGTTCGTTATTGTGCTGGTACATATCGTTACGCTGTCATGAGCTCGACATCTATTTCTCCACTGATCCGGACAAGGTCACGACCATCTGCGATGGTTTTCCCACCCAGGCAGGGTTTGACCAATTGTTACCGTGGAGGCCGTGCCTTCATAAGCGGTGCGATGGTTCGAAGATCTTTTGACCATGAAACGCTCTTTAAGAGTGCGATCGATGCCGCTATTATTGGTACTTGATAGGTTGCATGACGATGGTATGCGG
>CAVUXR010000042.1:0-100048 GCA_963745455.1 uncultured beta proteobacterium
AGGGAGCGGATAAGCGGTTGAAGCTATGTAACAGTTCAAATCGGTGAAATAATGGCTGCAGCGAATAACAAGCTGCGCGTGCGCCGCATGGCACAAAATGGCCTGTTTGCCACAGCGCTGATCTTGCTGGCCGGACTGTTGGGCTATCTGGCCGTGCAAACCCGCGTCCAGTGGGATATCAGCCAGAGCGACCGGAACAGTTTGAGCCAGGCAAGTGTGGAAGTGCTAAAAAAGCTGGATGGCCCGCTTACGGTCACTGTTTATGCCACAGCTCAGGATGCCCAACTGGGGGATACACGCGGAATGATTGGAGAGCTTCTGTCGCTTTATCAGCGTGTCAAACCCGATTTGAGCGTCATATTCATCAACCCCGTGGAACAGCCCGGGGTTGCGCAGGAGGCTGGTGTCCAGGTCAATGGAGAATTGGTGATCGAGTTCAAAGGCAGACGCGAACACCTGACGACCTTCAATGAACAGGCATTAACCAACCTGCTGATGCGAATGGCGCGGCCCGGTGAAAAACGTATAATGGCTCTGGCGGGTCATGGGGAGCGCAAGCTCGATGGTATCACCAACCGTGATCTGGGCGAGTTTGGCAAATACCTGTTGACCAAGGGCTTCAAAATCGCTTCGCTCAATCTTGCCGTTTCCCAGGATGTGCCGCGCGATGCCAGTGTACTCATCATTTCTTCTCCACAAACTGATCTACCGGAAGGCGAAGTGGAAAACTGCTCGCCTATACCGCGCGCGGAGGCAGCCTGTTATGGTTACTGGATCAGGAGCCTTTGCACGGGCTCCAGCCACTGGCCGAAAAACTTGATCTGACGCTCACGCCGGGAGTGGTGATCGATCCTCAGGCCCAGCAGTTAAAGGCGCCAATCACCTTTGCGCTGGGCGCCAGTTATGGCCATCATCCGGTCACGCATAACTTCGACTATATTACTGTGTTTCCTTTCGCCCGCCAGGTAACGGTCAATGAAAATGAAGAATGGCGCAGCGTTCCGCTCGTGGAAACCGCGCAAAGCGGCTGGGTCGAAACCGGCAAGCTTGACGCCGGCATGGCCTTCGACGAAATGTATGATGTGCTGGGCCCCGTAGAGCATCGCGGTTGCGCTGAGCCGAAACGTGCAGGACCGTGAACAACGCGTCGCGGTCATCGGCAGCAGCCATTTTCTTGCCAACAATTACCTCGGTTATGGGAAGAATCTGGATTTCGGCATTAATCTCGTCAATTGGCTCGCGGGCGATGAAAATCTCATTTCCATTCCGCCTCGCGCTACGCCCGACAGCAGCCTGATCTTGAGTGAAAGAGCGCAAATTGCCATCGTTGTCGGTTTCCTCATCATTTTGCCGCTGTCTTCTTCGCCAGCGGTGCCATCATATGGTGGAGGCGCAGAAGAAGATGAGCCAGAAGATGAGGCGCCTATTTTCCCGCTTCTCCTATATGAATTGCAGGCCTGAACTGCATGCCTGAATTGCCAGAAGTCGAAGTCATCCGCCGCGGCATTTCACCCCACATCGAGGGACATCGCATCGCCAGCGCCACGGTAAGAAATCCGGGGCTGCGCTGGCCGATACCCCTCGATCTGGGACAAAAACTGGGTGGCCTGAGTATCGGCAAGGTAACGCGGCGCGCTAAATACCTGTTGTTCGACACGGGCGAGGGCACGCTGATCGTGCATCTGGGCATGTCAGGGAGCCTGAGACTGATTGCCCGCCGCAGCCGTGTGGCCGCCGGAAAAGCATGATCATGTCGATCTGATCCTGGATAACGGCGCGGTCCTTCGCTTCAGAGACCCGCGCCGTTTTGGCGCCATGCTCTGGGAAACAGGCGACGTCATGCGTCATCCGCTGCTGGCTCAATTGGGACCCGAGCCGCTCACCGAAGCCTTCAGCGGGGATCTGCTATATAAGCAAACGCGTGTACGTAGCGCAAGCATCAAACAAGTGCTGATGAACAGCCGGATCGTTGCCGGCATCGGCAATATTTACGCGAATGAAGCGCTCTTTAGTGCAGGTATTCATCCGGCAACCGCTGCGGGACGAATCGGTTTAATGAGATATAAAAGGCTCGCGCAGGCGATAAAGGAAACGCTCAATCGTGCGATCGAAGCGGGCGGTAGCAGCCTGCGCGATTTTGTCAACGGCGAAGGCAATCCGGGCTATTTTCAACAGCAACATTGGGTGTACGGCCGAACCGGGCAGCCCTGCCGAAAGTGCGGTATACCCATCATTCATGCGACGCAGGGGCAGCGCTCGAGCTTTTATTGCCCTTATTGCCAAAAATAAGCTGGAAACAAGCAAGTCTCTGGAATGAGGATTTTATGGCAGCCGTTTTAATCGGAACCACATAGTCGCCGAGTAAATGCCAAACAAAGGAATGGCGCGACACGCTTTGCTTCAGAAACACCGGGCAACGGGAGCAACAGAGCTTCTATTCAAAATACTTCTCCTCTGCTGCATGGTGTTAACCGTGCTACCGGCGCGAGCGGGCGTTACTGAACCAGACCCCCGCGGCGAAGATGAATTCGATTTCATGAATGTCCTGGCGAAAAAGGGACTTCATGACCTGAAGGACGAACGCTGGAATGCTTATGGCCAATTCACCTATATCTCCAGCTGGAAAGGCGCGTTTCCGGCTTTATACACTAACCTGAATGGAACCCCCAATTCCCTCTTGCCGGGAAGTGAACGAAGCTTTACCGGAACGGCCACGCTCTATCTTGGGCTCAAGACATGGCATGGAGGAGAGATTTATTTTGCCCCGGAAATGATTTCCATGCGGCCGTTATCCGATCTTAAAGGCCTGGGTGGAGCAATACAAAACTTCGAGCTGCAAAAGGGCGGTTCTGAAACACCCATCTATTACCAGTCCAGATTATTTTTCAAGCAGACCTTTGGATTTGGGGGGGACCGTATACAACTCACTTCCGATCCGATGCAGCTTGGGACAACGGTGGATAGCCGGCGCCTCGTCGTCAGGTTTGGCAATTTCAGCGTGATCGATTTCTTCGACAAGAATTCATACTCCGGTGATCTTCGCAGGCAATTTTTGAATATGGCGTTCATGACCTACGCAGCCTTTGATTTCGCCGCGGATGCAAGAGGATATACCTGGGGCGGAGTGGCTGAATATTTTCATGATGACTGGACGATTCGATTTGGCCACGTAGCAACCGCCGTCGATCCCAACCAACTCCCCCTCGACATGAGGGTATTCAAATATTATGGACAGCAGATTGAAGTCGAGCGCAGGCATCTGTGGTATGGGCACCCAGGAGCCATAAGAGTATTGGCGTACAGAAACCATGAAAACATGGGTAGATTCAGCGACGCCATCGCCGCCTTCCGGTCCGATCCTAATAAAAACGCCACAACCTGCACGGGATTCAATTATGGATCAGGAAACGGCGGGGCACCCGATTTATGCTGGGCGCGCAAACCAAATGACAAAATGGGCATTGGAATAAATGTTGAGCAGCAAGTGCTGGAAGGTATTGGTTTATTCTTCCGGGGAATGTACAGCGATGGCAAAACCGAGGTATTTTCCTATACCTCAACCGACAGATCAGTCTCATTGGGCGCTTTGATCAACGGTTTTCACTGGGGACGAAAAAGAGATTTGTTGGGGGTAGGCTTTGCCGCGGGCTGGATTTCGAGTCAGCATGCCAAATACCTGAACATGGGAGGCATCGACGGATTTATCGGAGACGGCCGGATCAAGGCACGTCCTGAACATGTCGCGGATATTTTTTATAGCTTCAATGTGGTCAGTTCCTTATGGGTGACTGCCGATTATCAGCATATTACCAACCCGGGCTTCAATGCCCATCGCGGCCCTGTAAATATTTTTGGAATGAGAGTCCATGCAGAGTTTTAGTTGCGCCTGCAGAGTTTTAACTGTCGCAAAATCCCGACTCAATTAAATCTATTTTATTCAGGTTGCCACAATCATATGCTTGTCTTTATCTCATATCCGCGGGAATACGGAGCAGTTGCTGAGGCGCTCGATGCTGAACTCAGGAGTCGTAACGTCGATACATTCCTCGATAAAGAGAAGATTGCTCCCAGTGATGTATGGCAATTAAAAATAGAGTCAAATATTAAAAAGGCGAATATTTTCGTCGTTTTATATCTACCAGAAGCAGCGACTCGAGAGCGATTTTTCCTCACGGAGACTGAACGAATTAAAACGGCATATGGGAACGACTCACGGAAAAAATTAATTACTGTGATATTTTCCCCCACGACACCAAAAGATTTACCGGCTTATTTTAGAACTCATCAAATCCTTATAGCAGATGCAATAGGGCTTGATGAGGATGAAAAAGATGGTTACTGGATTAACCAGGTTGTTCAAGAGGTTCAGAGGCTCAAGGAAAAAAGAAAATTAAAATGGCGGCAAGTAATTGCAAGAACGGCTTTAGCAATAGGAGTGATGGTAATTGTTTTGCTTTATAACGAACGCACCACGAAAATAGAGGAACTACATAGAGGAAATAGAGCGATTACAAAAGGAAATAGAGCGCTCGCAAAAGGATGAGCGTTCGCAAAAGCCATTTGAAGGTGAGTGGAAATATAGATCGCAGTACGAAAAATACTACGACGAACCCAAACCCCACGAATTGTACGGGGGAGGTAGTGCAATCGTCCTATGGAAATATAGCAAGAATCGGTATGAGGTGAAGCTCAGTTACTCTATTCACAGACTTGACAATAGAAACCCTATCTTAGTGAATGTTTTCAAGGGAGAGTTTAGGGCTGATACGAATGGTTGGCCCATGCAACAGCCTTTCGTGATGAATAATGAAATACTTCACCGCTTGCATTATCAGAACAAGGTACAAAATCTGCCTGCTTATCAATTTAAGGACTGCACCTATATAAAGAACACAAGCGGTGACCGGCCCGAAACAATTGATTGCATCCTTGAGATGCCCCACTCAAGATCGAAAGTAACATTCATACGGGAAGCGGATCTTCATTAAACGTAGAAGCACGTCCCGCAAATAGCGGGTCTGGACACTACATAAGGGGACGGTGGGGGAAAAGTGAACGGAGTCGTGAAGGTCAAGTCCTGCGGTATGTGTTGTGGTGGTAGATCGTACCTTCCTGCAAACGGTCATCACCCGTGCTTCATCCCCTACGTCGGGGCAGAGCCGATTTCGCCATGCAGGCGGATATTGGCGAGAGCCCGTATTTGCGTTCAGCCGGTCGAGCACGTCATCAGCCGGGACACCGGGCGACTTGTCCTGGAGTTGCAGGGGCCGTGGCAGAGCGGGAGAAATGGATTTGGTCGGTCCGTAAGCTTCCCGTCATGCGCGCATCCTAGCCTATGTCGAGGCGGAGCTGATAGAGTAGCGGGTTCTGGCGTATCTCGTGAAACTTGGTGCGGATCTCCTGAATGAAGATAACCGCAGCGGGAGTTGTCCTGAGTGATATACCCCGCGATATCGTCCGGATCGCTTTCAATGAAGCGGGAGAGCTCCAGCCGCATTATTTCGACATGCCGATGGCATCGGCGATAGCCTGATATTTGTGTTCGAGGCGATCGAGCACGTCATCGGCGGCGATCCCCGGTGTCTTGTCGTGGAGTGCTTCCTGCCAAGCTGGCGGGAACACGCTCGGATTCACCGGTTTCTGGGGGCACGCTGAACGGCTATCTGAAAATTCCTGATCCGCTGAAGCAGGCGTTAAAGCCAGAACAGATTTTCGCGTCCGCGAAAATCCTGGATCTCCCGTTCCTGCTGTCACAGGCCACGCCAGCCGCTGCGCGGTTCGCTTTGCCTGTCATCACCTGTGATCCCTAAGTCCTGCTTGGAATCGAAGTTCACTTACATTCCTTTTTTTCCGTCGGCATGCTCCCGTGCTTCCCGCGTCAATCCCCCTCCAACACCCCCGATCTCTCTAGAGGGGGGGCTTGCGACGGGGATTAAACGTTTTAGCGAAGGCACACCGGCACTGCGATTGCCCGACTTTCAACCCCACCCTATTCAATCTTTGCAACCCTTGCCCGTGAGGGCAGGGCTGTCCCCACCCCCACCAGCCCGGGCGGAGCGAGGGAAGTCCGAGCGAGAGGATGTGTTATTAACCAATCGCGAGGAACAGTCATGAATACCAACACTACCCTGAAAAAGGATTTGTATGCGCACGTCACAGATTCGATCATCGCCACCATGGAAGGCGACGCACCAGCCGCATTACCTGGGCTCAAACCGGCCATGGCATACCCTTTAATCACAAGACCGGCGCCGCGTACCAAGGCGTCAACGTTGCCCTGTTATGGCGGAGACCATGAATTCGAGGTTACTTGACAGACCGCCCGCCGACTGACCTACAAACAGGCCACGGAGATGGGCGGGCAGGTGCGCAACGGAGAGAAAAGCGTGCAGTGCGTTTTTTTGAGACGTTCGGTTGAAGCGCTCAATGAAAGCATCTTGGCTCGGCTTGCCCGGCTGGATGATACGCAGTTCGCTGCCCTTGTCTGGCACCAGCCGGCCAGATACTGTTAGATCAGTTCCAGGCCATTGTCGAGCCGTATCGCCTTAGTTAATCCCTGCGAGGTTTCGAGTTGTTGCAAGACTCGCACAACCAGTTGCGCGTGACTGTATCTATCTCAGCGGTCCTCCCTACCCCCACGCCTTCATTAAGGATATTCAACATGCGAAATCGACCGCCCGCCGTTCGCCTTCGATCAGATTTAACTGAAATTTAACCAAAATTTAACCGTTTTCTTACGCTTTTTCTCCTGACCACGGGTATTGTTAAGCCACGTCAGGGGTTCTTAGTATGACGTTCAATTCTTAATCAATGTTTAGCATGCCGTACACGTCGGGATCTATATGAGTAAGAGGAGGCGGTTTCGATATGTAATTATTTCTATGTTGGGAGGCGTGTTTTTGGGAGCAGTTCATTATTTATTAATACTAATAAGGAGAAAAACATGAAAAATAAAATATGGAAGCCACTCATGATTTTATTCACTTCGGCAATGTTCGCTGGCTGTGCCACGATTATGGGTCAAAGCGCCCCCGAAGCTTTGAATGTTCGCAGTGCTCCTGATCAAGCAGATATTTTTATTACTGACGAAGCGGGTACCAAAATTTTTGAAGGCAAAACTCCAACGTCTTTACCACTGGAGAAAAAGAAGGCATATTTTAGCGGCAAAAAGTACGCCGTAAGTATTAAGAAAGACGGCCATGCTGAGCAAATAATTACCGTAGATACGAAAGTAAACGGCTGGTATATCGGTAACCTCTTGTTTGGAGGCCTTATTGGTTTTTTAATTGTTGATCCCGCAACAGGGGCTATGTGGAAGCTGGATACCAAGGAAATTGACGTAACATTGGAGGAAGCTAAACAAAGTGCGATAGATGAGCCTGGCAAAGTGCATGTTATTCTCTTGAAAGATGTGCCTTTATCGTTACGTGACAAAATGGTCAAAATCTCTTCAGTGAATTGAAACGTTACAAAATCCTATATAACGAGCGCCAAGACATCAGTGGGAAGCGCAACACGCCTCCCACTGTGGGAAGATAGTATATAGACGCGAATTGTCCAGTAGTGAAAGACATGCACTTGCGAGCGGCCGGACGACGCATTGTATTCCGGTATGCGGTGATGCAGGGGCCTGCGCGCGCGTAATTTCCAAGTCCAGAATGACGTAGGGGAAGGGAAGCGCGGTTACTGCAGAAGCAAGAGTATTGCCATCGGAGTCAGCGCTTCCCGTCCTTTCCGTCCTTTTTCCCGTTCAGCGCGGCACCCGGCTTGAACGCAGGCACGCTGAGGCAGCTCTTTGCCTGTGTTGGGATTGCGACCAGTGCGCCTTCCCGCTCGCGCACTTCGAAGGCCGAATCCGGTCAGGGAGAAGGAATCGCCCTTTTGCAGGGCATAGGCAATGATCTTGGATCAGCGCGTCACGGCACGGTTGGCGTCTGCCTTGGTGGAGCCGGCTCTTTCGGCCATGGCCTCGATGAGTTCGTTCCTGTTCTTGAGTTTCCTTTTCAAGGTTGTGGTGAGTGATTAACGCTGCTACCGGGGAGATAGGTCAGGCAGGTTGACCGAGTTTCTGTTACCACCAGGCGCGGGCGGCGACTAAGCTGTAAGTTGGAGCCGTCGAAGGCACTATGACAAAACGAATTTAACTAAAATTTTACCATTCCGTTACAACTTCCTCCTTAAGTCGAGTTATAGTTACCAAGCCTTGGAGCATTCTGAGGCAAGTAAAACTTTAATTGAACTGAATCGACAGCATCAATAATGATTACCTACCCCCGCAGCGCAAAGACTACGAGCGCTTTGCTTCTTAGTGCCTTACTGGCAGCAAGCTGCAGCTCAGTTCCGTCAGACTTATCGTCCTGGCACTTGGGAACTCCTCAACGTAGAATTTAAAGAACTTCACCGCACTGGCCAGTACGATCAGGCGGAAGTAGTGGCAAAGAAATCGCTGCAGATCGCAGAAGACCTTTTTTCTTCTGTTTCTTATATCGCTGAGAGTCAGGACAACCTTGCTTTGCTCTATAAAACCCAGGGGCAAATACGGAAAGGCTGAATCCTTATTAATCTGCTCGCTGGGGATCAGGGAAAGGACTTTGGGGCCCTATCATCCGAGTGTGGGCTTGAGTTTAACGAATCTAGCTTCGCTCTACCAAGCACAGGGCTTGCATAAGCAAGCGGAACCCCTGCTTAAACGAGCAGTGCTCATACAGACAAATGCCCTTGACCCTAATTATCCTGCCTGGGCAGAAAGCCTGGAAATGCTGGGCGACCTATATCGGTTGACCAATCGTCTTGAACAGGCCGCAATATCGGAAAAAGATTTAATAGCAGTTAAAACCGAGGCTTCCACAAAAATGAAAGATGAGGCTACAGCTTCCGCTACCGCGATAACCGAGCAAACGGACTTCCCGTTACCACTTGAGGTTCTCGTACATGTGGATCCGGAGCAGTCGTACGATTTGCAAGAAAGAGGCATTAAGGGAAAAGTAATAGCTGAAGGCCGGATTACGAATGAAGGGATAGTGCGTGAACCTGTAATAATCGAATCTTCAGATCCTGCGCTGGAAAAGGTGGTCGTCGAGGCTATTCTGAAATATCGATTTAAGCCGCCTATCACGAAAGCGGGCAAGCGAGTCTCCACCAAATATCGGCAGTCCTTTAATTTTGGGCTTGCAGATATTGATGAAAGAGTGTCGCAGTACGCTTTGCCAAAAAAAACAGATCATCTCCCGGCTGAATTTCAATATGACACCCCACCCGTGGTCAAGGTCGTCGCCCCGGTGGTCTATCCCCTCAATCTGTTGCGCGACAATATTACCGGCTCGGCTAAAGTGGCTGTAATCGTTGACCCAGATGGCAAGGTACGAGAAGTACAAATTCTGGAAGCAACGCAACCAGAGTTTGGATTTGCAACAAGAGGGATGATGCAATCGTGGGAATTCGAGGCGGCAACACAGAACGGCAAACGAACATGGTCAATTTTTACGCTAGAGCAAAAATTCAATCCGTACGCTAGAGGGACTGAAATTGGTCGATCGGCTAAAGAGATCCTAAAAAAGCTTAAAAACGGGCACCCCGATATTAATACTACTCACGAATTGGATTCACTACCGGTGGCGCTATACAAGCCTGTGCCTGTTTACCCGCCCCATCTTATAAACGAGGGAGTGGGAGACCAGGTGATAGTCGAAATCTTCATCGACGAAAAAGGCGTGGTCCAACTCCCCCACGTTGTGAAAGCAAAAAATGATGAGCTTGCCTGGACCGCTCTGACCGCCATTTCCCGCTGGCATTTCGAGCCCTCCTTCCGACAAGGTCGAGCCGTAATAACGTGGGCGCGGTTACCAATTACCTTCAGTCCCTCAAAGGAGGTAGACTAAGCTCAGTTTTCCGCCCTGTTCACCTGCATGTTGGCAGGCCACATTATCAGATATCGATATTGTGGCGGTGTTCAACAAAAAACGTCAGAATGGATCGTATACGTGAAGATTTGTGTTGTGAGCTTTACCCAACCTGCCCCTCTTTAAACTTAACCCTTAACTAAAATGTTTGTTTTTGTTTCATATCCACGGGAATATGAGGTTATTGCTTCCCGGCTAGATGCTCAACTCCGCGATCATGTGATTGATACATTCCTAGACAAGGAGGACTTGGATGATGGTGCGGTTTGGAATGTACGCATAGGAGAAAGTATAAAGAGAGCTGGAATTTACGTAGTGCTTTATTCGCCGGAAGCAGCAAAACCGGAGCGTACTTTCTTCAGAGAGATAAAACGCATTCAGACAGAATGCCAAAGAAACATAAGTAAGAAGTTAATCACAATAATCTTTCCCCCAACTAAGCCCAGAGATTTACTTCCCTATTTTAGCAACCGTCAATGCCGTATTGCCGAAGCAAAAGGTGAGATAGATCATGAGAGCCATAGCTTCTGGATTGACCAGGTGGTTCAGGATATCGAAAGATTCAATGAGATTGAAAAGTTAGAAAAAGCTCAAAAGGATCTGGAAGAAGCAAAAAAAAATGAAGAAATTAGAAAAATTAAAAGCCAGAATCGACCGCGACAAATAATAGCCAGGATAACCCTCGCGTCTGCAGGAGGAATAATAATTTTCATGCTTTACAACAAGCCCTGGTCCCCCGTCGATGGGGAATCGGTTTGTCACTCACTCATGGGAAGCTATGCACTTCACCAGAACTATGTTTTTAACGAGGGAGTAAATGCTAGGTCAGTTGCAACTAATGCTGTTTGGAAAGCAGCAAATTGCGAATATAACCCCAGGCTAGATGGATATATTTTAAAAGGCGAAGAGGAAACAGACTTTGACATTGAGGCTATTATTAACGGCAAATTCGAGCGTATTGCTACAGCCAGGTATCAATATAAGTCAGAGGTATACATAGGTAAAGATGGAGCTTTACTCGGCCGCTCCTTTGAGGCCGTTTTGCATCCCCAAAACATAAATAAGTCCTATAAAGACAGATACGGTAATAATTTCAATAAGCCAGAAGAGTTTTTTGACAAAATAATTAAGGAAATCATAGAAATGCGTAACAAAAAGCACAGAGAGCTAAAGACAAGCCCTTGCATACCCGCTCAGGGAGAAACTGGCGGGAGAATTACACTTGCTTTTGTATGCTCCGGATATACAAGAACGATGGTAAAAATGTCGTGATGCTATTCTGACGTCCTCCCAATTTTGCTGGTTACGGATTCAACCCGGTCGGTGCAATATCCGATCCCGAAGAATATCACTCAAGGGCAAGCGCGACCGCGCCATTCTGGCTACCTTGCTCCATCATGCACTAGGCGTGAAAAACTCTGCAAGCTGCTGGTCAAGGATTTCAAACATGAGCGGCGCGGGGTCGCCCATTTGAAGGTTTCTGGGCAAGGGCGGAAAGACACGCCATATTCCGCTTCATCCGGCTGCAAGTGGCCTCATCCTGGATTATCTGGAAGCGTTGGGTCATGGTACTGATCTGACCGGGGCGCTTTTTCCGGCCCATCCGCAACAACCGCACCGGCACCCTGCACACGGCTATTACCGCGGATACGATGTATAAATTAGTACGTTCGTATTCTCTACTGCACTGGGCTTCAAAATCGGGGCGCATGCCCTACGGGCGACCGCGGCAACCAATGCTTTGGATCATCAGGCGGATATTGCCAAGGTGCAGGAATGGCTGGGGCACGCCAATATTGCCACGACCCGGATCTATGATCATCGGAAACCCGACCGGAGGATAAGTAATCCCCCCAGAAAACCCTGCATTCAGAGGTAGAATTTTCTACTAAGGAGAGCAGCTATGAAGAAGCCACGTTATACGGAAAATCAGATATTCAAGATACTCAAGAGGCCGAAAACAGGGTTGCGGTACCGCAAGCACGGGATGAGCGATGCCGTTTTTTACAAATGGCGAGCCAAGTACGGCGGCATGGATGTATCGAACATGACGCGATTGCGGGAACTGGAAGAGGAAAACAAACGGTTTAAAAACTCGATGCCCGCTCTAGGAACCGATATTAAGTTCTTCCTTGCTCTCTTTTACGCGTGGGTACGTTAATTCACATGAAATGGGAGTGCAGATAGCACGCAGGAGCATCCAAACCGAGGTAGATGTGCTCCACCCCCCGTCCGAATGCCACCTCCGGGCACAAGCTTGCTATGGATCCCCTACCTTAACCAAAGTTTATTTAAACAGCAGGGTTGATATATCATCGGGGTTTTTCCTCGCCTACTATAAGATCATTATGAATATTTGCTTCATCGGCGGCGGCAATATGTCCAGCGCGCTGCTGGGCGGACTTTTGCAGCAGGGTTACTCGCCAGCGCAAATAGGCGTGGTGGAGATCAATGCGGAACAGCGCAACAGGATAAAGCGTCAATTCGACGTGGAAGCGACAGGAACGCTCGCCGAAGGGATAGCCAATAGTAGCCAGACTAATACCCGTGTGATAGTGCTCGCGATAAAGCCCCAGCAGCTTTCAATCGTGGCGCGCGAGCTTGCACCACTGCTCTCTGATCATCTTGTCATCTCCATTGCCGCCGGCATTCGTGCAAAGGATATATCGCGCTGGATGGGGGGATACGGGCGGGTGGTTCGCGCCATGCCCAATACTCCGGCTCTGATTCGCGCGGCTGTAACAGGTCTATATGCGTTACCTGGGGTAGATGAGGAAGGAAGGGTTCATGCGGAAACCATACTTGGCGCCGTAGGCTCCGTGCTGTGGTGTGAACAGGAAGAGTTGCTGGATGCGGTGACCGCAGTCTCGGGGAGCGGTCCGGCTTATGTGTTTTATTTCATCGAGGCAATGCAGCAGGCGGGGCATCGAGCTAGGACTGAGCACGGTCCAGACACGGCAGTTGAGCATCGAAACATTTCTTGGCGCGGCGAAGCTTGCGATCCAGAGCAAGGAAGACGCAGCGGCGCTGCGCGCCCGGGTAACGTCGCCGGGCGGCACTACGGAACGCGCGATAGCATCCCTCGAGAATGACGATGTCAAGAGCGCGATCGTCAGGGCGGTCAATAAGGCATACCAGCGATCACGCGAGCTGGGCGATGAACTTGGCATGACGTAACATCTGATCCCGGAACCCGTTATCAAAGACCCGTTATGCTCAACCAGATGCTGATATTTCTGCTGGATACCCTGCTGGGACTGTTTTCCCTGGCACTGCTGTTGCGTTTCTATATGCAGTTGCTGCGCGCACCCTACCGCAATCCGCTGTCGCAATTTCTCATTGCGTTAACGGATTTCATAGTACGGCCCGCGCGGCGGATAATTCCCAGCTTTCGCGGAATGGATCTTCCGACCTTGCTGCTGGCATGGCTGGCACAATTCATGCTGCTGGCAGGAGTATACATGCTCCAGGGTTATAACTTCAGCTCGACCATTGGTATCGCGGTCGCCGGGCTCGGCCTGCTCGCCCTGGTGGAGATCATCAAGATGACCCTCTACATCGTGTTGGCAGCCGTAATCGTGCAGGCGGTACTTTCCTGGTTCAATCCAAACAGCCCGCTAGCCCCGACACTCGACAGCTTTACCCGGCCATTCCTGGGGGTCATCCGCAAGCGGCTTCCGCCCATAGGTAATATCGATTTATCACCGCTATTTGTGCTGATAGGAATACAGTTGCTGTTATTCCTGGTTACGAGCGTAGAGAAAGAAGTTGCCCGCCTGTTTTGAATCTCACTTGGGGTTTCGCGCCTCCCATCCCTGGTGCCGAAGCGAAAAGGATGGCAATGGTCAGCGCCTTATCCTCACGCTGTATGTTCAGCCCGGCGCAAAACGCACCGAAGCCACAGGATTACATGGGGATGCGCTGAAGATCAGGCTGGCCGCCCTGCCGGTGGAAGGCGCCGCCAACTCCGCGCTGATTGAGTTTCTTGCCGGTATTTTTGGTGTGCCGCAGCGACAGGTCAGCCTCAAGCATGGGCTCAATTCCCGGCACAAGGTCGTTGAGATCAGGGAAGCCCCCCGGGGCCCAGATGCATTGTTTGAAAAACATGCTGAATAAGCCGCCCAGTTTCATTTCTCCGGTTTCATTTCTTCATCCTGTTACTCCACTCACCTTCCAGGTGAATGTTTCAGCGTTCCGAGTGGATGAACTATTTGGCAATGGTGATACTTGGCACGCCCACGCGCGGCAGGTCAGTGATGGTCATTTGGAACAAGAGGTACAGCATCTGAAAGGCATCCCGGTTCCATCGGGCGAGGGGGCCTTCTGTGCTCACGGTGTAGTGTTGCCCGTGCGAGTGAATGGATAGTTCGCCTTGAGGCGGAGCCGAATCTGAAACAATCAGTTCCATCGTAGAGACCGGATTTTCGTTATTTGCGATAGCTGGCGTCCGCGGATCCTGCTCGACATGGTACTCCGGCTCGTCGCCTATCGAGTGGCCGAGAAAATACAGGATGGAGTGGAAGCTTCTGAGCCGGAATACGCCTTTCACCGGCCATTCTCCGCCGGGATAGCCGGCGCGTATGTCAAACGCAAGATCGCTCGCGATCCAGTCCCCTCCTTGCTCGTTCAGTTGTGCACGCTCGTTCGCCGGCAGCGAACCAGGATCATAATTGGTGATGAGGATCGGTCCCACCGCTTGTTTGCGAAGCGTGTAAGTATTGTCCTGCCTGTTATAGAGCATGGAAAATTCTTTCTGTAAATTCTGGAAGCCTTCCGCCGAAACAGAGGCAGCGGGAAGGGTCCAGGTGCGCTCCACAGTCAACGGCTCGGCATAAAGCTGGTTTTGATCCTGGATAGCGGAGAGATGCAAAACGATACGGCGAAACATTTCATATCCGGTCGAATCCGACGGCGTGTTGCGATAAGTAATTTCCTTGATGGGATCGCGGATGCGCACTTCCTGAGCCATCAGCCTCAGCAAAAGATCGATATCGTAGCGCTGGCGGAGCAGGAGAGTAAGCTTGCTTTGCTGAAATGGCGTGAGAAGCCGCTTGGTGAATTCCTCCCCTTCGATTGGAACAATACTGATAGTAGGGTTTTCCGCGACACTGCCGCCGAATACCGGCATAAGCAGGCCGCCCGCATTTCCTGTGAGTGCGGGCGTACCGCCCGCGCTGAACCGGAAATCAAAGGTAGCCGCAATGTTGGACACACCCGTGAAATGTATGGGCTGGCGCTGATGCGCACGCGCGATGTTCATCAGCAACTGCTTGGATGCAGCACTGACGATGGCTTCATCATATGCGCCAACCGCGCGGTTAAGCGCGATAGGCGATATGCAGCCGGAAAGCGCGAACGCCGATATTATCCACAGCAAAGCCTGAAATAAATAAGGCGGGCGAGGAGTGTCTGGATATGGCGTGTTCATGTGGGCAGAGCCAACGGGAGCACTGTTAACAATCTTAACAATCTGCGGAATTTCAAAGTGCGGAGCTCCAGAGATCGGGGTCATATATCCAGCGTCCGCATATTGCCGATTATTCTTTTATCATTACAGGAAAGAACCAGAAAGAAAAAAGCCTCGCTATTTAGAAGCGGCCGAGAAGCTGATCAGGAACCTGGGAGAACTTTCCAAGTCTACCTCTGGCTAGACACTATATCCAGTCAAACAGCGTGGTAAAAGCCCCCGGCTGCTGGCGAAAAATGGTAGCCTGCTCTGGCAGGCGATCATGCCTGTATCCCTTGTTTAGCTTAAACGAGGCAAGCCTGCGTACTATAACGATGTACTAAAATTGGGCGGCTGGACATTTTTTTGTTATATTTGGCGCGGAGTCGCGAAGTTGATGCTTAAAGGGGATATTCTTATAGGGGAATATTCTTATCTCTCCTAATAGGAGAATTGCAATGAAAAGGATTTTGCTCGCATTTGCTTTAACCTGCCTGATCTCGACCGGGACATTTGCCGATGAAGAAGCCGCGTCTCCCGGCAAGCCAGGCGATCCGGGCCAGGTATCGCGCACTATCGTAATAACGATGGTGGATAACCGCTTCAAGCCTTCGGAAATAAATGTGAAACAAGGTGAAACCATAAAATTTATGCTTAAGAATGCCGGCACGAAAAAACACGAAATGGTGATTGGCACTCCTGAAGAACTGGATAAGCATGCCAAGTTGATGAAAAAATTTCCCGATATGGAACATCCTGACGAACCCAATATCGCTACGGTCGATCCCGGGAAAACCGGGGAACTCATATGGCAATTTACTGAAGCCGGTACGGTCAATTTTGAGTGTCCGCTACCCGGCCATTCCAAAGGAATGCGCGGAACAGTCCTGGTGGGGGTCAAATGAAAACACTCGTTCGCACATTATTAGCCGGAGCTGTTCTGGCCGGCATTTTATCGGGTACTCCGGCCGCTTATGCCGCGGCAACGGTTGAAGTCTACAAAAGCTCGACCTGTAAATGCTGCGCAAAATGGGTTGATCACATGCGCGAAAACGGCTTTACCGTCAACACTCATGATGTCGGCAATAAGGAAGCGCGTGAGCGTGCAGGTATTTCCACCAACCTCGGCTCATGCCATACCGCTCTGGTGGACGGCTATGCCGTTGAGGGGCATGTGCCCGCGGACGACATCAAGCGGCTCCTCAAGGAGCGTCCCCGCGCTATCGGCCTGACTGCACCGGGCATGCCCCACGGCTCTCCCGGTATGGAAGGCGCGCGCAGTGATCCTTACGACGTGCTTTTAATCAATAAGCAGGGCGATACCACCGTATACAGCCGTCACCTCCCGTCCGACCCCAAGGCGTCGGTAATGCGGCTGAAGTGAAGAGTATGAATTTCTGTATTGTGAGCGAGCGGCTGTGAGCATCCGTTATTTCCTGCTGTTAAGTGTCGCGTCGGGATTTATGGCCGGTTGCGGCGAATCGAAACCTCCCGCGCCACCGCCGACGCCGAGCGCGTCTACGGCCGCACCCGTATCACCCGCCGCCAAGGAACCCGCTCCTCCGGTTGAACCGGCCAAGCCGGCTGCAGAACCGGCCCCATCTGCGGCCGCTCCGGCAGAACCGACAAAAAACCTGGCTGCACGCAAATTGGATCCGGAAAAGATCAAGCGGGGCGAGGCCGTATATCGCAAAAATTGTGCGAGTTGCCATGGGCCAAACGGAGAAGCTACTCCGGGTTGGCGCAACCCGGGCGCCGACGGAAAATATCCACCTCCACCGCTGGATGGCAGTGCCCACGCTTGGCACCACTCAACTGAAACACTTGAAGAAATGATCCGCAAGGGAAGCCCGGGCGGTGCCGGTGGCATGCCGGCCTGGGATGGCAAGCTGACGAATCAGGAAATCGATGATGTGATCGTCTGGATCAAATCACTGTGGCCGGACGACGTGTACGATGTCTGGTATAAGGAAATCGAGCACAAGCCGGAGCCAAAGCAAAAATAAACCCTGTGGTTGCGGCACAGCATGAACAGGCTGCCGGCGAGCCCGGGCTGAGGGCCCTGATAAGCCTACTATTGATCCCGCGAGCAAACGGTACAAATACCCTACCCATAGAAACCGGTACGGTATCCAATTGCGTTCAAAGCGCGCCATTGTTGGCTTGGGCTGGATTCCGGGTCAAGCCCGGAATGACGAGATTCACAGGATCGATCTTTCGCCCTGATCAATAATAACTGATCAGGTTGTAAACCTTTATATACCAGTGAACTTCAACTGAAGGACTTCAGCTGAAGCCGGCATTATCGCCGCGCTGCGTCTCTTTTCTACTACTGTATCTCTTTCTTTGCCGCGCGTGCGGGAAGCTTTTCGCGGATACGCGCGGACTTGCCGGAACGGTCGCGGAGGTAGTAAAGTTTTGCGCGGCGCACATCACCCCGGCGCTTGATTTCGATGCTGGCAATCAGCGGTGAATAAGTCTGGAAAGTTCGTTCCACGCCTTCGCCACTGGAGACTTTACGCACGGTGAAAGCCGAGTTGAGGCCACGGTTGCGCTTGGCAATGACGACGCCTTCGTAAGCCTGAATGCGTTTGCGGTCGCCTTCCACTACCTTGACGTTAACGACTACGGTATCTCCCGGGGCGAAATCCGGAATTGTTTTGCCAAGGCGGCTGATTTCTTCACTCTCGAGTTGTTCGATCAGGTTCATTGTGACTCCTTGCTGTATTTTCTCGGTTTTCAGTTGCTGTCGAATAAGTGCGAATCAGCATTATGGCTATGCTTGAATTCTTCCAGCAATATCTCTTCTTCGCTTGTCAGGCCACGTTCAATTTTTAACGCCAGCAAGTCCGGCCGCCTCAGCCATGTCCTTCCCAGCGATTGCTGTAAACGCCAGCGTTTGATTCTGGCGTGGTTACCGGACATTAAAACCTCCGGCACAACGCTTCCTTGATACACCTCGGGCCGTGTGTAATGCGGACAATCCAGCAATCCGCTTACAAACGAATCCTGATTGGCTGATTCCGCATCACCCAGTACGCCCGGCATTTGCCGCACCAGGCAATCTATCAGCACCATCGCCGCCAGCTCGCCGCCGGAAAGCACGTAATCGCCGATGGAAATTTCATCGTCCACCTGCCGTGCGATCAGTCGCTCATCCACGCCTTCATAACGTCCGGCAAGGAGCACAACTGCCGGCTCATTGCGCAGCTCCATGACTACGTCATGATTGAGGAGCCGCCCCTGGGGTGAAAGATAAATCACCTTTGTCCTGTCAGCCCCGCTGGCTGTTTGCCTTTTCCTGGCCGCTGTAATGGCTTCTTCCAGCGGTTGTGCCAGCATCAGCATTCCCGGTCCGCCGCCGTAGGGCCGGTCATCTATCGTCCGGTAATTGTCCCTGGTGAAGTCGCGCGGATTCCAGGTATGCAGCCGGAAAATAGCGTTCTGGCTCGCCCGACCCGTTATCCCGTATTTCGTGATCGCATCGAACATTTCGGGGAAGAGGGTAACGACGTCGATTTCAAAGGTCATGGCTAAGGAACTTAATAGTCCAGACCCCAATCCACCACGATACACGAAGCGGCCAAGTCGACCTTGACAATGACCTGACTGATGAAGGGAATCAACCGTTGCTCTTTGCTTTCCCTTTCACCTTCCGTGAGGCTTTGCACTTGAAGCACATCATTGGCGCCGGTCTCAAGTAATCCGGTCACTTTTCCCAGCGGTTCACCCTGCAGATTAATGACTTCGAGGCCGATGAGGTCCGACCAGTAGTAACCATCATCACCGCTCTTTGACAGGACGGGCAACTGGCTGCGAGGAATCGCTACCTGAAGACCTTTCAGCCGTGTTGCAGCGGTACGGTCGGAATGGTGCTCAAGTAAAGCAGTCAATACGCTTCCGTGAACGGCGCACTCATTCACCTTGACTTTGCGCCAGTTACCATCGCCACCACTACTTCTGCCCAGCCACCACACCGCGTAGTCCGCCAGCCCGCCAACGTATTCGGTATAGGGAAAAATCTTGATCCAGCCCGATATACCGTAGGGCCCTGCAACATGCCCCATCACCACCATTGGTTCAGTTACTTTGCCTGGTGCGGCTTCTTCAGCTTCCCGCGGCTTTTTGTTTTGCGCCAAACTGCCTGACCAGCCTTGTCACAGTCTCTGATAACTGCGCACCCCTTGATTGCCAAAAAGTCACCCGATCCAATTGGACACGCAGTCCTTCTTCGCCTTCAGCCGCCCGGGGATTGTAAAAGCCAATGCGTTCTATGAACTTGCCATCGCGAGCGTTGCGGGAATCCGCTACTACCATATTGAAAAACGGGCGTTTCTTGGCACCGCCGCGCGCCAGTCGAATAATGACCATGTATGTGCCTATGAGGTCCGAAACCGAAAAGGGTGTGATTTTACGGCAAATTTTACCTTGTTAGCAAGTATAAAATGGCTGATGCAAGTAACGAGCCCTCTGGCTGGCGCCCCGGTTGTTGTTCATGAAATCCCGGAAGTAACCTGTGCCGGGAGCCTTGCCGAAAAGCATAAAACCAGGATAGACCGCAGCCAGGGCTCTGGCGTCGTCGAAACTACTACAGATTAATCTTTACCGAGTTCGATGAGGTTGCCGTCCTCATCAACCTTGATCTCAATCTTCGAGCCGTCGGTTTTTCTTAGGCCGGCTTCATAAATCGGTATTATCCTGCCACCGATCAATTTGCTTTCTTTCCCGATCTCCTGGATCTCTCCGCCACCCGCATTTTCAGTGAACGTTTTCTGCACCGCTGCCGGAACATCAGACCATTGAACTTTTTTATTCACGATCCCCACGGCATTGGGGTGGGACGAGAGCCCCACGGCATTGGGGTGGGATGAGATTCCCACGGCATTGGGGTGGGACGAGATTCCTATGGCATCGGGATGGGACAAGATGCCCGTGGCCTCGGGGTGGGACGAAATCCCCGCGGCGTTGGGGTGGGACGAAATCCCTACCGCATTGGGGTGGGACGAGATCCCTGCGGCATTCGGGTTGGACGAAATCCCCACGGCATTGGGATTGGAGGAGATTCCCACAGCATTAGGATTGGACGAGATCCCCGCGGCATCGGGATGAGACGAAATGCCTGTGGCATTGGGATGAGACGAAAACCCCGCGGCATCGGGGTGGGACGAAATCCCTACCGCATTGGGGTGGGACGGAGATGGCCCGCGGCATTGGGGTTGGACGAGATCCCAACAGCGTTGGGAGGGGAGGAGATTTTCGCGGCATTGGGTTGGGGCGAAGCCCCAGTTGCCAAGATGTCGGACGAGATGAAAAATATGGGTATCAGGAGAAATAATCTCACGATCGATCGCGCTCGGAACGAGGATTGCTGATTGAACATAATAATCGTTATCCTTCTTCATCGCTATGACTGTTAGTGTCGTCACTGCCCGTCACTGCCCATATCCTAACCAAATCGACCGCTAGAGGTTGGATTGCCAAACAAGCCTTGACTTCCCCTGTTGGGCTGCAGCTGAACGCTATCGGCTCCTGCTGGAAAGTCGGTGGTAACCGGGAGAAAGCGACAAGCACCTTAGGCCGTAGAACGTCAGCCGTCAGGCATTTTGACATCAACGGAATCAAGCGCTTCCTGCTCGAGAAAACGCTTCAGTAAAGCAATTAAAGGAAAAATCCCGCCCTCGAGCTGATGCCCGGCGTTTTGACCAAACGAACCCGGACGAATGTACCGATTCTTTGACTGGTCACGGCTCTCTCACCTTAATAATTGTCAGGATAGAGCCTGAACCTCTGAAGGCTGCTGTCGATTATCAATAGTATTAATCCTAATCCGACCTAAAATAGGGTAAAAAAATGTCAGGGGGATTTGTAAATCCAGGATGTAGCCTATCCTCAAATCAAGACGACTCGCAGCAAATTCCATTCCCATCTGGCATTTCTTCCACTCTGCTATCCAAGCCGCCTTCAGCAATTTCCGCCGCCCGCAATAATGCCTTGGCCTTGTTCTGGGTCTCGATCCATTCATTGAGCGGCACGGAATCAGCGACGATGCCAGCGCCCGCCTGAACGTGCAATATATTTTCCTTAATAACGCCCGTACGGATAGCGATGGCCAGATCCATGTCGCCGTTGAATCCCAGGTAGCCGACCGCGCCGGCGTAGATACCGCGCCTCGAAACTTCCAGCTCATCAATGATTTCCATAGCCCGCACTTTTGGGGCGCCGCTTACGGTGCCCGCAGGAAAGGTGGCGCGCAGGACATCCATTGCGTTCAGGCCGGGCCTGAGCTTCCCATCCACGTTGGAAACGATGTGCATCACGTGCGAATAATGCTCGATCTGCATGTTCTCCGTAACCGCGACCGTGCCGGTCCGCGCGACCCGCCCCACGTCGTTGCGCCCCAGGTCCATTAACATGAGGTGTTCAGCACGTTCTTTCGGATCGGCCAGCAGGTCGGCCGCCAGCGCTGCGTCTTCAGGTACGTTTTTGCCGCGGGGCCGGGTGCCCGCAATAGGGCGCACGGTCACGGTCTCGCCTTCCAGCCGCACCAGTATCTCCGGCGATGCGCCCACGACATGAAAATCGCCAAAATGATAATAAAACATGTATGGCGAAGGGTTGAGACTGCGCAGTGCGCGATATAGCGCCAACGGAGAAGCAGCGTAAGGTTTGCTGGTACGCTGCGAAAGCACGACCTGCATGATATCGCCATCAAAAATATAACGCTTGGCCCGTTCAACCGCCGCGATAAAATCACTCTGCTGGAACTCGGTGACAGCCTCACCGGGCTTACACGGCCCTTCCACCGGAATTTCGACAGGCTTACGCAAATTTGCCAGCAATTCTTTCAAACGGTTTTTAGCCGCGGAATAGGCACCGGCTTACATTTGGGTCGGCATAAACGATAAGATAAAGTTTGCCGGACAGGTTATCCACCACCGCCAGCTCTTCCGATAGCAACAATAGGATGTCGGGCGTACCGAGCGTATCCGGGGCTGCCCGACCAGCGAGCCTGCTCTCGATGTAGCGAACTACGTCATACCCGAAATAACCCACCAACCCGCCGCAGAAGCGCGGCAAGCCTGCATATGACGAAACCTTGAAATGCGACAAATAGGATTCGATAAAGGCGAGCGGATCAACCGCCGCGATTTCTTGCCGCTCCATCTTATTGATAAGGCTGATACGGTCGCCATAAGCCTCGATACGAGTGGTCGCGGGCAAACCAATAAACGAATAGCGCCCAAAGCGCTCCCCGCCCTGCACGGATTCCAGCAGATAGGAAAAAGACCTGTTGGCAAGCTTGAGATAAACGGATAGCGGCGTATCGAGATCGGCAAAGGTCTCCAGCACCATGGGGATACGGTTGTAGCCCTGCGCCGCAAGTGCCTTGAATTCGGCTTCGGTCATGATTCAACTCCAAAAAAACAGAAATAAGAAAAGAATAGGCAGCGTTGCGTCAGGCATGCCATCGACCGGGGCCCCGGCGCCAGGCGCGCCGAGCTTCGATCATATTTCTCTTGATTTCCGGATTTGTTGAAGTCATGACTAATTCATGAGGATTTTTGAATCAGCTTCGTTGCCTGATAGAGAGAGGAAACGATGGCATCGCAATCGAGTTCACGCACATCCCGGCCTTCGTTATAGCCATAGGGAACGCAAAAAATACGGCAGCCCGCTGCGCGCGCCGCCTGGGTATCGTTCAGTGAATCGCCGATCAGCAGCATTTCGTGCGGTGCGATACCGAAGTGTTCACAGGCATGCAGCAATGGCATCGGATCGGGTTTCTTTTTTGGCAGGCTATCGCCCGAAAGAACGATGTCAAAGTAACCCAGCAGATCCGTAGCGCGGAGTAGAGGCAGGGTAAAAGCCTCTGCCTTGTTTGTGACGCAGGCCAGCTGAAAGCCGTTTTTCCGCAGAGCGGCCAGACCTTCCGATACTCCCGGATAAGGCCGCGTGTTGATGCAAAGTGTTTTAGCATAGTCGCGCTCATATAGCGGCATTGCTCTTCGGAATAGTTCCGCATCGGGTTCCCCGTCGAGACTGCCGCTGAGTGTGCGCTTGACCAGTTTCTGTATGCCTTTGCCGATATAAGACTGGATGGTTTCGAGCGGCAACTCCGCTCTGCCCAGTTCCCGCAGCATCATGTTGGCTGCCTCGGCAAGATCCCTGGCGGTATCAAGAAGGGTGCCGTCCAGATCGATCATCACGGCTTTGATCGGTAGTGGAAATTTTATTTCAACCACAGCCGAATCGACGACTGGAGAAATGCTCTTGCTCATGGGTATCCCAACCTCTTGGACGATCGGACTAAACCTTGGCCAATTCGGCCCGTAGCGCAGCTATTATGCTGTCATACCGATGGGGATCGCTATCCTTGCCCGCACCATAAATAGCCGAGCCAGCAACGAAGGTGTCAGCTCCCGCCCGAGCGATTTCGGCGATGTTATCGACCTTCACGCCGCCATCAATTTCCAGCAGAATGTCCCTGCCTGTTTCGTCAATACGCTGGCGCACCGCTTTCAGTTTTGGCAACGCTTCCGGGATAAATTTCTGCCCGCCGAAACCGGGATTGACCGACATGATGAGTACCAGATCCAGCTTGTCGAGCACATGATCGAGATAATTCAGAGGCGTAGCTGGATTGAACACCAGGCCGGCCTGGCAGCCGTGCTCGTGGATAAGCCCGATAGTGCGATCGATGTGCCGGGTCGCCTCGGGGTGGAAGGAGATGATATTGGCCCCGGCCTTGGCGAAGTCCGGAACGATGCGGTCCACCGGTTCCACCATCAGATGCACATCGATAATCGCGTCAGTCAGAGGACGAATCGCCTCGCAGACAAGCGGCCCGATGGTCAGATTGGGCACATAGTGGTTATCCATCACATCAAAATGGATAAAGTCCGCGCCGGAATCGACCACAGCAGTGATTTCCTCGCCCAGCTTGGCAAAGTTTGCGGAAAGAATACTCGGAGCGATGCGATATTTGGCCATGAAGGGCTTCCTTATTTTTCGGAATTATGAAAAACCTCCATTTTAACCGTAAATGGCTGTGCCGCGTTAAGAACCTCCAGGTTTTGCTCCGTGATCCCGTTTTTTGATGTCACCCTTGCCGTAATCAAAAAAATAGTGTGCAATGCGCTTATGGCTGAAACGAAAAAGTATGAAATCGCTGTGAAGGTCCAGACTACCTATCTGCCGGAGCAGTCGGATGAGGCGCTCGACCGTTATGTTTTCGCCTACACGATCGTAATCATCAATATGGGCACAGTGCCAGCGCAGCTTATCAGCCGGCACTGGATTATTGCGGATGGCAGCGGCGGCGTACAGGAAGTGCGAGGACTGGGAGTGGTAGGAGAACAACCCCTGCTAAAGCCCGGCGATAGCTTTGAATATACGAGCGGCACAGCCATTTCGACGCCTGTTGGATCGATGAAAGGAAGTTACCAGATGGTGGCTGAAGATGGCCTGCGCTTTGACGCGCCCATTCCGGAATTCATTCTGAGCGTGCCGCGGGTGTTGCATTAGGGACGCGCTGGAATAAATAATGGGCTTCCAGACGTAGGTATTTCCAACTGTCGATCGGGCAGATCGAACCAGCCTCCCACCTCTTCCCATCTTCCATAAGGTCGTCCTCTCCCCCTGCCCCTCTCCCATAAACCGGAGAAGGGAGGAGAATGCTCCTCAACCGTATTTTTTTCGCCCGTACCTGCGGCGGCGATGGGCGCGTTCCGCTTCAGCTTCACTGGGCGGCGCCGGACGCTTTTCCGCATAGGGATTCCTACCCGTCTTGAACTCCACCCGTAGGGGCGTTCCCTCGAGCTGGAAGTTCTCCCGGAACATATTTTCGAGATAGCGCTGATAGGTCTGCGGCACCCGATCAAGCCCGTTTCCATGAATGACAATCAGTGGCGGGTTGGAGCCGCCCTGATGGGCATAGCGCAGTTTGGGGCGCGATACTCCGGCACGTGGCGGGGGTTGCTTCTCTACCGCTGCCAACAGCGCACGGGTGAGCTTGGGGGTGGGCAGGCGCGCCATCGCGGCAGCATAAGCGGCGTCGATGGACGGCAATATTCCCTTCATGCCTGTGCCGTGCAATGCCGAAATGTAGTGGACCCTGGCGAAATTCAGCAGGAAAGATAACTTCCGCGCGATGGCGCTTTTGATGGTATCGCGCTGATAATTATCCAAGCCGTCCCACTTGTTGACTGCCAGCACCAGCGCCCGTCCCGCCTCCAGAATAAAACCGGCAATATGCGCATCCTGGTCGGAAATCTCATTTTCCGCGTCCAGCACCAGTACGACCACGTTGGCATCCTCTACCGCGTGGAGGGTTTTTATCACGGAAAACTTCTCAACGGCCTCGATTACTTTCCCGCGGCGGCGCAGGCCCGCGGTATCAATAAGCGTGTACTGACGGCCATGGCGGTTGAAATCAATATAAATGCTGTCGCGGGTGGTGCCGGGCTGATCGAACGCAATGACGCGTTCCTCTCCCAGCAGTGTATTTACCAATGTCGATTTGCCCACATTTGGACGGCCTACGATAGCAATTTTCGGGTGGTTGTCTTTTGTCTTCGCTTCGTGAGGCAGGGGGAAGATCCGCCAGCGCCAGCTCCACCAGGTCATTTACGTTGTCACCATGCGCAGCGGAAATCGCGCATGGATCGCCCAGCCCCAGCTCATGAAATTCGGCCGTCACGGTGGAGGACGCCATTCCCTCCGCTTTGTTTACCACCAGAATAATTTTCCGGCCGGTCTTGCGCAGTTGGCTGGCGATGATTTTGTCATGAGGCGCCAAACCTGTTCTGGCATCGACAATAAAGAGGATCCTGTCAGCCTCGTCGATAGCCTGGCGCGTCTGCTCGGCCATTTTATGCAGGATGCCCTCCGTCGCCATAGGTTCGAAGCCGCCGGTATCCACCACGAGGTAAGGTTTATCGCCCAGCCTGCCGTGACCATAGTGGCGGTCTCGCGTCAACCCGGGAATGTCCGCGACGATGGCATCCCTACTGCGGGTCAACCGGTTAAAAAGCGTCGATTTCCCAACGTTGGGGCGACCGACCAGTACAAGAGTGGGTTTCATGATTGGGGGATCTGTGAATAAGTCCTGGTGAGGACGTTGCTGGTAAAATCGGAATGATCACAAGGTGCAGTGGGTGCAGGGCCGGCCAGGTCTGTCTTATGACGTCAAAGGAGGAGCTTAATGCACTGGGCCCGAAGCAGCGCCGTCGACGGACCCTCAAAGCCGCCGCCCGACAGGGGATTTATTCAGAGATATCTATATTTCTTTTGAAAAAATGCTTTCTTATCCCTTCCACATTCTCCTGTAGATGAAATCCCCGGATTTTTTCGCTTATTTGTTGAGCGCAAGCCCGCCTATTATTTGCAGAACGGGATCAATGAGCAGAGAAATTGGATTTGCGGGGAATGCGCTATCGCTGACGGCTGGCCGAGCGGTGCCAACGCCGCCATTGATTCTGTGCTGAACGCGTAAAGCCCGCCTTTTCTGGTTTGCACCGCAACCCCTTCAGGCAGAGGTACCGGACGGGTGGCGATCGGGCTGCCATCGGTGGCCGAGCGCGCAATAATACTGCCATCGCTATTCCTGATGAGATTCACATATCCTTGGGAATCGGCCACGACGACATAATTACCTCGGACAAGCGGCGGGGACAATTTCAAGCCGCTGAGAATATCCTGTCTCCAGACACCGTTACCATCATTTTTGTCATACGCCACCACCGCCCCATTATCCTCGCTTATATAAACATAGTGGTTATCCATTGCCAGGCCGGCGTTGCTTGATACATCCCTTGTCCAAATCTGGTTGCCGGTTTCAATATCGAAGCAGGCGACGCGTCCCTGATACGCTACAGCGCATACCTGACGCTCATTAATGACGGGCAAACTTGTCACATCAGTAATCCGCTCCAGTTCCGTGGCGCCGCGCGGGCGCGATACCACGGCCTCCCAGGTTACGCTGCCATTCGTCAAATTGATGGCTATCAGTTTTCCTCCGGCGAAGCCGGCAAACACTCTGCCGCGCGAGATCAGGACTCCCGCAAAATTTCGCACCGTCAGCGACGGCGTGGCGCCCTGGTATATCCATTTGCGTTTGCCGGTTGCGGCATCAAGGCCAAAAATTCTGCCGTCTCCGACACGGACAACGACCATACCGTCCTCAGCCCGCGGTGGACTGAGAACCTCGCTCGATACCTTTGCCGTCCACAGGGCCTTTCCATTTTTTTCTTCAAACGCCAGAATTTCCCCCTTGAATGTCGCGACCAGCAGCATGCCTTCTCCGGCGCCCACGCCGCCGGACAGCTGCCGCTTGGCATCGACACTTGCGGTTTCCCTGCCGGACGCTGCATCGAAGCGGACGAGGCGACCGTTCACGCCCGCTCCGAATATCGCCCCATTATCGAATACCGGGGAAAAAGCGGACGCCTGACTTTCATCGATGACGTTCTTCCATACCGGACGATTTCCTGGAACCATCGCCAACTGGGCAGTCTGTTCCGGGCTCATCTGGACAGCCTCCCAACCCATTAGCTCGGCAACGCCGGCAACGTCGATATCGGACAAATCGCGAGCCAGATCGCGCACCATTTCAACCGTGCCTGCACACCCGGAAAGGACGAATGATGAGAAAAGCAACAGAAAATGCCGGCGGATAAGGCGGATAATCTTCGGGAACACTTTAAGGAACCTCTGCACAAGTCCCGTGCGGGGTGTTGCTGGTAAAACCGGGGTGACCACAAGAGGCACAACACAGGCCGTAGTTCGACCTACACTGCCAGGAGCGCAACGCACTATCAACCAGGCTTGCAAACCTGTGGCTTAGCCGGTTGTCGGGAGGGCATCGAGCTTCATCTGCACGATATTGTAATAGGTGCCTTTTACGCCCATCTTGCTAAGCGCGGTCTGGTAGGCAGCGCGGGCCTCCGCGATCTTGCCCGTTACGCTGAGGATATCGCCCTTGAGGTCGGCATAGAGGCCGTCAAATGATTCGCCGTGCCTGGTTTCCAGCAGGCCGAGCGCCTCACCGTATTTTTTTTCGTCCAGCAGAATGCCGGCCAGCCGAAACCGTACAAGATCTTTCAACTCATCTTCCGTGCTGTTATCGAGTGCCCATTGCAGGCGGCTTTTAGCAGTTTGCAGGTCTCCGTTATCAAAACTCGCGCGTGCCGAGATGAGGGCTGCACGCGATGCATAGCCACTGGAGGGAAAGCCCTCCATAAGCAGGCGGGCTGCATCGCCGATCTTCTTCGGATCCCCGCTTCCCTGCACCTGAAGCACGGAATCATACAGTTCCGCTGCCTGTTCGGTCTTCTGTTTCTGGTAATAATTCCAGGCCTGGACACCCGCTATACCTGCGGCGAAAGCCGCCACTATCACCGCCACCAGCGTTCCATAGGTTTGCCACCACGATTTCAGCGTGTCGATTTTTTCCTGTTCTTCCAGATCGTATACAGCCATTTCATTTCCTCAAAAATTTCAGACTAATCCGGATATTCACCGGGCTGCCGGATGATGGCGAGGTACGTTAAGCTCTCTTGAGCAAGTCCGCTGCTTCTGCCAATCCTACCCTGACCTGCTCGGCCGCTTCGCGCAACGGCTTGATGCTGATCTCACCGGTTTGCGCTTCGTCGTCACCCACGATGACCGCAAAACGCGCACCGCTGGCATCGGCCTTTTTCATTTGAGACTTGAAGCTTCCATTCCCGCAATGCAGAATTGCCTTCAGCCCGCTATCCCGTAAATGCCGGGCTGTTTTCCATGCGAATCCATCCGCAAGCTCGCCCTGATGGATAACATATGCATCAGGTACTGAACGCGGCAGCTCACCTCGACATTGCACTATCAGTGCCAGCACACGCTCCACTCCCATTGCAAAGCCGCATGCGGGCGCCGGTTTGCCCCCGATCTGCTCCACCAATCCATCATAACGCCCCCCGGCGCATACCGTGCCCTGTGCGCCAAGTCTGCCGGTAACCCATTCGAATACCGTGCGATTATAGTAATCCAGTCCTCTTACAAGCCTGGGATTGATATCGAAATCTATTCCTTCCTCGCGGAGTATCCGCTGCAGCCCCTCGAAATGCGCGAGCGAGTCCTCATCCAGATCATCCAGTAATCTTGGCGCGCCATTGATGATCTCGCTCATTTCGGTATTCTTGCTGTCGAGTATTCGTAATGGATTGCTGTGCAACCGCCGGCTGGAATCATCATCCAGCTTCCCCAGATGCTGCTCCAGATAAGCGATCAACCGGGTCCGGTGCAAAGCGCGCGATTCAGCGCTGCCAAGCGTGCCGATTTCAAGCCGCACGCCGGCAATGCCTAATTTCTTCCATAACTCGTCGCACATGACAATGAGCTCGGCATCAATATCCGGCCCGGCATATCCAAGTGCTTCGGCGCCTACCTGGTTGAACTGCCGGTAGCGGCCTTTTTGCGGGCGCTCGTGGCGAAACATTGGACCCGAATAGTACAGTCTTTGTGGTCCCGCATAGAGCAGATTATGTTCCAGCACGGCCCGCACACAGGAGGCGGTCCCTTCCGGGCGTAGCGTCAAACTGTCGCCGTTGAGGCTGTCCGTAAAGGAGTACATCTCCTTCTCGACAATATCCGTGACCTCACCGATCGAGCGCACGAACAAATCGGTCTGCTCGACAATTGGCATGCGTATATTGCGGTAACCATAACCCGCCATCCAGTCATGCACTGTCTGCTCAAAAAACTCCCAAAGGTGTATCTGATCAGGCAGGATGTCGTTCATCCCGCGAATGGCCTGTATGGTCCGAGTGGTCATTGCATTACTTTTTTGGAGTACTTCATCTGCACATATTCATCAACAATCTGGCGAAATTCTCCCGCGATATTGTCGCCTTTTAATGTCACGGACTTTTGCCCATCCACGAAAACCGGTGCGACCGGCCGCTCTCCCGATCCAGGCAGGCTGATGCCGATGTTGGCGTGCTTGCTTTCGCCCGGCCCGTTTACCACACATCCCATGACCGCCAGCGTCATATTTTCGACACCATCATATTGTTCGCGCCATACCAGCATCTGGTCGCGGACGTAGCCTTGAATACTTTCCGCGAGCTCCTGGAAATAAGTACTGGTGGTACGCCCGCACCCTGGGCATGCCGCAACCAGAGGAACAAAAGCGCGCAATCCGGTGGTTTGCAGGATCTCCTGCGCCACGATCACCTCGCGCGTACGGTCCCCGCCGGGCTCGGGAGTCAACGATATGCGTATGGTGTCTCCCACGCCATCGAGAAGCAGGACGGATAATGCGGCGGTAGAGGCAACGATCCCCTTGGATCCCATGCCCGCTTCGGTCAATCCGAGATGCAGCGCGTAATCGCACCGGGCCGCAAGGTCTCTGTAAACGGAAATCAGGTCTCTCACCCCGCTCATCTTGCAGGACAAGATGATCCTGTCGCGCCCCAATCCGATCTCTTCCGCCCGGGCAGCGCTCTGCAGTGCGGAGGTAATCAGAGCTTCGTGCATCACAACTGACGCCTCCTTGGGGTCGCCGGAACGCGCGTTCTCGTCCATCATGCGCGCCAATAGCTCGGGGTCGAGGCTGCCCCAGTTGACGCCGATACGCACCGGCTTTTCATATTTACAGGCAGTCTCGATCAGGATGGAGAATTGTTCATCGCGTTTTCTGCCATGACCCACGTTACCCGGATTGATGCGGTATTTGGCCAGCGCTTTTGCGCAATCCGGATAATCAGTGACCAATTTGTGCCCGTTGAAATGGAAATCGCCGATCAGCGGCACGTCACAGCCCATATCATCGAGACGGGCGCGAATTTCCGGCACCGCCTTTGCCGCCGCAGCGGTATTGACGGTAATGCGTACCAGTTCAGATCCCGCGCGCGCCAGCTGCGCCACCTGCACCGCAGTGGCAACTTCGTTTTCGGTATCCGTGTTGGTCATGGATTGCACTACCACGGGCGCTCCGCCGCCGATAGTGATCTTGCCTACCCGCACGCCGACACTAATTCGGCGCGGCGGAAAACCATTCTGTGACATAGTCATAATAAGTATGAGAGTTGTATAAAGGTGGAAATATGCTTAAATTACTCAAGCATTACTCGAGCGAAAGACGCGCTGTTCCGCCATATATATTGATATAGGGCGCAAGGTCAACCGGCTTGTTATTGTAGACCAGCTTCACTTCGGCGGCGTTGCCGATCTTGAGAGAGAATGGCGGCTTGCCGTGCAGCACTTGCTGGGTACCGCGGGGGTTGATGCGCGAGAGCAGCAATTTACCCCTGCTATCCTTGACTTCAGCCCATGACTCGCCCTCAAACGACAAACGCATCACGTTCTCCCCGCCATCCACGCCCTCCGCGGCAGCAGCTGCCTGTGCAGGCTCAGCGCTCGCCAATTTTGGCGGAGGCGCATTCACCGGTTTAGGAACGATCGCCTGCGGGACCATTTGCTGCGTTGAGGGCGGCGTAACAGGTTTCTTGTCGATTACCGGGACTTCTGCCGCTCTAGTCGGCGGTACATCGCCTTTCACCGACGGCACGTCCGCCTTAGCCGGTGGTACGTCGCCTTTCGCCGGCGGTACGTCCGCTCGGGCCGCTGGCGGTACGTCCGCTTTATCTGCTGCCGGAACTTCAGCCTCGGCTATATTGTTCATGGCGGTCGCCGACGGCGATGATAGCTGTAGCGCTGCTATATCCGATGTCTCACTCAGGGATCCGGTTTCCACCCTCGCGTCCGTCTGCCGCTTCTCCAGATTGACTTCGTTGCCACGGTAAATTTCATACACCAGCAGTGACAGAGCCAGAACGATGACTCCCCCAATGATCAGGTTGCGCTTCCCCTGGTTCCGATGAGAAGGAAAGGGAATTCCTTCAATCTGATAGGAAATAGTCTGTGTTTGGGGTGGCGGGAGCGACTCCTGCACGCGCAGCAATAAGGGCGCCGCATCCATCTGCAACAGCTTGGCATAATTGCGCACGAATCCGCGCAAGAATGTTGCGCTTGAAAGCCTGCTGTAATCGTCCTCCTCCAGCGCGGTAACCTGCCGCACCGATAGCCTCAGTTGCCGCGCAACGTCGTCAATGCTCAAGCCGCGTTCCAGGCGCGCAGCTCGCAGTAATTTACCTGCACCCGGCTCCGCCGGGGCCGCTTCTGCTCCCGCTGAATGAACGGCACCGTTGTGATCAGAAGAACCCATGACTTGAATCCGTCACCACATGGCACAGGTGGCGCTTGCCAAGGGTCTGGAAATCGGTCTCGAAAGTGTGAAAATTAGCCCCGCAAAAGCGCAAAACGGCAATAACGGCGCGGTGGGTCTTATCGATGCGCTTCATTTTTCCGTCCCCATCAATGCGCGGCTTGTCCGCCGGGTCTTGTCCAGCACTTTTCCGGCAAGCTGACCGCAGGCAGCGTCAATATCCTCACCCCGTGTCTTGCGCACCGTTGTAACCAGCCCGGCACGCATCAGGATATCGCGGAAACGACATATCGCTTCGGGCGACGAACGCCTGTAACCCGAATCGGGAAAAGGATTGAACGGAATCAGGTTGAACTTGCACGGTATATCCGCTGCCAGCTTCACCAGCTCGCGGGCATGCGCAACAGTGTCATTGACGCCATCCAGCATGACATATTCAAAGGTGATGAAATCCCGCGGCGCAGCTTCAAGATAACGCTTACAGGCCGCCAGGAGTTCCTTGATCGGATACTTCCGGTTAATCGGGACCAATTGGTCACGCAACTCATCGTTAGGGGCGTGCAACGATACGGCCAGCGCCACCGGACAGTGCTCACGCAGACGATCCATTGCCGGTATCAGGCCGGAAGTACTGACCGTGACACGCCGCCGGGACAACCCATAGGCATTGTCATCCAGCATCAGATCAAGCGCCGCCACGACATTCTCGAAGTTGGCCAGCGGCTCACCCATGCCCATCATCACCACATTCGTAATGGAATTATGAAGATGATGAGGATGATGATGACCACGATTATTCAGGCCATCATGTTGGCTACGGTTGGCTTGCTCGCAACCGAACCCGCTCCCGCACTCTTCCGCCAGCGCCTTGTTGGCCCACCATAACTGGCCGATGATTTCCGCTACCGTAAGGTTTCGGTTAAAGCCCTGCCTGCCGGTGGAACAGAAAGTACATGCCAGAGCACAGCCGACCTGACTGGAAATACAGAGGGTGCCACGGCTGGCTTCCGGGATGAAGACGGTTTCGATGCCGTTACCAGCCCCTACCGATAGCAGCCATTTGCGGGTGCCGTCCGCAGCGATATGATCTCTCATCACCCGAGGCGGCTCGATCACCGCGGTGGCGGCAAGCTTATCACGCAGTCCTTTCGCCAGATCACTCATGCCGGCGAAGTCCGCCTCGCCAAACCGGTGCATCCAGCGCAGCAATTGTTTGGCGCGGAATGGCTTCTCGCCAATTTCCGCACAGAAACCGGCGAGCGCTTTCGAATCGAAATCGAGGAGATTGACGCTCATTGCGTTAAATGATGAAGCCGATTATCCGCTTTATCGGGAATAAATGTTGAGCGAAGGAAAAAAATAAGCAATCTCAACAGCCGCCGTATCTGTAGCGTCGGAGCCGTGTACCGCGTTGGCGTCGATGCTGTCGGCAAAATCAGCCCGGATCGTACCTTTTTCAGCCTTTTTGGGATCGGTCGCCCCCATCAGGTCGCGGTTCTTTCTGATCGCATCTTCGCCTTCAAGTACCTGCACCATTACCGGCCCTGAAATCATGAATTTCACCAGATCATTGAAGAATGGCCGGCTGCGATGCACAGCATAAAAGCCTTCCGCATCCGCTTGCGAAAGGTGCAGCATGCGGGCGGCGATTATTTTCAAGCCGCTATCTTCAAAGCGGGCATAAATCCGCCCGATTACGTTTTTTGCCACCGCATCGGGTTTTATGATGGACAAGGTTCTCTCGACGGCCATTCAATACTCCAAAAAGAAACAAAAAATTAGGAAATTAGGAGTATTTTAACAAAAAACCCATTCCCAAGTCGGGAAAAACGAAAGCCCGGTGGCTGACCGGACTGTGATACACGACAGACTGAATTAGTTCCGTAATGCGGGATAAGGGCTTTCAGCGAGCATGATACCGAACCATGCCGAATACATCTTATTGTGGTTGAAGGTACAGAAGAAAACGAACGAAATATATTCGCCCATGGTATACGTCGAGCTTGGTGCAGTCACATGGCCGGGTGAACCCAACTTAGCTCCGGATGCCATGCACGACGAGATTCAGAAAAATAGAATCTGGATACTAAAATAAAATGCGGCGTCGGACGCCGCGATAACCAGTGCGGTGAGAATACAATTCAATACGGTTCGTATCAGTCACCGGTTTTCAAGCCAAGGATCACGCAAGTCCGCGATCTGTACTATACGATGCGACATAATCCCGTTATCAATCGGCTGACGCGGACTCGGACTCTGGCAATCATCAGTTAAGCATCGGGCAGGCGAGCCTGCAACGGGGGTTGCAGCAGAGCTTACAACAGCGACTTGTCCAAAATTCCTCAGTCAAGCTTCACGGCCTGCGGATGCGTGGGCCAGGCGCCTCGGCTGATCACCTTTGCACCATCGAAAATCACGTAACTCTGGCGGCCGTAATGCGGCAGGGGTCGTGCCAGGGCCGCGAGGGCCGCGGCATCCCGCGCAGACACCACCGCGAGCGTCACGCCATCGGAACGGCTCACTGCCCAAGCCTGGGCCGACCCCTTGCCTCGCACTATCTCGGGGCGCTCAGGCAGCTTATGCCGAGCAAGCCACGCGTCGACCTGCTCCTGCAGGCCGATCACCACCGACGGCGCAGCCGCCGGATGATCTGGCGAAGCCACTTTGGGCGTACGGTTCTGCAGCTTCATGGCAAGTGTCTCGGCGGCACTGCGCGCTTCGCCGCTTTCCGGAAGCAGAATCGTTACCGTGGTCCGGTCCACCATAACCTGACGCAGGATAGGCGGGGCCTCGTCAGATTTCAGGCGCCGGAACAAACGCAGATCGGGATCGAGGATCACCTCCAGCGGTTTGTCACGCGTATCGAGAGTAAATGTCTGGCGCGCGCTGTCGAGATCAAGCGTGCGTAACTCCTCGCCGCGCTCAGTACGGATAGCAATCGGCACACGCAAGCGGTACTCGGGCGTCCCTTGCTCGAGCACGATAGTAATCACATTATCCGAGGCCGATGCCGCATGTTTCGCTCCCGCCAGCACCAGGGCAGGCGCGCCTGCACGTGAGAGCCACTGATCGAAGAAACCGTGAAGTTTTCGGCCTGACGCTGTCTCGAAAGCGCGCTGCAGATCGGCCCAGGACGCAATGCGGAAGCGCTGCTCGCGCCAGAACGCATGAAGCGCCCGATCGAAGGTATCACGCCCGAGCAGATCGCGGAGCATCAGAAATACCATTGCCGCTTTGTTGTAACCGACAATTTGCGTCGCGCCGTGCGTGCGCGAGGTAAAGGTGGTCAGGGGCGAATCCTGCCCAGGCGCCAGCGCGGCAAAATCACGCAGCCAGCCGAGCCGCATTTCTCGGGCAGCTTCGGGGCTTTCACGCTCCTTGTAGGCATAATCGGCCATGAATGTGGTAAGCCCCTCCGACCAGTTGCCGCGCGCATAATCGGGATAGACGCCGTTTCCCCACCAGTTATGAAGCACCTCATGGCCCAGGGACGTGGCGCGTATGAAAGGAAGCCTGAGCACCTCGATCCCCAGATAGGTCAGCGTCGGCATGCCAAAACCTGTCGGGGTCGGACTTGAAACGACACTGAATTCGGTAAAGGGATACGCGCCGATCCAAGATTCGTAGAGTTCGATATAGCCCTTTACCGAGTCGAGGTAAGCCGGTGCAAGATCCGCTATCTGCCGGTGAAAATAGGTCCGCAAATGAATTGATTTGCCTCCTGCCCCGCGCATGGTGCGCGATTCCACGACATAAGGTCCGGCCATCAGATCGATTCCGCCGGTGGGCGACGAAAACTCAAAACGTGCGCGATATCCCTCGCCCGACTCGGATTCCTCAGCCAAGCGGCCTGCGACAATGCCTCGCTGCCCTGCTGGAAGCTCGATAGCTATCTGATAACTGGCGAGTTTATCCGCTATAAACGGATACCAGCCGCTGGAATCAGGCAGGAACGTACCGGCTTCACCGCTTGCCGGTTCATTTCTGCCCAGAGTCTGCGGATGATCGAGGGAAGTATCCAACGCTGCCAGCTCGCCGCGCCAGTGCACTTCAATGCGGCGGGGTATCTGCTGTTCGCCCGAGACCCGCCATCCGCGTAAATTTCCCCTTGTTACGGCCGGACCCAATGGTGAGTCATCGACCCGTGCATGCATCACCTCGAAACGACGGCCGAGCATCAGTGTCAATTCTTCTGATGTGTTGGCCGTTATAACAGTTCGCCCTTCAAGTTTTCGCGCCACGGGATCAATCCGTACGGTAATGTCATACCGGACCTCGGCATGAACATCGGAGCCATCCGGCGCCCTGCCAGATGCAGCAGACGTAGCGGAGGCAGTTGTCGCAATAAGATGGGCGAGAATGAAAAAGAGAATACTGTTAATGGCTCTCCGGATGACTCTTCCAAAGGCCCGCGAGAACGAAAAAAAGCGCAGCCCCATCATCCACCTATTTTGGATCATTTTACGGATCACTTCGCGGACCACTTCGCGGACCACTTGGCGGATCACTTCGGCACAGCCGGAAACTTGGCCATAATCTCGACGGTATCACCGCCACGTTTCAGCTTGAGAGGCAGCCAGGTACCGGGTGCCTGGCGCTTGACGATAGTCACGATATCGTCCAGCCGCTTGATCGGCACACCTGCGGCTTCAGTGATCAGGTCGCTGTCGCGGATGCCCGCCGCTTCGGCGATGCTGCCCTTCTCCACCTGCAACACGCGGGCGCTGCCGTCAGGGGCCATTTCAAAGCGGATGCCCAGGCGCTGCCGTGGCGGCTCGTACGAAACAGGGGGCAAGGATGCGATGCCGAATACCGCGTCGGCCAGTCCGGTAATGAGTTGCCCGCACGAGCTGCCGTTATTCCAAGGCAATAAGGTGCCGATGTCGGTTATCCGCAGGTCCTTCAATTGATGGGGAACGCCATACCCATACTTGATGTGCCCTGACCCCATGATTCCAACTACAAGCGGCCTACCCAGGCGATCCGGGCGATCCGGCCGATCAAGCGCCGCGTGTATTGCTTGCGCCATTGCCCGGTCCCAGAGCTGCTGGCTTTCTACAAACCGGCGAAAATCCGGATCATCTCTGGCGCCCTCACCCTTCTTCTTGCCGTCGCGTTCGTGCTCGCCGTAGATCGGCAAGAGATAATCGAGATAGGCCGCGCTCGGCGCGGCGGGCGCTGTCACGCCTTCGCGCTCATTCTCCGAAACACCGCTAAGGCCCTTTGCTGAAACTGCCTTCCGCAAGCGCGTATCGATGTTGAGCGCCACCATGGGAATCCGGTTCATGCGCGCGAACTGGAACAAGGGCAGGTAGAGATTTGCATCCGTGCTCCAGACAGCGCTCCATTCCGAAGCGACAAGAAATTGGGATTCCGAGAGTTCACCGGCCACCCACTGATCGAGCGCTTTTTGCACTCGGCGGGGAAACATCTCGAAACCGATGACCATGTCCGGATGCATGGCGTGCAGAGCGGCCAAAGTCTGCAATTGCCAGCGATGGTGATCGGGATTGTCATGCATTTCCCCCAACAGCACCACCGAGCGCTTCGCAGCGCGGACGATGACTTCGGTTTCGGTTACTTTCCCCCCGCCGGGCACTACCCAGCTACCGACTGGAGCACAGTCCATAGTTGCTTTTTCCTTCGCATCGGTTGTTTTCATCTGCGCCGCGGCGATATTCAGGGAAGCATCCAACATCAATACAAGAGTCAGAAGCAGATTTGCAGGGGCAAGGAAAGCACAGTCCGAAAAATTTCTCAAGCGATAATTCCTCCATTTGATATTCATACCTACCCCACCCATTTGCGCGCATTTCTGAACATCCGCAGCCAGGGCGCATCCTCTTGCCATCCCGGATGCCAGGAATGCTGAGCTGCACGAAACCCGCGCTCAGGGTGAGGCATGAGTATGGTGAAACGGCCGTCCGGCGTGGTCACCCCTGCAATGCCCTGCGGGGAACCACTGGGGTTGAGCGGATAGATCTCGGTGGACTTTCCGCGGTTATCCACGAAGCGCAATACGACCAGTGGCGCAATGGCCGAGGCCTGCGCCTCCTGTGTTACCTGCGCCCCCAATGCCTCATACCCTTCATGCGCAAGCTGAGCATAACCTTCCCCATGCGCAACGGCAACAGGCATCCGGCTCCCGCCCATGCCATCAAAAAAAAGTGACGGGCTTTGCGGAACCTCTACCATAACAAATCGTGACTCGAACTGCTCCGATTTGTTTCGCGTGAAGCGGGGCCAGTGCTCGGCCCCTGGGATAATCTCCTGCAAGTTACTCATCATCTGGCAGCCATTGCACACGCCCAGTGCAAAGCTATCCATCCGCTGGAAAAAAGCCTCAAACTCGTTGCGGGCACGGCGGTTAAATAGGATTGATTTAGCCCAGCCCCTGCCAGCCCCGAGCACATCGCCATAGGAAAAGCCGCCGCAAGCGGCGAAGCCCTTGTAATCTTTCAGTGAAACACGCCCGGCAATGATATCGCTCATGTGGACATCGGTTGCGGCAAATCCCGCCCGATCAAAGGCCGCAGCCATTTCGACGTGACCGTTCACACCTTGTTCACGCAAAATGGCGATGGGCGGCCTGATGCCGGTACCGATGAAAGGCGCGCAGATATCAGCGTTCATGTCGAAGCTCAGTTGCGCGTTCAGACCGGGATCACCGGCATCGAGCAGGCGATCGTATTCCTGTTGAGCACACTCAGGATTGTCACGCAGCTTTTGCATCCGATAAGTAGTTTCGGACCAGGCGCGATACAAATCAACCCGCTTCTCGGCGAATATTGTTTTGTTGTTACGCAAAAACCGGATTTCATCCTGGTCATTAAGACCGCCCATGAAAAAGCTCAGCTCGCGCAAGCCCTGGTCCGCCAGAATTTCCAGTACGTCACGATGATGATCCGTCTTTACCTGGATCACAGCCCCCAATTCCTCATTGAACAGGACGGCCAGGATGCGTTCCAGAAATCTCCCGCCCAGCGCTTCCGGCCGCAGCTCGCTGCCATCCGTATCAGTGGCCAACGCATCAAAACACAGTTGATCGAGATTGACGGTTACGCCAACGTGGCCGGCAAAAGCCATTTCGCATAATGTCGCAAACACGCCGCCGTCGGAGCGATCATGATAAGCAAGAATTTTGTTTTCGCGATTCAGGCGTTGGATAGCAGCAAAAAAACCCTTAAGGTTTTCGGGCCCTTCGTGCCCCGTTAAATCCGGCGTTTCGTTACCTACCTGCTTGTAAACCTGGGCCAGTGCCGATCCGCCCAGGCGGTTTCTGCCCTTTCCTAAATCGATCAGTATGAGCTCTGTTTCGCCGCAGTCCGTACGCAACTGTGGCGTCAGCGTCTTGCGGGCATCCTCTACCCTTGCAAAAGCGGAAACGATCAGCGACAGTGGCGCCGTTATCTCTTTTTTCTCTTTATCTTTTTTCTCGTTGTCTTTTTCCTCTTTTTTGCTCGTCATGGCCGGGCTCCGGCTCCCAGACAGTCTTCATTGACATCGAATCTTTCCCCACCGGAATGCTGATCCCCAGCTGGGGGCATAATTCCATGCCAATCGCATACACGGCATCGAACAGGGCAGCATCTTCGCCAGGATGCCCAGCTGCGGCCATCCAATTGGCGGAAAGCTTTATTTCTCCAATATCTCCAATAAATGCAGCGGCAATATTGGTAACGGCCTCGCCGACCGCCATGCGCGCTGAAGCGGCGGGATCGATCAATGCCACAGGTGTACGCTCACCCACGGCAAACGCTTCACCCAGATAAGTCCGATAACCCATCAGCGTTACGGCCACGTCCGCAACCGGCACCTGCCATGGCCCTACCATCTGGTCACGCGCAGTCATGCCGCCTATACTGCGGTCGCCGATACTGATGAGAAACGTCTTGTCCGCAACTGAGGGTAATCGCAACGTGCGGTAAGCCGCCTCGCGCAGATTCAGCCCCGTCATCTCGAACGGCCGCAATGCATCGGCTTTATTGAGATGCGAAACCTCGCGAACCATTTTTGGCGGCTTGCCCAGCAGTACTGAAAGGTCCATATCGACCGGCCGGTTCTTGAACACCGGGTCATCCACGATCAACTGCTCTTGAGCCATAGCCTGGCCGACTATGGCGAACGGGCAGCGTTCGCGCTCGCATATTGCGCGGAACAATTCCAGTGACTCAGGCCTGATTGCAAGCACGTAGCGCTCCTGCGCCTCGTTGCTCCAGATCTGCATCGGCGACATACCCGGCTCTTCGGATGGAATATCGCGCAAGTTGAATGCCCCCCCGCGGTTCGAGCCATGCAGCAATTCAGGCAGCGCGTTGGACAACCCGCCGGCGCCGACATCGTGGATCGACAGGATGGGATTGGGCTCGCCGCGCCTTTCCATTTGCCAGCAGGCATCGATGACCTCCTGTGCGCGCCGTTCCATTTCGGGATTGCCGCGCTGCACCGAATCATAATCGAGGTTCGCCGCGTTGGCGCCGGTATCCATGCTGGAAGCCGCACCGCCGCCGAGACCAATCAGCATGCCGGGCCCGCCCAGTTGAATCAGCAGTGCCCCGGCTGAAAACGCCTCCTTGAACGCGTGTCGCGCGGCGACATGGCCAATGCCGCCCGCCAGCATGATGGGTTTGTGGTAGCCGCGCATCTCGCCCGCCACGAGCTCCTCGAAAGTGCGAAAATAGCCCGCCAGGTTGGCCCGCCCAAACTCATTGTTGAATGCAGCGGCTCCGATCGGCCCTTCCAGCATAATTTGCAACGCCGATGCGATGCGGTTGGGTTTGCCGTAGATATCGCCTGTGGTACCGCCTGTGCCTGCATAGGGATAGAGTTCCCATGGCTGAGTGAATTCCGGAATGTTCAAATTGGAGACGGAGAAACCGCTGAGCCCGGCCCTCGGCTTCGCGCCCCGGCCGGTGGCGCCCTCGTCACGTATTTCCCCTCCCACGCCCGTGGCGGCACCCGGATAAGGTGAAATCGCTGTGGGATGATTGTGGGTTTCCACTTTCATCAGAATATGCGTTTGCTCATCCGCGTAACCGTACGCATTCCCCTTGCCGGGATAGAATCTGGAGATTGCAGCGCCTTCTATAATGGCGGAATTATCGGCATACGCAACCACGGTCCCTTGCGGATGCTGCTGATGCGTATGGCGTATCATCGAAAACAGCGACATTGCCCGCGGCTCGCCATCGATGATCCAGTCCGCGTTGAAAATCTTGTGGCGGCAATGCTCCGAATTGGCCTGTGCAAACATCATTAGTTCCACATCGGTCGGGTTACGTCCAATACGGATGAAATAGGCCGCGAAGTAATCGATTTCATCAGGGGATAATGCAAGCCCCATCGCGTTGTTGGCTTTTTGCAGCGCGTTGCTCCCGCCTGCCAGCACATCCACGACGTTGAGCGACGCGGGCGAAAAATGCCTGAACAGCTTTTCCGCCTCATCGAATGATGTAAAGACCGCTTCGGTCATGCGGTCGTGTATCAGCGAGGCCAGCGCGCTTCGGATATCAGGAGATAATTGGGTATGAGCCTGGCCTTCCGCCTCGATATAAAATGCTACGCCGCGTTCCAGCCGCTCCACGGTCTCCAGCCCGCAATGATGCGCGATATCGGTGGCTTTGGTTGACCAGGGGGATATCGTGCCTGATCGAGGCAGCACCAGCAGCAGTTCCTCTGAGAGCTCTCCCCGCGACCCCCCTGGTACTTCCCCTGAAAATTTCTCACTGAATTTCTCATTACGCAGGCTCGGCGCCTCGCATGACAGGTCATCTTTCCGGGCGTCAAGCAGGTCTTCAAGAATAATGATTTCGTCTTGCCGCGGATTTCCGGTTGCCGCGCAAAAATACCAATATTCAGCATAAATATGGGAAACTTGCGCAGTTGTAGTAGTGGCGGTTGCCAGGGAGGCCGCCAGTTTTTCCAGGCGGAACGGGGAAAGAGCGGGGCCGCCGCGAAACCGGAGAAGCATCGATTAATTGAATAAGTTGGAAAACGCAATTTTACACGAGAAGGCAAGCTGCCCGCGGTCTATGAAACAGCATGAGCAAATCCACGCCCAATAATTCCACGGCCATTTATTCCACCGCCGAGATTCGGGAAATCGAGCAGCTCGCAGCGACTTTGCCCGAGCCGCCCGCATTAATGGAAAAAGCTGGCCTGGCGGCCGCTGAGGTTGTGCGCGACAAACTGCTCACCGATGACAGGGTCAACGTTCTGGTGCTTGCGGGCCCGGGCAACAATGGTGGCGATGCGTTTGTTGCCGCGCGTCATTTGCGCGCCTGGTGGTTCAACGTCACGCTGGTTTTCACTGGCGAGCGCGCAGGTCTTTCCGTCGATGCACAGCGGGCACTCGATGCCTGGCTTGCGGCGGACGGCGAGGTTTTTTTCGATATACCGGAAGATAAAAAATGGGATGCGGTGGTGGACGGGCTGTTCGGCATTGGCCTGGACCATCGGGGCGGGAAGGGCGGGCGCGATCTGACCGGCAGGTATGCTGATCTTGTCAATGCCGTCAATGGCATGCATCTGCCCGTGCTCGCGATTGATATGCCCAGCGGCCTGGGCAGTGACACGGGAAACGTGCAGGGTGTGGCAATCAAAGCCGCGATGACCATAACGTTCATCGGCCTCAAACCCGGCTTGCTCACCGGCAGTGGCCCCGACTATTGCGGCAAGGTCTTTTTGCGAGATCTGGATCTGGATGTGGCCGCCCTCAAACATCCCGGAACCTGGATGATGGATCGCGTTCACGCGCAAAGGTTGCTTCCGCCGCGCCGTCCCGCCAATAGCCACAAAGGTATGTTCGGCAGTGTGGGTATAGTCGGTGGAGCGGTCGGAATGATCGGCGCGGCGCTTCTCGCCGGGGGCGCGGCATTGAAGCTCGGCGCAGGGCGGGTCTATATAGGCTTGATTGCCGGCGATGCGCTCGGGGTAGACACAGCACAGCCTGAGCTGATGCTGCGCCCCATCGAGGCGCTTTTCAAGCTCGGCAATTTAAATTGCCTGGTCGTCGGCCCTGGCCTCGGAATCGAACCCAACGCGCATTTCTGGCTTGATTGCGCGCTGAAATCGAAGCTCCCGCTGGTGCTGGATGCCGACGCATTAAACCTCATTGCAACCTATGCGAGAGTTTCCGGCGTTTTGCGTGAACGCACAGCTCCTTCCATTCTCACTCCCCATCCGGCCGAAGCCGCACGGCTGCTGGGCGTGGATATCTCGACGGTCCAAAATGACCGCATGAATGCCGCCGCTGAGCTGGCGGCGAAGTTCAACTGCTGCGTTGTGCTGAAAGGCGCAGGCAGCATTTGCGCTATGCCGGACGGCCGGCGCTTCATCAACACCAGCGGCAATTCAGGCTTAAGCAGTGCGGGAACAGGCGATATATTGTCTGGTATAACTGGTGCCTTGCTGGCACAGGGATCAGCGCCGGAGGAGGCTCTGTTACTGGCCGTTTACCTGCATGGCGCCGCAGCGGACGCGTTGCTTGAGCAGCTTGGCGGCCCGGTGGGAATGACGGCATCGGAAATCACCCGCGCGGCACGAAGCCTGCTGAACGATTGGATATATCATACTGCCGAGTGCTGACTCCACCGGAAACAGGTGTTGCGAGGGCTGTACGGCAATGCTCCGCAGTTTGCGCGGCGCCAGCTTCCCGAAGATTTGGCTTCCCGGGATTTTTGTCAAATCCCCGTTATGCGGCATGGCGCACAGACGTATCTATCCGTGTGAGTTATAAGAACCGGTTCGGAACGTACTATAGCTGGAACGTACTACTATAGCTTATAGCTACAGACAAGCACACGCTCCGCGGCGGCCCATAAACGTTGAGGAACTTCTGAGAGCGATGCCGGACGAGCCGCTACAGACGAGCCGCTATAGGCCCGCAGTAAGTCTGCCATGAGCGTCCTGGCAACCCAAGTAGTCCCAATTAACAGTCGCGACCTTATCAATCACAGGAGAAACCCGATGTCCGTGCTCGTAACCCATTTCGCACCCGATTTCACGAAGCCTGCTGTTCTACCCGACGGCAGCTTCAACGAAACGTATAACTTTCGCACTGCGATTTCCGGCAAATATGCCGTTCTGTTTTTCTATCCGCTGGACTTCACCTTTGTCTGTCCTTCGGAAATTATCGCCCATTCCCACCGGGTGGAGGAGTTCCGTAAACGCAATGTAGAGGTTGTGGGGGTGTCGGTCGATTCGCAGTTTACTCATTACGCCTGGCGTAATACCCCCATAGACAAAGGCGGCATTGGCCCGGTGGGCATTACCCTGGTGTCCGACGTGGGCGGCGAAATCATGAACGCATACGGAATTGCTCATCCTGACCACGTTGCCTTGCGGGCCTCCTTCCTTATAGACAAAAGTGGCATCGTGCGCCATGAAGTGATCAACGACCTGCCGCTCGGGCGCGATGTTGACGAAATGTTGCGCATGGTTGATGCCCTGCAATTTCATGAAAGTCATGGAGAAGTCTGTCCTGCCGGGTGGAAACCGGGCGAAGCGGGCATGAAGCCGAGCCCGGAAGGTGTAGCCGAATATCTGGGCGAACATGCGGCTGCGCTCTGAATATCGTTGATGTGGGCGCAGCCGCTGAGGTCCGCCGCCAGCACCGAACCAGCCACTGAGGCGCCGGGTGATTCCATGCGGCAGGCGCCTGCCGTAAAGCACGACACGCCTCCCATTATCCGCAAGTCATAAAGGAGAAATGATGGATTTCGATAAAGAAAAAACTATCGCCCTGCTAAACAGGATCATGGAACTGGAACTCGCCGGCGTAGTGCGTTACACGCACTATTCACTCATGGTATATGGCTATAGCCGGATCCCGGTCGTGGAATGGCTGAAGTCGCAAGCCGAAGAGGGATTGGTGCACGCCCATAGGGCTGGCGAACTGGTCACGCTGCTGGGCGGCTATCCCTCGCTTTCAATTGGTCCCCTGCTGGAAACCCATCTGCATGACCTCGGCGATATTCTCAGGGAATCGCTGGCGAATGAAAGCGAAGCACTCGCAGCCTATTACCAGTTGCTCGAACTGGCGCAAGGAAAGTCAGTATTGCTGGAAGACTATGCGCGCGATCTCATCGTCCAGGAAGAGATGCATGCCGACGAGGTCAACAAAATGCTGCGCCGGACAGGCAAAACGGGTGTGTATGAACCCCCGCGACAGCAGGAAGGCGGGGCGCCATCCAGCGGCTCCTGAACACAACTGGACCATTCGGGAATAAGCCGGAGGACATTCAGGAGGTCAATTTCATGAGGGCAAATTTCAGGAGGGCAAATTTCAGGAGGGCAAAGTCCCCTAGTGTCATGAAGTCGTCCCCCTTTAGAGAATTTACCCTCAAACCACAGGAAACCCTCATTAGTGAGTCCTTATTCCCGTCCTGAATATTCAAATGTGATCGGTTCGAGTAAGGGCCGCTCACATTGATCGCGGGTCAGCGCAGCCGTTTCTCCCAAGGCGATTTCCTGCAACCGGCAGCGCATATTCAACACGCCGTTGCCTGATTCGAAAACTCCACAGGTATGCAAAGTATTGCAGGCTGATTCGAGATTTTCCGCCGCTTCGGAGTTCAGCTGAGGCCCCACGTTGTTCATCACCGCTACGGGAAGATGCGGATAACGCCGCCGGGCCTTCCGGATCCATTGCACCAGATTCACCTGTTGAGTGCAATCATGCACCGCCCCATCGACGAGGACCATGTCGTAGGCTTCCAGGTCCGGTTCCGGGACACTCTCCAGGGATTTGCGCTCCAGCCTGTGTTTTGATTTCTCGAGCAGAAGCTGCACGATTCTACGAGTATCCTGTCTTTCCCCCACCAATAAAATATTCATGCCGCCTTCCTTTGCGCATTTTCGGGAAGCGTGCCGAACAAGGCAAATTCCGTGATTGCGTCAATTTCAATATAACAGGCCACCGTTAAAACCCGGCCGATCTTTATGGGCGCGCCTATCCTGGACACGTTGACACCGAGCTTCCGCATCAAGCGCTCTACCGCAACGGTTGTCACGGTTACATAACGCCGGATCCCGTTGTGCTGCGCGAAGCGAAATAGTGTTCGCATCATTTTCACGGGGATTTCACTGAAGCCGAATCCCGCGCTTTCATATTTTGGCACTGTCACGGCGAAGCGGCTCAGCTCCCACACGTCGGCCCGCTGCGGCGCGGATTGCCCGTGCAGCAGTTGCGGGAAAGTATCCTTCAGCATATTCGGCCCTGTGGTCGGAAGCAACCGCCAACAGCCCAGAACCTCATCTTCATCCCCTTTTGCGAGAACATAAACCGGATCGGCATGATCGAACTCGTCGTGCTCCATCCCGTTATCCGTAGTAACTTCCCAGCCTAGCCGATCATGGAAGACTTCGTGCCTCAGCCGATACATTCCCATGGCTGCCCGCGGGTCCAGCGAGCCATTTCCGTGTTGCGCAAGCATAATTTGTCCCATTGTTCTGCACCTGTCGTTGGTTGATGACGGTGCTATGAAACAACGGAACCAGCTTTCCGAATAGCTGTAAAATCTTACAGGAACGAGACGCGAATATACCCTGAAACCCTTATCTGTAGAGGGTCTCCGCAGTTAGCACGTAAAGCTCTCCGACGTGTTTTTTAAGTGAAAATCAGCGAAAAAAAGATGCGAATGAGATAATTCCTGGACGCTTATGAGTTCGTGCCTGACAACGATCAAGCGATCTGTAAATGCAAAATACAGGAGCGGGGGTAAAGAATTTGAGATGCGCGTCCCTCTAAAGCTATCCGACGTGCAACTCGGATTTCTTATAAATTTGGAATTTTCTTCATGGGTTTGCACGCGCTGGGTACCCATTGGCAGGAACGGGCAGATCCATGAACAATCCATGGACAGCTTCAAGGGAATAGTAGCCCGACACACCCCAGCGCAGCCCGATGCAGTCCAGTGCGTAAAGGTCCGCTTCGGCCGCGTCCGTCAGGCGGACGGTTTGGGTGCGGCTAATAGCTTTTTCCCGCATTCGATGTGCTGATAGTTGCTGTTATTGTACGGCCAAGTGCTCGTACAGGATGGTCGCACCGACCAACATCAACACAATGCCCCCGAGTATTTCAGCGCGCCGGCCTGCTAGGGTACCTAGTACGCGACCGAGCAGGGTGCCAATGGTGACCATGGTCATGGTAGCGAGGCCAATGGCCGCAGCCGCTACCATAATGTTGACATTGATGAATGCCAGGCCGATGCCAACGGCAAGCGCATCGATGCTGGTGGCAATAGCAGTGACCACGAGCAAAAAAAATCCATGCTGCTTGGTTTTTTCTTCCTCTTCTTCCGGGGCTTTCAAACCGTTGTAGATCATATGCAGGCCCAGGATCAGCAATAAGCCAAAAGCAATCCAATGGTCCCAGTCTTTGACGAACTGCGAGGCCGCCTGGCCGATTAGCCAGCCAATGATCGGGGTAATGGCTTCGACCACACCAAAAATCAGGCCCATGCGCAAGGCCTCGGCGAGGCGGGGTTTGTATAGGCTCGATCCTTTGCCGATGGCTGCTGCGAAGGAATCCGTTGACATGGCAAGGGCGAGCATTATTAAAGAGAATGGGCTCACAATTTTCTATTTGCAGCCGGGCATTGAGTTAATGATATATCTATGCGCCCGAGTCGCCGAAGCATGACTTGTCCGATCACCACTTGCTGGTAGAGAGGTAATTCGGCGCAATTCGATTGATTTTAAATATTTATGTCCTACAAATATGAATATTCTCTGCGCCGAACGAGTAATGATAAGTTAATTCTGACTAAATAAGCCCTACTCCATACTGCTGAAGTAACCAGTCTGCAAGCAGCGCCGCAGCCGGATGGCTCCGCAGCAAAGGAAATCTCAACTGTCCACATCCGGCATTCAGGCAATTGACAAGCTAGCCGATTCCGATCGGACGCCCTACACTTGATTCCAAATAAAACCTTACCTTACTTGTGGAATATGGTATAATGCGAATCATTCTTATTCTTATTAAAAAAAAATCACAAGAGCTTCACAAAGACTGAACAAATGTTACAAATAGAAATGCGATGCCATTCGAATGCTCCATTGTTGGCATTATGAAAAATAGGCATCAGAAAACGAACACGTAGCCAGGTATAGATTTATCCGTTGCCGCTGAGTTTCTCCTTCTCAGCGGCCTTTCAGCCAGCCAGCCCATCCCGGGCAAGCCAGCCACTTTTTTTAACTGACTTGTCAGGGTATCGGCTGTGGCGCGGGATAAAAAAAAGCTCTCTCCTATGGCGGACCTTCCGCCTATCGTAGTCCTTTCAGATTCGGCATCTCAACATTTCCGCAATTCTTCCAGCCGAAACCCGTCCCACCCGCACGCGCTTAACACCTGGATATCCGCTCGAAATTACCTGACACCACTCCTCGCAGCATTGCATAGCGTTCTGATATGTCTGGGAACGCTAACGACGGTGCTGCCGTACGACGTTTATGCGGAGTCGGCTATTGCGGCCGAAGATGCGAAACATACATTCAATATCCTTCCCAACCCGCTGGAAGATGCACTGAACCGTTTTGCCCAACAAACAGGTATCAAGCTTTCGTTCGATGCTGCCGAGATTAAAGGGATTGATGACTCAAGGACTACAGGGAGATTTCACTGTTCAGGCAGGGTTAAATCGATTACTGATCGGCAGCGGCTTTCAAGCAGTGCCCCAGGCGGATGGGTATGCCATAAGAAAGACGCAAGAATCTGCAGCCAGTACCGCGCCCGGTCCCGCATCCCCTGGCGCATCCTCTGGCGATGTGACTGTATTGCCCTCGTTAACAGTGTCGGCAAACCGAGGACGCGACTATGCTGTTGCCCAAAGTGTGACCGCGACGAAGACAAATACGCTCTTGCGAGATGTCCCGCAAGCCATCACCGTCGTGACGCAGGATCTGATCAAGGATCAGGGAATGCTGAGCATGGCCGACGTGGTTCGCTATGTTCCCGGCGTCGGGATGGCGCAAGGAGAAGGCAACACCGATGCACCGATCTTCAGGGGTAATCAGTCAAGCGGGAATTTTTTTATCGATGGCATCCGGGATGACGTCGAGTATTTTCGCGATCTGTACAACATGGAGCGCGTTGAAACCCTGAAAGGTCCGAATGGCATGATCTTTGGCCGGGGCGGCGCCGGTGGAGTGATCAACCGCGTAACCAAGCAGGCCGGCTGGGATCCGACACGCTCCTTCTCGTTCCAGGCGGGATCATTCGGGACGAAACGGCTGTTAATGGACGTCGGCCAAGGCATTAATGAAGTGGCGGCTTTTCGCGTCAATGCCATGTATGAAAACTCCGGCAGCTATCGGGACGGCGTCACCATTAAGCGCCACGGCATCAATCCTACGTTAACGCTCAGGCCGACCGACCGCACCAATATTGTAATGGGTGGGGAATATTTCCGGGATGACCGCACCGCCGATCGCGGCATTCCATCGTTCATGGGGCGCCCCGTTGACACCAGTACATCCACATTCTTTGGCGATCCTCGCCGCAGCCCGACGGGTACCACGGTTCTCAGTTTGTACTCATTGATCGAGCATGGGTTCGACAATGGCGTTACCTTCCGCAATCGCACACGCTATGCCGTTTACGACAAGTTTTATCAGAACATATTTCCCAGCACGGTAAGTCCTGATGGAACCATGGTTGATCTCGGTGCTTACAACAGTTCCACCAAGCGCAGCAACGTGTTCAACCAGTCCGACGTGATGTACACCCTGAATACCGGCCCGCTCGAACACAGACTGTTGGCGGGAATCGAGGTGGGCCAGCAAATTACCAATAATTTGCGCAAGACCGGTTATTTCAACAACGATGTCTTCTCGGGCACGGGTCATCCGGACGACCCGGAGGATGACACCCTGTTCAGTTCGGTGTCAGTACCGGTAATCAACCCGCGAACGGCGGACCCCGTTTCCTTCAGGCTCGATCCCACGGGCGTAAGCAACCGTATTACCGCAAATATAATCGGGCTCTACATTCAGAATCAACTGAAATGGTCCAAATTTCAGGCAATACTGGGTTTGCGCTATGACGATTTTGAGTTGAAGTTACATAATAATCGCACCGGGGAAGAACTCAGCAAAACAAACGGATTACTCTCGCCGCGCGCCGGCCTGGTTTTCAAGCCGATTGAGCCGGTTTCCATTTATTGGAGCTATAGCCTGGCCTATGTACCGCGCGCTGGCGATCAACTGTCCTCACTTGAAATCACCAACCAGGCACTTACCCCGGAAAGATTCATCAATCTCGAAGCCGGCGTAAAGTGGGATATACGGCCCAACCTGGCCTTTACCGCCGCGGCGTACAGACTGGACCGTACCAATGTAGCTATTCCCGACCCGCTTAACCCGGTACGGTTACTGCTTGCCAATGCCCAGCGCAGCGAGGGCATCGAACTGGGCATTAGCGGCAGAATAACCTCGACCTGGAGCGTGATGGGAGGGTACGCGTATCAGGACAGCAGAATCACCCGCGCGCAAGGCGAGGGCGGAGAAGCTGGCGCAATTCTGGGGCAGGTTCCCAGGCATACGTTCTCGCTATGGAACCGGTTGGACATCACGCCATGGTGGGGCGTGGCGCTGGGTGTGATCAATCGCAGCAACATGTTTGCATCCGTTGATAACACCGTTGTTTTGCCGGGTTACACGCGACTGGACGCGGCAATGTACGCAAGACTCGACAAGCGCCTGCGCCTGCAGGTGAACGTCGAAAACATGCTTAACAAGCACTACTTCCTCTCCGCCAGCAATAACAACAACATTACCCCGGGTTCACCGGCCGCCATACGCGGAATGATGATAGTGGATTTTTAGGCAGTTATTAAAAGAGCCGTTAGAAGCTATTTTACTTCTATCACTAGCCCATCTTTAAAACGGACCGGGCTGCATGCTTTTTCGTTAAGTCGAGCACCACATCTACACAACATTTAGCCACGGGAGGAAAAATGGGCAAAATCGACTCATGTAAAATGCGGTACAAGGGCACAGCATGGTTGTCGGGCAGTGTCATACTCGCGCTTGTGGCAGTATCGGTTCCGGTCCATGCGGCCGGATACAAACAGACAAACCTGGTTGCAAGCACAGACGCCTACGGCGCGAGCATCGTCGATCCGACCCTCATCAATGCCTGGGGGATAGCGATCCGTCCCGCCGGCTTTGGAGGGCACTTCTGGGTGGAGAGCAACGGTGCGGGAACGACGAACCAATTCATCGGGGATGTAGGCCGTACTCCGCTGTTTTCAGACGATCTCCGTCTGGTAACCGTTCCTGGTCCGGCAACCGGCCAGGCGGTTTCCATCGGAACGCCAACCGGCGTGGTATTCAACCCGGGCGCGCAATTCACGATTACGCAGGGATCCCTTACGGAAGCGGCCAAGTTCATTTTCGCGACCGACACAGGCACCATTTCGGCATGGACCGAGCGCAAAAACTCGGACGGGAGCTTTGACCGGCCGGCATTTGCCAAGCTTGTCGTTGATCAATCATCAGCGGATGCGCATTATTTCGGCATTGCGCTGGGCCCCGGCAATGATCGTATCCATGTAGCGAATTTCGGAGCCAACGCAGGCATTCAGAGTTTCGACGGTAACTTCAGTGAAACGAGCACTCAGGCTGCGTTCGCAAACCCGTTCTCCGCTTCCGCAACAGCCAAGCCCGGTGACTATGCGCCCTTTAATATCCAGGCGCTGACAGGTCCGGACGGAACAAATCTGTTTGTGCCATACGCCAAAACTCAGGAGGACCCTGAGAGGCCCGGACAAATTCTTGGCGGTGAAGAGGCCAGCGGTGCAGGTTTGGGGAGGTTAGCCGAGTTCAATGCATCCGGCGCTTTGCTGCATACCTGGGATGATCGCGGCCTGCTGAATGCGCCTTGGGGCGTAGCATTTGCTCCCGATGGCTTCGGCGACTATAGCGGCAAGCTGCTTGTGGGTAATTTCGGTGATGGCACAATCGTGGCATTCGATCCAGCCACCCATCAGGCAATCGATTACCTGCGCGATGAGCATGGTAATGTTATCTCCATCGATGGGCTATGGGGACTGCAATTCGGCAATGGCGCGAGCCTCGGCCGGGCGGATGCCCTGTATTTCGCAGCAGGGCCGCACGGCGAAACTGAGGGTCTTTTTGGCCGCCTTGAGGTGGCACCTGTTCCCGAACCTGAGACTTGGGTAATGTTCACGGCGGGACTCCTGTTTCTTGGCTGGAACGCAAGGCGCATGCGCACTGCGTAGCGAAGCCCGCTTTGGTTCCCCACCCAAGAACCTCGGCTAACCAATTTTATTGACAGGAGTCAATTGCATACCTTGGTCGCGAGCGAGCGTCTGTAGCAGGCGTTTCTCGCTCTCGGCCACGCGCACCTGATATTGGCGCAAGCCTTGTTCGATATGGTGTTTTCTCCCGCCCTAATACGGTATTGACTGAAACCGCTGTGCAGAAAGCCAGCAGGCTAAGCAGGTCTTGCTGACGACTGGTCCAATAGCCACCCGAACAGGGTCTTGCCGCCCTCCCCTGCCGCCTCGATGCGCGCTCTTGCCAGTTCTGGCGCTTTTCCTCGATTGCCATGACCGCGCGGCTCGGCTCGATGTTCCCCCGTCGAGGCTTGAGATGGGCAAGCTCGATGTTGAAATTCGCCATAACCGCGGCTCTTTCAGCTCCCAGTTCCGACCCGACGGCTGTGCACCGAACCCGCGGTGGATGCCGGCTCAACCCATCACGCCGGTCCGCGGCCTAATTAAAATAGAGACGGATAGAGCCGAAGGCGCTGAGCGGGTCGCCCGGCAAGGCGCCGGCGAACGTTGGATTGGTATAGTAGGTTTTATCGGTGAGATTCTTGACGTTGACCGCAACTTCCAGCTTCTTTATCCGGTACGAGACCATCGCATCGTAAACCACGTATGACGGCACTCTCAGCAGATTCAACGTGTCGGCAAAACTGTCGCCCTTGTAGGTGACGCCGAAACCGAATGTCAAACCCTGGGCGAGGCCTGTCTGTATCTGATAAGTAGGTCCATAAATTGCCCATGTTCGTAGCTACGCCTACCGGACGGTTGCCGAAAATACTCCTGTTTATGCCAAGAACATTATTGACGGCGTTTGCCCGGGAAATTGTCTCAGGGTCCATCCAGACACCGTTTCCGAGTATGCTCAGCCCGGCGATAGGGCGATAAGCGAAGTTCACTTCCACCCCGCGGGAACGATCCTTTCCATCCTGAGTTTGATTATTGTTCAAGCCCGGATTCAAGGTAATGAAATAATTGTTGCGGCTGGTTTGAAACAGCGCCACGTTCAAGTCAGCCTTGCCATCCAGCAACGTTGCTTTCGCGCCGACCTCTATCTGATTCGAGGTTTCGGGCGCGGCGGCCACCGCCGTAGGTTCTGTAGACAAATTGACGAACGCGCCCGTGCTATAGCCGGCATAAAAAGCCAGGAACTTGGTAGGCTGATAAACGCCGCCAGTCGAGTAAGTAGTCAGGGACCGGCTTCGCACGATTTCGCGATATCCGACTCCGGACTGAAAACCCTTGTCGCTCCATTGGACGAGATCGTTACGAATTCCCAGGCGCAGTTTGAACTGTTCGCTCAGATCGATTTGATCCTGCCCGTAAAACGAGGTCTGGTCGCTGCTGATTCTGCGATCGAAGATTGGCCTGGCCGTGATCACCATTCAGCGAGGTTTCCAGATTGTTCGGATTAAAAAGACTGACCTGGTTAGGCAGCGTATAATCCGTCCGCACGGTCGTGATATCCGTATTCTTGTACTCGAAACCTCCCAGAAACGTGTGCTTGACCGGGCCCGTAACCTTTTTCCAGATAAACTCGTTCTGAAATGTCGCGAACGCCTGATGGTCGGTTTGATGGCGCGCATCGCGGCCGGTAATAATGCCAGCGGCATTGGCCTGGTTGCCGCCTCCATTTCGTACCAGATCGAGCGCTCGCCCATCGTAAGTGAATGCCGTACGCATATTCAGATCCGCAGAGATCGCCCAGTTATGCACTGCGGTAACGCGGTTGATGGTATTGCTGGTGTTATTGAAGGGGCTGTAATAGCGATTTTCCCGGGGAGCGACCAATCGGGAATTGAAATCGAAAAGTGTTCCATAGTTGTCCGGCCTGATTTTTATTTCACGATGATCGAAATCCACCAATAAGGTTTTATCATCGGCGAGACGCCACAACAGAGTAGGCGAGATCTCGAAAATATCGCGTTTGAGCCCGCGAAAACCATCAGCATGCTCCAGATCGGTAACGAAACGTCCGGCAAAGCTTTGCCCGATGGGTCCTGTCGCGTCGAGATATCCATTGCGGGTACCGAAACTGCCCAGCATGGTTCCGGTGGATAATGCAAAGGCACTTCGCGGTTGCTTGGTAATCATATTGATGCTGCCGCCAGGGCCGGCCACGCCGAATAACGCGGACCCCGGGCCTTTCAGCACTTCGATGCGCTCGACATCGTACATGGTGCGGTAATAACCATTTTGCGGCGACGTCCCATCGGGCATGTCATCGCGAAAAAAACTCAACGGCAGGCCGCGAGAAGTGTAATTGTTCGCGAACCCATAGCCCCCGCCCATAAGCGGTTGAACGCTGCTGACGTTGCGCATCGCATCGTTCATGTTTATGACTCCCTGCTCCTTCAGCAGGGCCGCGGGCACTACCGCTACACTGGCGGGAATATCGCGTAATGGCGTGTCGGTCTTGCTGCCTGTTCGCGCCACATCCTCCAGCGTTCCAGGTCTCACCCTCCCCGTGGTGACCTTTACTTCCGGTAACGCGGTTTTTGATTCAGGACTATCCTTATCTTGAGCTGATGCATGAATCGGCATGAAAAACCCCGCAGCAAGCAGGGCCATGGGGGCGAATCTCGGCTTACGTCTGGAAAAATGTTTCACGGTAGCGTCTCTATCGTTTTAGTTATTGGCTGGCTACAAGCGGCCCAAGGCGAGCACGATGGCTTGATGGCTGGCTAGTGGCTATATGGTTATGCTGGTAGGGATTTTTCGCACTGGAGCGGGAGCGAAGCTGAAAACAAGCGACTACATGGCTTTTCGCCTCGGGTGCGGGACTCTGCGCGAAGCTGGGCTGGATAGCATCATGACAGCGACAGCGCGCTGAGCATCAGAGCGAGTGCGGTGGTAAGCGTGGTACCGATCAATCCAGCCGCCACGAGCCGTCGCCCATGCAGGCGGCTCCACAGGAGCGTGCCCGTTATGGCCAAAACCAGCAGGCCGCCGGCAAGGGTGTCGGTGAGCAATATCCAGACATTCGACATCCCGCTTCCCTTATGGAAATTGGCGAGCGTCGCCCAGGCGTTGGCCTCTTTCTGCTCGATATGCGCCTCCGCATCGCCTTTCCAGTACTCGGCGTTTATGCTGAGGTTGGGCGTGATAAGCATGATGCGCCAGTTTTCCGGCTGCTCTATTCGCCCGCCTCCCCAAGGGGCCGGACCGCCTGGCTTCTTTTGAATGCGGGATTTAGCGTGAGGCAGTTTTAATTCAGCACGCAGCCATGTTTCCAGTGTCTCGGGTGATTCAAGGCTGGATATCGGCGGCGTGAGCGTCTGGCGGGATTCATGCTGCTTGGCTAATGGAATTTTCATCTCATTGCGATGATTGAGCAGAATGCCGGACACGCCAAACAATAAACCCAATGCCGCCCCCCATAGCCCTATCCAGGCATGCGTACGGCGTAGCCAAACAAGAAAACGGCCCCGCTTCATGCTCTGCGACAAAAACAGATAACCGCGCGGCTCGATGGCGGGCTGTGAGGCAGCCGGTTGCGGCATGCCGGGCTGCTGACGTGAATTCGGAGGGGCTGCGCGGGTTTCCGGTGCGCTCGCGCCGGGTTGAAGAGTACTCATTATTCAGGTCTGGTTATGAAGCTTACTTGTAGAGGCTTAGCGTCGTCCTGTGCACTTCGACGGTATATGGCTTACCCCCGAATTCGCCGGACTTGCTCAGTTCGTGCGTGGCCTCGATGACATAAAGACCTGGCTCGGGTAAGGAAAACGCCGCCTCGCCCTTCTCATCCGTACTTAAATGCTTTTCCCAGCCATTTGGCGCGATAACGATAATTTTGCCCTTCGCCACAGGCTTGCCCATAAAGCTCAAGCGCAGCAGGTTACCGTCGTTATGAATATCAAGCGGCAGGCTGCCACCCTTGCCCAGGCGCGCATACAAAAAGCGACGTTGCGCCGGGTTGGGGATCTCACCCTGCGGTTCACGTACAGGCTGCTTGAGCGCCTGCACCAATACCGTAGGGCCGCCGGCTACCGTGAAGTGATTATTCTCGCGACGAGCCTCGGCGGGCCTTGCGTGCCCTCCAGCATCAACCACAGTCACCGCTGGTTCAATAATGCTGTCGAGCCTGCCGGGGGAAGGCTCGCGCAGGTTTTCTGCGTATTCCCCAAAATAAAGCTTCGTAGTGGTAGTGCCGGAGGAACCACCCTCCAGCCACAACGCATGTGCAGCGGCATCAAGGCTGAGCAGGCCGCTGACGAGGGCGACGGGAATGGTGACGATGTGCGCAAACTTCATTTAAGTGTTTCCTTTCCAGTTAACTTGCTTTGTTTTTAAAAGCTTCGCGCGGTTGTTCCATCGTGTCAGGGGGCGACGCGCCAGCGCGTAGACATCCCTGCCATCATATGGTCGTCCACGTGGCAGTGAAAAAGCCAGTTGCCTGCCGAACGCGGCGTCATATCGACCGAGGTCATGCTGGCGGGCAACACTTCCACCACATCGGTCCGGCGGCCACGCTCAAGCACGGTTTGCCCATGCCAGTGAGCTGTATGGTTATCCGTTTCATTACCCAACGCGGTGACATGCCACCGGACCCGTTTTCCCAGGCGGGTTTCGTAGCCTTCGAGGTTGCCAAAAATGCGGCCATTGACCGTGTGCTTCATTCCGCTTTCCTTGCCATCTTCCTCGTTGAAAATCATGAACAGCGAAGTAAATTCCTGATCCACGTCGCGCGGCGCCGGGTCGGAGGCGGAGCGAGCCATGCCTTTACGCGTGACAACAATCGTACCAACCAGGCCAAGATTGGCTTCTTCGTCTTCCATTACATGGGAATGGTAGAGCCAGGCAACGGAAGAGGGATCCGCCGGGCCCGGGCCCGCCGCTTCATCCGCAACCCAGGTGTATGTATAGGATTTGCCGGGCGGAACAGATGCTCCTGCTCCGGCTCCATCCGCGCCTTCATTGTGCTTGTCATAAAACACCCCATGCGGATGCATCGAAAGCGGCCGGTCTGTCTTGTTCAGAAAATGAACCTTGATGGTCTCTCCCACCACAGCCCTGAGCTGGGGCCCTAAAATTCCCATCCACGCCGGCTGCGGCAATGCTTTGGCATAACTCCCATCCGTATAACCGATATAACGGTACTTGGGATAAGCCAGCGTTTCTCCCCAAACCCCGAGCCCGGCATCCGGCTTGATCAGGTTTTTTCCATGCGGCGCGTAATTCCACGAGGCTTTTTCCGCCGCGATCCAGTATTCCCTTACCGGCGTCTTTGCCGAATCCTTTGCCGCGGCCTGCGCGGCTTGTGACATAAACCACATACAGCAGCCCATCGCCAGAGCCACCAGCGCCGCGCTTCTGCCCATGTAATTTGGAACTCATACTTTCTCCAGATGGGCTGCAACCTACCGTGTAACCGTACCGTGCGGCCGCATATCATCAATTACTTTAATTTGAACAGAATTTCCCGCGCTTTCCCGCACCGGAACCTCTATCAGCCGCAATGGTCCATTTTCATGGATTCGATTATTACTGCCACGCTGAATTCTCGTTTGAAAACGCTTGTAGAACCGCTGGAAATAGCGCTGGAATGGATCGAAAAGGGAGCGAAAAGGGGATCGCCGAGCTTCCGAACTCTGAGCGAGCAAAGGAAGGGAGCGACGCAGCCGCCCGTAAATTGCCGTGGCCGCTGAAATCGTTGTTACCGAACCTTTCTCAAGCACATCCACGGGCCCATACTCCGCGTCAAGCTAAAAGCTGACTTGCCCTGCATGGGCTGGCTGTCCATAAGATCGTTCGAAGCCGCGGGGGCCACCGGGTAGTAAAAACCCGGCGGCACGGACAACAACGGATAACCTTTACATCTGGCTTTGCAGCCAGTTCTGTATACCGACCTTCTGCATGACATCCAGCTGCGTTTCCAGCCAGTCAATATGTTTTTCCGTATCCTCCAGAATTTCCTTTAAAAGTTCTCTTGAAACATAATCCTTGGCTGTTTCGCTCGCGGAAATTGCGGCCAGCAGAGTCTCCCGCGAGGCCATCTCCAGTTTGAGGTCGCATTCCACGCATTCTTCCGCTTTTTCGCCAATCAGGAGCTTGCCGAGTTCCTGCAGATTAGGCAGTCCCTCCAAAAACAATATGCGCCTGATCAAAGCATCGGCATGCTTCATTTCTTCTATGGACTCTTCATATTCACGCTTGCTCAGGCTGTTGAGCCCCCAGTTTTCATACATGCGCGCATGAAGAAAATACTGATTGATGGCTGTCAACTCATGTTGCAGTTGGCGGTTCAGCCACTGGATAATGTCTGCGCTGCTTTTCATGTCGTGCCTCCTCAGGCGATTCTTGTGCCGTATAACTGCGAGTAATTTATGTGGGATGGTGTTGCGCCACGGTTCTTTGCATCAGTGCTTTCTCCAGCACCTCCTTTGCGTGGCACGCACATATTCCACATTGCTCGCTCACACCCAGGCAGGTCTTTAAATCCCGCATCCGGTCGGCGCCCCGATGGACGGCTTCGCGGATGGCGGTATCGGTTACACCTTTGCAGACACAAATATACATGATGAGCGCCTTAAGTCTACTGAGTTGTCTACTGTTGAGTTGTCTACTGTTTCACTATTTGGTCAGAATCAACTTGCCGTTGCGGGTCCGGCGCAAGCGATATTGCTCGCCCCGATGCTGAATAAATACTTCGTCACCGTGGAAAACAGGGAATCGCTATAAATGCGCCTGTTCCGGTTCAGCACGAATTTCTCCGTCTCGGTACTGTCGTTCGGGATCGTCGGGTAGCTTATCCATTAAGGCCGTTCCCGCAATTATTAATGAGAATGATTCGTAATTATATTCAACTTCCGGGGAAATGCAAGAGCTCGTATAAAAAATCTTTGGACTTGATGCAGAGGTTTGATCAAGCCCCTAACAGGACTTGAACGCCGAGGCCGGCAATCCGGCAGGACTACTCGTTTTATCGCGAAAACAGAAATCCGGAAGCTCCTACAAATCAGTGGATGCAGGATTTCAATAGGGAGAGAGAATGAACTGAAGCGAAGATTAATGGCAGCGGAGGGATTTGCTGAATGTATAACAAGCTGAATTGAATATTCGTGGCGTCACGGCAGCGCGGCAGCCAGCCTGAATGACGTAAAAGGCTTTTATGTTATGCTGTTATCTAAACGCTGCGCATGAAACCGTCAAACGAGTTGAAATGCTCGTACTACCGCAACAATGAAAGCCGGCACAGCTCGTCCTGGAATTCGCACATCCTGCGCACAGCGCGCAAGGACACTGATTAAGCCCATAGAAATTCGGTAATGTATGACCCCGGCCATATCATGCCTGTCCTCGCCACATTACACGCAATTCTTTATCATCCAATTTCATGCAAAAATTCTCCATCCGGCCGCGTGAAATGGCCGCCAGCCTCTGGCGCAATCGTAGCCTCGTTGCAGCCTTGACCAAGCGCGAAGTCATCGGGCGCTACCGCGGCTCAGTCATGGGCATTGCGTGGTCATTCTTCAACCCCTTGCTCATGCTTGTAATCTATACGTTCGTTTTTTCGGTGGTTTTCAAAGCACGGTGGGGAATGGGCGACACGGAAAGCAAAACCGATTTTGCAATCATTCTTTTCGTCGGATTGATCGTGCATGGGCTCTTCGCAGAATGCATCAATCGGGCCCCCGCATTGATACTCTCCAATGTCAACTATGTGAAAAAGGTCATTTTCCCGCTGGAAATACTTCCCTGGGTCGCTTTTGGTTCCGCTCTATTTCATACTGTCATAAGCATTGGGGTATTGCTGCTGGCACAACTGATTCTGAATCACCAGCTCCAGTGGACGGCGATTCTTTTCCCTTTTATCCTGCTCCCGCTGGTATTTATGGCGATGGGCTTCGCCTGGTTCCTGGCGGCGTTTGGCGTATTCGTTCGCGATATCGGGCAAATCACCGGAATGTTCACCACTGTCCTGTTATTTATCTCGCCCGTGTTCTACCCTTTGAGCGCCCTGCCGGTCAAATATCAGGGCTGGCTGCAGCTTAACCCGCTCGCTTTTATCATCGAGGAAGGGCGCAAGGTTCTGGTTTTCGGCCAGCTCCCGACTCCAGCGATGGGGGATCATGACCACGGTTGCGATACTGATTGCCTGGAGGGTTTCGCCTGGTTCCAGAAGACACGAAAAGGGTTTGCGGATGTTCTCTGAACATACACGCGCAGCCTTTATTTCCCTTCCGAAACCGAAGCCCGGGAGGGGCAGTGGCAGGAGGCAAAAGCTGATAATAAAACCGTGGCAACACGCTCAGGCGATATCACCATCCGCGTGCAGAACCTTTCAAAGTGCTACCAGATCTATGACGCGCCGCGCGACCGACTCAAGCAATTTGTTGCGCCACGCCTGCAACGCTTGTTAGGGCGAGCGCCCAAGCAGTATTTCCGCGAGTTCTGGGCACTCAAGAACGTCTCGTTTGAAGTTAAAAAAGGTGAAACCGTCGGCATCGTCGGGCGCAACGGTTCGGGGAAATCAACGCTGCTCCAACTCATCTGCGGAACGCTGACGCCTACCGAAGGCGGGATAAAAACGATGGGGCGCATTGCAGCCCTGCTGGAGCTGGGCTCGGGCTTTAACCCGGAATTTACCGGACGCGAAAATGTTTATATGAATGCCGCCGTGCTCGGCTTGAGCAAAGCGGAGGTAGACGATAAATTTGACGATATCGCCGCTTTTGCCGACATCGGCCAGTTTATCGAACAGCCCGTCAAGACGTATTCCAGCGGGATGACTGTCCGGCTGGCGTTTGCTGTCCAGGCGCAGGTGGATCCCGATATTCTTATCGTTGATGAGGCGTTATCCGTAGGGGATGCAAAATTTCAGGCGAAGTGTTTCGCGCGTTTACAGCAATTAAAAGAAAGAGGTACGAGCATTCTGCTGGTGACACACTCCACCGAGCAAATCGTTACGCACTGTTCGTCCGCAATTCTCTTGAATAACGGCGAACAGATCGAGACAGGCGAACCACGCCGAGTGATAAATCGTTATCTGGACTTGTTATTCGGCAAGGAAAAAAAATTAATCAATACCTCATCTCTTCAATCGGAAAACGCTGCTACACAAATTGCCAGTGAGATAGAAACTTCCTATCAGCTAAGCGAGGCACTTGACGTGTTTGCGACACGTGAGGGATATAATGCTCATGAATACCGCTGGGGCGACGGCACAGCGTCTATTCTTGATTTCTATCTGGCCGCAAGCGATGAACCGTATCCTTCAGCTATCACCGCCGGCCAAATTGTCACACTTGCTGTGTCCGTAAAATTCTACTGTGCCTTGCTGCGCCCCATACTGGGCATCACGATCAAAACAAAGGATGGCGTGACCATCTCTGGCACCAACTCAGAGATGCAGAATTCCGACGGCTTTAAGGTTCTTTTCAAGGAAGGATCTGTGATGCATGCCAGGGCCGATTTCAAGTGCGGACTCGCCCCCGGCGATTATTTTATTTCGATAGGCATTGCAACCCGGGAGGGCGAGGACATTATACCGCATGACCGCCGGTATGATTCGATCCACTTTATCGTACGGCAGCATCAATATTTTCACGGTCTGGCTGACCTTGGGCTCAACTTGTCAGTAACCCGGATATCAATTTAAGTTTATTAAAGGCATTATAAAAACGATCACACTGAATAAGTGTTGAGTTTCTTTTCCGAATTTCTTCCGCAAGATCTCAGATGGTGAATCAGTTGTTAAGCTCAAATTATGTATTTGATTTATCGAAGGGCATTTGGTCAAGACCTGGTTATACCGGTATTTCATATAGCGATGGCGATGAAGCCGAGTTACGTATTGCTGAAGTTATCGATCACGGCATCCGATATTACGGTTTTCTCAGCAGAGCTACGGCAGCATTGTACCGATTGGCCAACGTTCTACCATCTATCCAGTACTCGTGCCAACATTTTACGGCCATTTGAGAGTGCGCTCAGAGGCAACATTCTTGAGATCGGCGCGGGTTGCGGTGCAGTCACACGTTACTTGGGCGAATCCGGCGCAAGCGTTCTAGCTCTTGAGGGAAGCCTCCGCCGTGCGGCAATTGCTCGCTCCAGGACGCGAGACCTCGAAAATGTAACGGTGCTGGCAGAAAAATTCGACCAGTTTGAATGTGACCATCAGTTCGACTTAATTACCCTTATCGGCGTACTCGAGTATGCCAATCTGTTTACCTCAGGCGAAAACCCTGCGCGCATGATGCTCCAGCGCGTTCGGTCTCTGCTGAAACCCGAAGGTAAGTTAATAGTCGCCATCGAAAACCAGTTAGGACTGAAATACTTTGCCGGTGCGCCGGAAGATCATCTCGGTCAGCCGATGTATGGCATTGAAGGGCGTTACACCGCGGATCAGCCACAAACTTTTGGTCGGATAGTTCTCGCCAACCTGATAGAAGAAGCAGGTTTCGCTACGGTCGAGTTTCTGGCTCCGTTTCCAGATTACAAACTGCCCGTGTCGATTTTGACTGAAGAAGGTCTCTCCAGTAAAAAGTTTGATGGTGCCGCCCTGGCTTGGCAAAGCGTAAGGCGCGATCCACAGCTCCCACCGAACACGAACTTTTCACTAGAGCTGGCCTGGCCTGAAGTATTCAAGAATGGACTGGCTTTAGATATGGCAAATTCTTTCCTGATTGCGGCATCGCCACTTCAACAAAAAATCGTTAAGCCGGGCGTCCTGGGATATCACTACAGTACTGATAGAGTCCTCAAATATTGTAAAGAACAGGTTTTTGAGCACGCCAATCAAAATGACATAGTAGTTAAATACCATATGCTCGGCGGTCAACCCCGTGACAACCCAAGAGATCTTATCCAATGTGAATACCCGGTAACTGCGGAATATGTGGCTGGGAAACCGCTGTCTCTGGAATTCACGAAAATAGTTTCACGCGATGGCTGGTCGGTTGAGGAAGTAAGCGCTTTCATACAAAGGTATGTACGTATGATCGTGCTAATCGCTGACCAAAGGTCAATTTCTGTTTCCATATCCCGGTCGCCCGATATGGTGCCAGGCTTTTTTTTCGACATTACTCCGCAGAACATTGTTGTGACACATGATAACAAACCAGTCGCGATAGACGTCGAATGGAGACTTCGCAGTGATATGGAGCTTGGCTGGCTACTGTTCCGTTCGCTGACGTGGACAATGTGGTCCGTCCGTTTTGGCAGGAATTCCACAGAACGAGCTTTTTCCAAACAGGAATTTATCGAATTTTCTTTAAAAACCGCCGGTTATGCTGTTACAGGCGAAGACTTTCAACGCTTTGTGCAATTGGAATCCCAAGTACAGAAACAGGTGACTGGACGTGACTCGCAAGAGATTCTAAATTCCTGGTTGTGTCTGCCGTTGAGATCCGATTCGCTAGCCCAGCAAAATGAGCGGCTTATCGCGCTCAATAAGCTGGTGGCTGACCATGAGGCGGAAGTGGTGGCTGACCATGAGGCGGAAGTTGTCCAACTAACCGAGGCCTTAGTGGAGCAAGACAGCCGGCTAGCGGCCCTTTATAGCTCCACAAGTTGGCGAATCACTGGGCCACTACGGGCGGTGGCATATCGCTTAAAAGAGGTTAAAAGCGCAGCCACACCGGTTGCGATGCATGCAGCGAGCTATCTGGTAAAGCAATACGCCTCCAACCCTGCAATTCGCCGCTGGTACGCCTCGGCCAGAAATATTTCGAGCAAGGCTATATATCCAGTATCCCCAAAATTACATGAACTGCTTTTCGTTAAGCTGAAGCTGTACTTAAGAAAGCAGTATTTACGCCGAGACCTTTCCTCTTCCATTTTTACTCCTAAGAGTCTTTACTGGCCCAAGAAATCTGTTTCTGTAGATTTCCATCCTAAAGTATCTGTAATCGTACCCAGCTATAACCACGCCCGTTTTCTTCGGCAACGACTCGATTCCATTTATCAGCAGACGTATTCGAATTTTGAGGTCATTCTGCTGGATGACGCATCTACGGATGAGAGCCAACTTATTCTTGAAGAATATCGGCAACGCTATCCCCAGATAACACAATGCGAGTTCAATAAAAAAAATTCTGGGGGGGTATTTAATCAATGGAAACGAGGGTTTGAGTTGGCATCTGGGGAGCTGGTATGGGTAGCCGAAAGCGATGATTACTGCTCTGAGAATCTGGCAGCGGACCTCGTAAAATATTTCGTGGATGACGCTGTAATGCTTGCTTATTGTCGAACCACAGTTGTTGAGAAAGAGTCTGATGAACCGATGTGGAGTTTAGAGGAGTATTTAGCGGAATTGGATCCCGACTTGTGGCGTAGACCGTTTGTAATGTCGGCGCATCACCTGGTAAATAAGGCGTGGGCGATTAAAAATATCGTACCGAATGTCAGCAGTGCGATTTTTCGCCATCCGAGGAAACTGGAGTTGCTGGAGAATGAAAAATGGAGGCGGATGAGAATATGTGGAGACTGGGTGTTTTATTTGCATCTTATACGAGGTGGCTAGTAGCCTACACTCCGGAAGCTACTAATTACTATCGGCTTCACCAAACGAACACCTCGCTGAGCACATACAGTCAGGATATTTATTATCAGGAACATGAACAAGTTGCAGCAGAGGTAATCACACTATATCGAGTTGAGGACAAAATATTTGAATACCAGCAGCATCTCCTGAAATCGCATTGGCACTCATTCCGCACGGATTACTCAGACGATTCATTTAAAAAATGCTATGACTATGAGCGAATTCGCCATCTTTCATTGCAGCGGAAACCAAATTTATTGATGGTCTCTTATGCGTTAATAGCAGGAGGGGGAGAGACGTTCCCTATCAAGCTAGCCAATATGCTAAAGACGGCCGGTTATTCCATCACTTTCTTCAATTGCCATAAAGACCCTACCGAACAGGGTGTAAGACGAATGTTGCGGGAAGACATACCCTTGTTGGAATTGGATACGCTGGAAAAACTGAGCGCTGTAGCTGATGACATGGGGACCGAGCTTGTGCACTCACATCATGGCTGGGTTGATGTAAATGTTTGCAACTTCCTGGAGCATAATCCAAACGTCCAATTAATTGTCACCACCCACGGAATGTACGAAACAATTCCGCCAGTAGAATTAAAGCAGATTCTTCCGCTGCTGGAAAAAAGGGTTGGTAAATTTGTTTATATTGCTGACAAAAATCTGACGCCTTTCGCTTCCAATTCTTTTGATATGACTCGTTTCGTCAAGATCGGCAATACGTCGAATCTCGTACCAATATCTCCAATTCCACGGGCTGAAATAAACGTTCCCGAAAACGCCTTCCTCCTTTGCCTGGTCAGCCGGGCCATTCCGGAAAAGGGATGGCAAGAGGCTATAGAAGCGGTGAAATTGGCGAGAAAGATCAGCCAAAAGGACATCCATTTATTGCTAATCGGGAATGGTCCCGAATATGAGAGGTTAAAACACGTAGTAAGTGAGGAATACGTACATTTGTTAGGATTCAGAGCAAATACTTGTGATTATTTTGCAACCTCTGACTTAGGTTTTCTTCCTTCGCGTTTCGCGGGTGAAAGTTTTCCACTTGTATTGATCGATTGTTTTTACTCCAATCGTCCAGTTCTGGCGAGCAATATCGGAGAAGTAAAAAAAATGATGTCCACCAGCAGCGGATCCGCTGGAACAGTGTTCGACCTCGAAGACCGGAACATCCCGATAACCACTGTTGCTGAAATTATTGTTAGGTATATTGAAGAAAAAAATCTATACCTAGAGCATCTCCAACGAGTTCCTGAGGCAGCGGCTAAATTCGACCCGGCAACTCTACTGAAGAATTATGATACTGTTTATCTTGAATTGCATAAGAAAAATATTTGCAACGCTTTGCCTGAGCATCCAAATAAGGGATGCCGAACGTTCGAAATGGGCATTTAATTGTGGTGGTTATTAAAAGATCGTGACGAAAACGATAATTCACCTGATCGACTAAGCCATATGAAGGTCTATCCGGTTCCGGACAGAAGTTTTAATTGGGTGGAGAACTTCACTTCTAAATATGGTTTTGTTGGAATATGTTTGGTTTGTGGCCGCCTAACTTATTTTGATAAGTTTTACGACAATCATAGAGAACTGGGTTATTGCGCATTATGCAGAGCTAGTAATAGAAAGAGGCAGCTATGTTATTTGTTAAGAAAATTTCTTAACCTAGGAGATCTTGGAAAGATAACGTCAGGCAGATACATTTTAAATGCCGAGTCATCCGGTGGCCTACACGAGAGCCTTAAACATAACGTGAACTATGTCTTAAGTGAATACTTTGGTGAAGCATACGAATCAGGAGCTATCGTTGATGGAATATTAAATGTAAATCTGACAGACTCACATTTTGCCGAAAATACATTTGATATCGTGCTCACGAGTGATGTTTTTGAGCACATTTCTTTATCCTTACAGGGCCTTTAAAGAAGTTCGCAGAATATTAAAACCTGGAGGGGTACACATCTTTACGGTTCCTTTTTATCAAACCAGTTATTTTGACGAAAATAGAGCTGAGATAATTGATAGTGAAATTAAATATCATATGGACCAATGAACCGATCATTGGATCCCGTAAATCCAGACGGCATACTGGTATAGAACATTTTCTCGATGAAAATGTTATTGAAATTAAATGCAATTGGCTTCTACACCACGATGCATAAACTATACGACATTCGGTATGGGATACTGGGTAATAATGGAATAGTTTTTGAGAGTAGAAAAATTTGACTGACTGAAGGTATTGTAATGATTGATAGCTTTTATGTCATTTAACAGTTTATCCGTTTTCGCAACAGCGATCACTTGAGCGAGGAATTCCCTTACCACAGGGAATAAAGAAGAACTGCTAATTGAGGTCCTTACTTGGCGCCCGTTACCGTCATCATAGTAAATTGGAATGGCGGCACTTTACTGAATGAATGCCTAACGCGTCTGACACAACAGTCACTCCCGCCAGCTCGCATTCTTGTAATGGATAACGGCAGTACCGATGGTTCTGCTCAGCGGGCTGAACAAGTATCTGGAGTAACAGTCAGAATGCTTGGCGCTAATCTGGGCTTCGCAGCAGCAAATAACGGCGCAATAAAAGAATGTGATACTGAACTGGTAGCCTTGCTGAATCCGGATGCGATGCTCTACCCGATGTAGATTGGCTAAAGTGCCTGGTCGCGGCTGCCCATGCGTATCCTGACGTGGCATTCTTTGGCTCAAGACAGATAGTGTATGGGTTGCCCACTACGCTCGATGGTATAGGAGATGTATACCATCTTTCCGGATTGGTATGGCGGGATGATATAAGCGTTATCAAAACGCCGCGGATGATATCGCGGGTGAGATTTTTTCTGCCTGTGCCTGTGCAGCGCTTTATCGTAGAGATGTCTTGACAGAGGCTGGCGGGTTTGATGAAGATTTTTTTTGTTATGTCGAAGACATCGATCTCGGATTTCGCCTAAGACTTGGCGGTCATATATGCCGCTATGTCCCGGATGCGATCGTGCATCACGTCGGCTCGATGAGTTCTGGCGGCCAGAATAGCGATTTTTCTGTTTATCACGGCCACCGGAATATGGTCTGGACGTTTGTAAAAAATATGCCTGGGGCTCTGTTTTGGACACCACTTCCTCCATCCACGTCCTTTTGAATCTCGTAGCTGTGGCATATTTCTCCGCACGCGGGCAGAGTAAAGTGATCTGGCGAGCAAAGCGGGATGCAATCAAAGGTCTTCCCGGAATGTGGCGTAAGCGGCGCAAGATTCAGGCTGATCGTCACGCCGGGATTATGAATGTCTGGCGTACCTTGGACAAACGACTACGGTTTTCAAGGAAAACCGTCCACAACAGTCCGCCCGACTGATAAATATAAAATAAGCTTATACAGCGAGGCGGACGATCCATCACCGTTGACAATCGCTACTTTAAGTAACCACAATCGACCAGATTATCTGACCAGTCTGGAGAGTGAATGCCCCCAAGCCAATGGCGGCTCCAAGATCCCAAAACTCAACTTAGCCAAGTAGTGGAAGCTGCTTTGCGCGGCGGGCCCCAGCACATCACACGTAATGGCCAACGCGCAGTTAATGCACGCTCACCATGATGGTTGTTGAGGTAACGACTTTTACAGATCAGCTACCGGTCTCGGTCATTACCGTGAATTACAATGCCGGACCATTCCTGGCGGAGTGCATCCATTCGGCATGCCCCAGGCAAGTGAAGTGCTGGTGGTGGATAACGCGTCGTCAGATTCCAGCCTCGAATTTTGCGCTCAGCGTTTCCCTAAGACCGAAGCTCAAAATCATTCGAAATACCGCTAATCTCGGTTTTGCCGCCGCGTGCAATATAGGTGTTGAGCAGGCCATACAGCCTTACCTTTTGTTTCTGAATCCCGACTGCGTTCTCGGCGAGGATTCGTTGCAGCATATGGTTCAGTTCCTGGAAAGGAGCCCCCAGGCGGGCATGGTGGGCGGATTGCTGCTCAACGATGACGGCACCGAACAAGCCGGAGGCCGCCGCGCTGTGCCCACTCCCTGGCGTTCGTTTGTTCGAGCATTCGGGCTGTACCGTTTCAGTGCTTATTGGCCACGCCTGTTTTTCGATTTTCATCTGCACAAACAGCCCCTGCCGGATGGCCCCCTTGAGGTGGAAGCTATTTCCGGCGCTCTCATGCTGGTGCGGCGCGAGGCAATACAAAATGTAGGCCTGTGGGATGAAGATTATTTTCTTCATTGCGAAGATCTGGATTGGTGCATGCGCTTCCGGCAAAAAGGCTGGAAGATTTTCTTCTTACCCGATACCCCGGTTGTGCACCATAAGGGAGCCTGCAGCCAGTCCCGGCCTGTCTTTGTGGAATGGCACAAGCATAAGGGAATGATGCGGTTCTACCACAAATTCTTCCGGCGCCAATACCCTGGCATTGTCATGTGGCTGGTCGCTCTGGGAATATGGTTGCGGTTTATGGCAGTTGCGTTGTATTACACCGCGCGCCGCGCCGGACGCGCGATTGGAGTTGGACGAGGACAGGCATCGGAGCAAGCGACCGGATAGCGTAGTCATCTTGGGGGATAACAATCAGGTCGAGTAGTTTTTTAACTACTTATCCGGCACATAAGCAGTACAAATGCCAGACCAACGAAAACCAATATCCGGTGGCGTGCGAGACACGCCACCCATTTTCGGATGGATGGACTGGATTCCGGGTCAAGGCCCGGAATGACACTATTCACTGTATTTGTCGCCGAGACTACTAACCCGGGCACAAAAGTTAATGTCGAGTCTCGCTTCTCCTCGTCAGGTCATTGTCACCGGCGCGACCAGTATCATTGGGCGCTTTTTACTGCCGCGCCTGCTGGAAGCGGGCTACGAGGTTCATGCCTTCAGCCGTAAAAATGGGCTACGCCCGGCTGCGGCAAGATAGACTGTTTTGGCACCAGATCAATATCGATCATCCTGAGCAATTGCCCAAGATTAACGCCACAGCGCTGATTCATCTGGCGCCGCTTTGGCTGTTGCCGCCATTGCTCCCTGTCTTGCGTTCGCTCCAGGCAAAACGCGTGATCGCCTTTGGCTCAACGAGTCTGTTTAGCAAGGCCGATTCCGCCGATGCCAGCGAGCGGCAACTGGTGGCACGCTTAAGTGCAGCGGAAGAGATCGATTCGCCGCGACTGCGGCGTTTTGGAAATGAACTGGACGGTATTCCGTCCAACACTGGTTTATGATTGTGGCCGGGATAAAAATATCACGCAGATTGCCCGATTCATCCGTCGTTATGGGTTTTTTCCTCTACTCGGGGAGGCCGGGGGGCTGCGGCAACCGGTTCATGCGGATGATCTGGCACAAGCATGCATTTTGGCGCTTGGGCCAGCCAATCACGTTCAACAGATCCTATAATTTAAGCGGCGGCGAAATCTTGACTTACAGGCAAATGGTCGAGAAGATTTTCAGCTCGCTCGGTAAGCCGATACGTTTTTTCCTTGTTCCCGCCTGGCTATTCCGCTTGGGAATACAAGCCATAATGCTGTTTCCGGGCAAACGAAGCATAACTCCGGAAATGGCAGTGCGGATGAATACCGATTTGTGTTTTCCCCATGCCGATGCAACGAAGGATTTCGGCTTTATGCCGAGGCCGTTTTCGCCCGCTTTTGGCCAGCAGGAAAATCCGTGGAAATGAGCCATGGATGAGAATTTCACAGAAACGACCGGGAATCCCGGCAAAATAGCGATTGCCGAAAGCGAGATCGACATAAGGGCAATTCGGGCGCAAGGATCGGGCGGGCAAAACGTAAATAAAGTCTCAAGCGCGATTCATCTACGTTTCGATATCAATGCTTCCTCGCTACCCGAAATCTACAAAGAGCGCTTATTAAAACTGCGCGACCATCGGATCACCAGGGAAGGTGTCATCGTCATCAAAGCGCAGCAGTATCGCAGCCAGGATAAAAATCGCGCGGAAGCGCTGAGGCGATTACATGAACTCATCGATAGTATCGTTGAGCTGCCTCGGGAACGAAAACCGACCAAGCCAACGCGTCAATCGCAAAGAAAGCGCCTCGACAGCAAAACGCAGAGAGGCCAGCTTAAAATCATGCGAAAAAAATGGATTACCGGAATGGAAAGAGTTCAATGAAGGCTTCCAGGTAAGCCTTATGCGTGAGATTCGGCCTGAATCCCAGGCTCCGGTACCAAGGTTGCAGATTGTTGCATTATACTTTTTGGAACAGATGCGTTTTTCGCTTGCGGGAAGATGACCGAAAAAATAGTTCCCACATTCTGTTCGCTCGAAATCTTGATGTGCAGCTTGTTATTCTCCGCAACCGTTTTCACGATCGATAAGCCTATACCGCTCGATGTCCTGTTGTGCAGGGCGGCTCGCGGAGTATAAAAATACTCGTCGAAGATGTGCGGCAGGTCTTTATCCCCAATCCCAATCCCATGATCGACAACGGTCACTACAGCGGATGAGTTCTGCCTGTCGAAGACGGACGAAATCTCCACTGACCCGCCGTCATAGGAATAAGCGATCGCATTCGAAATGATATTCTCGAACAGAATCTCGAACTGGCTGGGAATGCCTTCGACAATAAAATCCTCGGTTGAGGCCTTGATGATAATTTGTCGCGAACTGGCGATCGGCTTTAATTTATCGATGCACTTTCGAATGACCGGTTCCACATTGACCTGCTCCAAATTACCGGGATCCCGGGCCGCGGCTTTCAGCCGTTCAAGTTTGAGCACATCCAGGATCAGCCCCGCCATACCCGAGGCGCGGTTATCGATCTTCAGAAGTACATCCCTGATTTCAGGCGGGACTTCGCCACAATAATTTCCTTTTATCAAATTAATCTTGCTGCGGATGGCATCGAGCGGCGCCTTGAGCTGATGTGTCATCAACACGGCGTATCGGTCTTTCTCCACTTGCGCCCGGCTGATCTGCTCGTAAGCGTCCAGAAGGTGGCGTTCATTGGCGCGTACGACAATCGAAAGACGCGAGACGACATACCACACGACGAAAAACAATATATCAAGAGTAAACATCCATAACAGAATATCGATTTTGAGCGGATGAAGGGTGGGTCCGTCAGGCGATATCGATATCGATTGAGGAGCCAGAAAAAGCAACGGATTCTCGATCAGCAATACAATCCCATACATTGCACAAACCAGTGTTGTAACGATGAGGCTTTCTATCGTCGAGAAAAAGATACAGGACAAGGCGATATGCAGCACATAAAAAAACGGAGCGGGGGTCGCGATGCTGCCAACGAAATGCACGACAACCGACAGGCACAGAAGATCGACAATAATTTGAGCCCAGATATTTATTGAAGGCGAGTTATATTGCGTTTGCGGCCGGAAATCCAAAGCATAGATATACAGAATATTAGCGATGCACAGCAGCGCGGTTACGGCAACCGGCCATCCTTGCTGATGGGTAATGCCAATTTCTGTAAGGGTGTCTGAAGCGATAAGCGCAAAGATTTGAAACAGAAGGAGAACACCAATGACAGCCCAGCGAAAAATAATAAACCAATGGGCATTGCCGATCAGTACCTGATCGCTGAGCTTGGAGCCGGCCAAGCCCATGCCGGGGAGCGCGAAGCGATTTTTGGATGCGTCCCAGGAAAATTCCGCGATAGCCATGGTCAGATCAGCCGCGAAGCGCTTGCCATCCGTGCCTCAGGTCTCGGATCCGTCCAGGCGGCTTCGGATGATCGACAAAAGACTCACGGGCTCAACGGGCTTTTCCACAATCAAAATCCACTCATCCGATAGGCCGGTGAAATAAGGGCGGATTTCTTGACCCAGAGAGGTCATGAAGATCATGTGGAGGCGGGGAACTGCTCCCGAAGCTGCGTATACGCCTCCAGCCCTGCATCCATCGTCTCCACCATTACGTCGAGTATTGCCAGATCGGGTAGGCTCGATGAGTTCCGCAGCGAGAGTATGAAATCGTTCATTGTCTGATAGCTGTCGACCGCATATCCATTTGCATCCAGTATGCGCTTGACAGTATCCCGAATATCGGGATCGTCATCGACGTGTGCGATCCGCCTCGTCGTACAGCCTTCTTTTTCCAGTATCGAAGCCGACATCTGACCCGGCAGCTTGGCTGCTTCCGGAGTCTGAGCGGGCATAACGGGTGTATACATTTGTTCCTCCATTTTTTGATCTAGTGATAAAATTTTCCCTGCTGATAAAATGGAATATAGCACATAATTACCCTGATGCTAGGAGGGTAATATAGGAGATGTGAAGGAACTGTCAGGCATGTATGGAAAATTTGTGAAAAGTGGCCGGATGGCGAATGTGGGGTTAGACAATCTTGACCTGGAAGCGGGTTTGGCGGGCTGAAGCACCGCCGGTGTAGGTTGGGGTGACGGAGGACCCCAACGTTGTTTTTCACCATACATATCTGGTTGCCTCACCCCAACCTTGTATGATCGAAATTGTTCTGATTTTGGTGAAAGATGCAAGTAAAAGAGGTCGGGCTCTGCCCGGCATCTTCGCCGGATCGTCAGGCATAGCCTGACCTACAGCTGACTCATATAGTGAGAAAGATAACGCTATAGGTAGGATGGGGGCGGGACGGAGCGAAACTCATCAAGACTCTGACGAGATGTGAAGCCTAATGATGGGTTGCGCTTTGCTCCACCCATCCTACACTTGCTGGGCTGAAAATGGGCGACACGCCTGGAATCTTTTTCCAGGGCTTGCCCAGGAAGAGCGTTTTCAAAAACTATATAACTACATCAAAACCCGCTTCAGCCATTCAACGATATCGTCCAGTTCGTCGCTACAAACCGTATGCGCCATCCGATACTCATGCCACTCCACGGCATAACCTGAATCGATCAGTTGTCGTTTCGATGTCGCGGCGAGCATCATTGGTATGACACTGTCATTACTACCATGCGCCATGAAAATCGGTGTGGTACGGTTGGCGCGGTTAGCTTCCGATGCGAGAGTTTGCGGCGCTGGCAAATAAGCGGACAGCACCATGATTCCTGCGAGTTTTTCGGGATAGCGCAGGCCCGCCTGGAGCGCCAGGGCTCCGCCCTGGGAAAAGCCCGCAAGCACAATATGCCCGGGCTGTATGCCGCGCTGCTCCTCACGAACTATTAGCGCTTCGATCGCCAACTGAGATTCCTGCAGGCTTGCCATGTTTTCATGAAGACCCAAGTTCGGGTCTACCATGTCATAGTCATACCATGCGCGCATCACCATGCCCCGATTGATGCTCACTGCCCGCATGGGCGCATGCGGGAACAAGAAACGGATACGGGTTGACGAGGGTAACGCAAGCTCATTCACGACAGGAACGAAATCATGGCCACTCGCCCCGAGACCATGGAGCCATAATACTGTATGGGTTGGATTCTTGCCGGTTTCGACTTCAACGGTGGAAAGCAGATCGGGAGAGATAGAGTTCATCAGTCACAAATAAGGGATGTAAGGGATATAAGGGATATAAGGGATGATTGATTCAAGAGTCCGTCGTATCCACTGGAGTTTATCAGCCTGATCGTCAACTCAGCCTATCGGTTTACTGGCCAGACTACCAATCCCTGCAAGAAAGTCCCGAAGATCTGTCCAAAGGTTCCCTTGACTTAAGCCAAACGCGGGATTAGATTTCGCACTTTCGATTTTTTTACAGTTTAATCCATCCAGCAGGAGAAGATTATGAAACGCAGGGATTTCATCAAATTAACCGGGGTCAGCGCGGCACTGCTTCCCATTGCGCCATCGGCATTTGCCGCGCAAGCCATTCCGCGGCGCCCGCATAGCTATCGCCTGACCTATAAGGTCGATTTGCCAAACGAAGGGAAAAAAGCGCGCTTATGGCTGCCAATGCCCGATACCGCTGACACTCCCCATCAATTTTCTCAAGGCAGCGTCTGGAAAGGCAACGCCGACATTGCAAAATTTGAAAATATTCCCGGAACGTCGTCTCCCATGTTTTACGCGGAGTGGCGGGGCACCGGTCCGCGTAGTGTTACAGTGAGCAGTGTTGTCAAGACAACTGATCGCTCAGTCGATCTGAACCATTATTCCGAGCGGGCCGCAACCGCCCTGCCTGCGGAGGTGAAACGTTATTTGCAGCCTACCAAACACGTCCCGCTTGATGGGATTGTACGCAAGACTGCATTATCTATCGTGAAAGATGCCAACGCCCAGTCGCCCTTGCAAAAGGCTCATGCCATATACAATTGGGTAGTGGATAATTCGTATCGAGATCCGGCCACGCGGGGCTGCGGGCGGGGCGATATCAAGTCCATGCTCGAAAGCGGCAATCTGGGCGGTAAATGCGCTGACCTCAATGCTCTGTTTGTCGGGTTGGCACGCGCCGCGGGCGTCCCCGCACGGGATAACTATGGAATCCGTATTGACGATTCTGCAGCTCACAAAACGCTTGGCCAATCCGGTGATATCACCACTGCGCAGCACTGCCGACCGGAATTCTATCTTGCCGGCCTGGGCTGGGTGCCTGTGGATCCCGCGGATGTGCGGCAACTGGCGCTGGATGAAGAATTACCCGTTGGGCATCCCCGGGTAGTCGCGCTGCGCGAAAAACTGTTTGGTTCGTGGGAAATGAATTGGGTGGCGTTTAACCATGCCAGGGATGTTATCCTGGCAAAAGACAGTGTTCTGGGTGAGCTTCCATTTTTCATGTATCCCGAGGCGGAAGTAGCCGGCCATCAGCGTGACAGTCTGGAACCGCAAGACTTTGCTTATAAGATTACTTCATCCGAATTGATCGGCACGGGCATCAAGTTTACTGTTCCGGCGTAAATTCCCGTCCTGCCTATCGGACCCAGCACAGCCTGAAGATCGGATGCTCTCAAGATGATGCTGGGGTGAAGGAAGCGGTTTTTCATGTTTTTCATAACTTATTAACTGTCTATTGAAATTTGCGGGAACAGCATGAAACTCGTACCAGGTGGCTGTCCAAGCATGCCGTCGTTAGTTCGAGCTGGATTCCGGGTCAAGCCCGGAATGACTAACTCGCGGCTTTCCCTTCGTTAAACAGACTCCCTGCGCGCGGCCTTTCCCGAATGGAACCCTGGCGATAGGACTGGAAAGCCCATACCCGATACCTAATGACAGGCTCATCCATTATTGTTTGAGATGGGCCGGGTCAAGCCTGGAATGCCGCAATCCTTAAGCCTTACTCGTCTTTGGCGTGCCCGCCGGTTTCCGTGGTTTCACGGATGATCCCCTGCAATTCGTGAAATAACGCGCGAAAGCTCCTGGGGGGTTTGTTCGCCAGCTTTTCGGTGTTCGCATTGCGCATGAGCGTCCGCAGCCTCTGCAGATCTGCGCCAGGATATGCTTGCCCAAGTTCAGTGAGGGCTTGCTCGTCCGCCAATAGCCGGTCGCGCCAGCGCTCGAGCAGATGCAGCCGGGCCGCATGTTGCAGAGTCATACCGTTCAGCAAGGCAAGCTTTTCCCGTACCGGCGAAGCGTCAATCTCGCGCATCAGTTTGCCGATAAGTTGCATCTGGCGGCGCCTCGCTCCGTGCGCCCGTATTCGCCTGGCTTCGAGTATGGCGTCTATGAGGGTTTCCGGCAGATCGAGCTCTTGCAAATGCTTGAGATCGAGTTGGACCAGGCGTTCGCCCATATCCTGCAGCGCATGCATTTCTTTTTTCCGACGCGTCTTGCTAAGCGGAAGCGGTTGCTCAGGTTCGTTTTCCCGTTTTTCTTGCATTATGTTTTTCCAGTATTCCGACATGTACTACCAGAGGGGCGCCGGCAATACTCAGGGTTCATTCAGAGGCGGCGCATTCGAGGGCTGACTTAATTGTCATGAAGAATCTGCTATCATAACGCCATCCGCAAAAATACTCCGAAAGCCCCGCGATCATACAACCTTTCCTTTCGCCGCGAAAATAGGGCCTTATACTGGGCCCGAGCCGATAGCTGGTCCCACATAATCCCTAATAAATCCTTTGACCCCATGAATGACATCGTTAAACCTTCGCAGCGTTTCTCCTATCCGTTCCATACGCTCCAGCAAATCGCGCAGGATGTATTGGATCATGCCAGGAAGGGCGGCGCCAGTGCGTGCGAGGCTGGCGTAACGGATGGCTTCGGCCAGAATGTTACGGTACGGCGCGGCGAGGTTGAAACCATCGAGTACAACCGCGACAAAGGACTAGCGGTTACCGTCTATATTGGCCAAAAGCGCGGCCACGCAAGTACTTCGGATTTTTCTCCCCAGGCGGTCGGCGAAACAGTGGCGGCAGCGCTTTCCATCGCCGGACATACCGCGGCGGATAATTGCGCGGGCCTCGCCGATGCTGATTTACTGGCGCGAGAGTTTCCCGATCTTGATTTATATTTTCCCTGGGATTTGCCGGTGGAGCAGGCAATAGAGCTTGCCCAGACCTGCGAAGCGGCCGCGTTTTCAGTCGACAAGCGTATCACCAACTCCGAAGGGGCAAGTGTCCTGCTGAATGAATCACAATTCGTATATGCGAACAGCCTGGGGTTCATGGGGGGCTATCCCGCGTCGCGCCACAGTATCAGTTGTGCGGTGATTGCAAGCGAGGACGAAGCCATGCAGCGCGACTATTGGTACAGTACAGCGCGCGACGCCGCGGATCTGGAGCAGGCTGGCAGCGTCGGCAGGATAACGGGCACGCGCAGCGTTCGGCGCCTGGGGGCACGTAAAATTGGCACTTGCGAAGTACCCGTGCTGTTCGAAGCGCCCATCGCCGCAAGTCTGATAGGACATTTTGTAAGTGCTGTGAGCGGGGGTAGCCTCTACCGGAAGTCATCGTTTTTACTGGACAGTATCGGACGTCAGGTATTTGCGCCGGACATTCAGATCCGCGAGTTGCCTCATCTGAAAAAAGGCCTGGCGAGCGGCTCGTTCGATGATGAAGGCGTTGCCACGCGTGATCGCAAAGTTGTCGAGAATGGCGTGGTACAAGGCTATTTTCTCAGCAGCTATTCCGGCCGCAAGCTTGGGTTAAGCACCACCGGAAACGCCGGCGGCAATCATAATCTGATTCTGGATAATGGCGGCGGGCTGGAGTTTTCCGCCCTGCTTGAAAAAATGGGTAAAGGACTGCTGGTGACCGAGTTGCTCGGCCAGGGCGTAAACTCGGTCACAGGCGATTATTCGCGCGGAGCGGCGGGATTCTGGGTGGAAGGTGGCGAAATCCGCCATGCGGTCGAGGAAATCACCATAGCGGGTAACCTGAAGGATATGCTGCTCGGCATTTCCGCGGTCGGAAATGATGTGATTGTACGCGGGTCCAAGCAATGCGGTTCAATACTGATAGACCGGATGACCGTCGCGGGCGGTTAAGGAGCTTGCCAGGCAAAGGTCGAAGATTTTTCCGCTCTATTGTCTAACCGGTGCTACCTCGTTGACAATTGTTAGCCTGGATTCATGTGCAAAGCAGGTTCCAGCTGCTGACCTCACCGCCAGATATCGGCGGTGCGCTCCAGCCAGCGGTCTTCCATAAATGAATTTACATTTGCTGGTTCCCTCCCTCTTCTGGCCCGACGTTACATTAACCGCCATTTATCGTGATTTGCCGCTGCCCGCCCTGCAGAAGCTGCTGGCAAAGTCCTCGAGCATCGATGATGAGCCGGAAGGATCAAAAGGTCTTGAAGCATGGCTTTGCAAAGCTTTTAACGTAGCGAAGCAACTGGACTGGCCCGTAGCGCCCATTACCCTGGTGACCGATAGCGCCGAAGGGATAAAAGCAGGCAACGATTACTGGATTCGTGCCGACCCGGTACATTTGCAAATCGAACGCGATCAGCTCGTTCTGGCTGACAGTCGTGTCTTTCAAATTTCATCCCAGGAAGCGAGTCAGCTTACCGAATTGCTGAACCGCCACTTCGCTGACAGCGGGCAGCAAATAGTATTTTTCCCGCTACGGCCCGATCGCTGGTATTTGCGTGCAACGAAAATACCCCCGGCAAGAACCCATCTGCTTGGCGAGGTTGCCAATAAAGGCATTAACGAACTGTTGCCATACAGCACGAACAATGCGATCTGGCGTAGTCTCTTCAACGAAATTCAGATGCTGCTGCACGAGCATCCACTTAATCAGTTGCGAGAAGCGCGAGGTGAACCGCCCATTAATAGTATCTGGTTCTGGGGCGGCGGGACCATGCCACTATCGATGGTCAGCCCTTACACCCATATCTGGACCGACGATGTGTTAGCCGGTTCCCTGGCGCAGGCGTGCGGCGCAGATCACGCACCGCTTCCACCGGGTGCAACGGCGTGGCTTCAATACGCTACATCCGGCAGTCATCTTGTCGTGCTCAATGTGTTGCATGGTAAAACCCAATACGCGGATGCTTATGGCTGGCGCGAGAGTCTGAAAAACCTGGAACGGAATTGGTTTGAGCCTTTGTTGGCAATGGTCAAGCAAGGCCGCATCGATCAATTGATCCTGACGGCTGTCAGCGAAACGAAAACCAAAAACTTCACAGCCCGAACTGGGGACCTACGGAAATTCTGGCGCAGAACGAAACCAATCTCCAGTTATAACGGCTGAGCGACGGTAAGAGCGATTAGCTGGGAAAAAGTGTTCATTCCATTTTGATCATATTCTGAAGAATCGAATTCGCTGTATTATTGTCCAAAATCGCTCAATAATACGCATGAGTCATCCCTGTAGCTGAAAGTAGTGCCCTTATACTTATAGACTTCTCGCCCAAGGCGTGCGAGTTAATTAATGGGGGCGGTAAAAAATCCGCAATAAAAGTGATATATCATGAAAGGATAAATCATGAGTAACTTAAGCCTATTCGAATCTCTGCTGAATTGCAGCACAGTGGAAGAACTGCACAGCAATGCCACGGCCATTGCCCGCCAGATGGGATTCGAGCATTTTCTTTACGGCGTACAAGTCAATACTTCGCTCGTCAGGCCGTATCGATTCATCCTCAGCTGTTATCCGGAAAAATGGCGTAGTCATTATGATGAGGAAGGTTATGCGAATATCGATCCAACGGTTGTTCATTGCGCCAAAACGTCAATTCCAATCATCTGGAAGAATGAGCTTTTCAAGGGGCGCAGGGAAGCCCGCGTCAGGAGCGAAGCAAAAGATTGTGGACTGGTGAGCGGGGCCAGTTTTCCGATTCATGGCAACCGCGGCGAAGCCGCAATGCTGAGCCTTTCCACTTCCCGCGAATCGCGCGAGGCTCAGGAGGATATCGTTGCCATGATGGGCAAAGCCCAGTTATTAACCTGTTATCTGCACGAAGCGGTGCAGCGTATTGTTTTAAGTAAAGGTCCCATACCCTTGAAGAAAATTAATTTAACCGAACGTGAAAAAGAATGCCTGCTTTGGGCCGCCGAAGGCAAAACGGGGTGGGAAATAGCAAACATTATCAAGATTTCCGAACGCACCGTGACGTTCCACCTTCAGAATGCTGTTCAGAAATTGGGTGTGGTCAATCGCCAGCAGGCGATCTCCCGCGCGCTTTCCCTGGGAATTATCGAGCCCCAGGCTATCATGTAGCGCTTCCGTGTGCGAGGCACGGCACTGTGCAGAGACTTCCAAGCTCCACCATTATGGGAGCATGATCGGAAGGCCGTTCGAGTTTGCGCGGCATTCTGTCTATAACACATGCCGTACATATTTTCGCAAGTTCGCTGCTTAGCAGGATGTGGTCGATCCGCAAGCCCATATTGCGGCGGAACGCCATCATGCGGTAATCCCACCAGGTATACGATTTCTCCGGTTGTTCAAACAGGCGAAAACTGTCCAGCAGGCCCAGACTGAGCACTTCCTTGAACGCCTCACGCTCAGGCAGACTGAATAGAACCTGTCCCTCCCACAACCGGGGGTCATGCACGTCGCGCTCTTCCGGTGCAATATTAAAATCTCCCAGCAATACCAGTTTCTGGTGCCGGGCGAGCATGTCCTGGATCCAGTCTTTGAGCGCAGCCAGCCATCTCAATTTATATAGATATTTTTCCGACCCGACTTTTTCGCCATTGGGAACGTAGATGCATATCACCCGCACGTCACCGTAAATGGCCGAGAGCACGCGCTTTTGCGGATCGTCCAGGCCGGGTATGCCCATGACGAGTTCTGTCCCAGGCTGTTTACTGAGAACAGCGACGCCGTTGTAGGCCTTTTGGCCGGTATAGATCGTTTGATATCCGCCCGCGGCAATTTCGGCTATTGGAAAATTTTCATCCTGCAGCTTGGTTTCCTGCAGACACAGCACGTCGGGCTGATTCGCTGCCAGCCAGTCGAGTACATGCGGGAGGCGAATTTTGAGGGAGTTGACGTTCCAGGTTGCGATCTTCATACGGCATTTTACCAAATTGCGAATGTTTTGAATAAGTCAACGCGAGTTTAAAGACCAAAGCTTCGCAGAGGAGTTTCTGAATTTCCTTAGCCGATTTATGTTGTGCTATCATCGTTTATGCTTGCTGTCGCAGAATGATCGTTGCAGAATAAGTTATTCCCGCGATTGCTCCCTCACTGAGACTCTGGAGGACTGCCTTGTCTAACCTCGTATTCCACCCTTCCCCCCTCAAGTAAAGGCATAGCGAGCATGGACACTTCAAATGACCCGGAATTTGGCATAGGGGATTGGCAACGGCTGCTGCGCTCGATCGGAGAAGACCCTACACGCCAGGGGCTGGTTGAAACGCCAGGCCGCGTCAGCCGCGCCTGGGCTCATTGGACTCGCGGCTATAAGCAGGACCCGGCCGCTATTCTGAAGACATTTGCCGACGGCGGCGAAAGTTACGATGAACTGATCGTGGTCAGGCAGATACCGGTCTATTCACATTGCGAGCACCATCTGGCCCCGTTTTTTGGTCATGCCACCATCGGTTATCTTCCCAGCGGGCATATTGTCGGGCTGTCGAAATTGACGCGCCTGGTCAACTGTTTCGCCGCGCGGTTACAGGTACAGGAACGTTTGACCCAGCAAGTTGCCCAATCGCTGCTTGAGCACCTGCAACCCAAGGCCGTCGGAGTCATCATCCGCTGCCGCCACATGTGCATGGAGTCTCGGGGAATCGCAGTTGCGGGTGAGGAAACGGTCACATCCGCGATGCTCGGCGATCTCAAGACGAATGCAGCTCAGCGCGCCGAATTTCTGGCATTGGCGGAACGTCCTGATTAAGCACAGCAGTTTTTAGCTCTGCGGGACTTTTAAAGCATTATTCAAGAGATCGACGAGGCGTGATGGCCGCAAGGGCTACGCCGAATCCTGCTACGCCGAATCCTGTTTATAAATCGTACAAAACGCTATTACGCGAAAACGCAGGCGGGAATTGATTGCTGCCAAGGGAATGAATCGGTCTCAATGGCGGGTTGGCTCAATACGAGCAATCTCGCATCCGCCCCGGCTTCTCCGGTACAAGGCGCCTTCGCGGCATAAAGCCGCTCGCCTTGCGCTTTTTATTCCACGACACCTTGACAGCGCCGAAGGCCCTGTGCATCAATTCGTACCGCACACCTCGTCCCACTGAAGACCGGATGCACAGAGGCCCTGGCTTTGCGTCCATGAAGAATCCATCCAAGCGGCTTGGCCGCGCGCAAAAACCCTGTCTTCCCCCCCCTGAACCCTCGAAACTGTCTATATTGAAAAAGCGGCTGTAAATCGACCCAATGAAAACGCCACCACATAACCGATGAGGCTGACCTGGAAAACAGGAGTCTAGAAAATGCAAAAGCGCAAATTTGGAAGCAGCAATCTGGAAGTTTTGGCTCTGGGGTATGGCGCCATGGACAACAGCTTCGGCTATGGCCCGCCGGCCGACCGGCAGCAGGCGACATGGGCTTCTCTCAGATCGAATTGAGGACGAAACGAACTAACAGGAGCATAAATCCATGTATCACTCAAAAGCTTACGCCGCTGCCAGTGCGGTCTCGCCACTTGCCGGCACGACAATTGCGCGGCGCGATCCAACCGAACACGACGTGCAGATCGAAATCCTTTTCTGCGGCATCTGCCACTCCGATCTTCATTCCGTCCGCAACGAATGGAGCGAGTTCATGCCCACTGTCTACCCGATTGTTCCTGGCCATGAGATCGTAGGCCGTGTCACCACAACCGGCTCCGCCGTCACCAAATACAAGACTGGCGACGTCGTCGCAGTCGGGTGCCTGGTCGACTCCCGACCGCACGTGTCCCCGGTGCAAAGCCGGCCTGGAGAACTTCTGTCCAAACCAGAGGCTCACCTTTAACTCTCCGGATAAGTATCTCGGAGGGGTGACCTACGGTGGTTACTCCGACAGCATCGTCGTCGATGAGCATTTCGTGCTGCGCGTCCCCTCCAACCTCGATCTCGCCGGAGCGGCGCCGCTCCTCTGCGCTGGGATCACGACATACTCGCCCATGCGCCACTGGGGCGTCGCGAAGGGCAAGAAAGTTGGCATCGCCGGTCTCGGCGGGCTGGGTCACATGGCCGTGAAGATTGCACATGCGCTCGGAGCCCATGTTGTCGCCTTCACCACGTCGCCGCAACAAGAAGGAAGATGCCCTCCGGCTCGGGGCCGACGAAGTCGCAATCTCTCGCAATGCGGACGAGATGAAAAAACACGCCGGCAGCTTCGACTTCATCCTCGACACGATCTCAGCCGAGCACGACATCAACGCCTATATCAAGCTGCTTGGCATCGACGGCAACCTCACTATCGTTGGCGTTCCCCCAAAGCCGCTCAGTGTCGTCGCCTTCGGCCTCATCGCAGGCCGCAGCAGCTCTCCGGCTCGAACATCGGCGGTCTCCCGGAGACCCAGGAGATGCTGGACTTTTGCGGCACGCACAACATTACTGCCGATGTCGAAGTGATCCCCATCCAGAAGGTCAACGAGGCCTACGAAAGATTGGTGAAGTCGGATGTGAAGTATCGGTTCTCCATTGACATGGCTTCCCTCAGACATGAGTAAAAGCGAGCGAACCGGCACTTTCGCGTGCCTGTAGCAGGAACGGCCGGGCTCATGGCCGAAGCATGAGGGAACTTCAAGGTATTTCCGGGTATGGTCCTCGCGGCCGTGTTTCTGGCCGCGCTGGCACACCGCGTTTTTCAGCAACTGTCGCTGCAGTGCGTTCCAATTGGCCCTTTCCCTAACCCTCTCCCCGAGCGGGAGAGGGTTAGGGAAAAGCTCGTTACTTTTGGCCAGCCAGGAGCATTTCGGCCGCATGCTTACGCGTAGTTTCCGTAATTGTTGCACCCCCGAGCATGCGCGCAATTTCTTCGACACGTTCCTGCTTGTCAAGCACCGTGATACGGCTTGATACTTTTCCATCATTGGAGGCGCCGGCCGATTTGGTGATCTGCCATTGATGGTCTCCCGCCGAGGCAACCTGCGCCAGATGAGTGATGCATAAAACCTGACGTTCAGCGCCCAGCTTTTTAAGCAGGCTACCGACGATTTCCGCCACCCGCCCGCCAATGCCCGCGTCGACCTCATCAAATATGAGTGTGGGCGCCGTTCCGAGTTTGCTCGTGATGACATGGATTGCCAGGCCAATGCGCGACAATTCCCCGCCGGATGCGACCTTGGCCAGTGGCCGCAGCGGTAATCCCTGATGGGCTGAAACCTGGAATTCGATTTGCTCCATGCCATTCGCGCTACCGTGCTCGAGCGGTATCAGCGCGACAGAGAATTGGCCTCCCGCCATTGCCATGGTTTGCATTGCAGCGGTAACCTGCTGGGCAAGTGTTTCGGCCGCCTTGCCCCTCGCAACTCAATTGCTTTGCAAGATCGAGATACTCGTCCAGGAGAGCCGCTTCTTCCTTTGCCAGCGCTTCGCCATTCTCTTTATCGCCGAGCCCGGCCAGTTTTTCTGCAACCGCTTGCAGCAGGTCCGGCAATTCAGCCGGGAACGACGCGATGCTTTCTGGCCGCCGCATGGATCGCCGCCAGCCGTTCCTCGACTTCCTGCAAATGCTGTGGATCCAGCTCGAGGCGCTGCTGGTAATGCCCGAGCTCATACACCGCTTCCTGTAACTGGATCTGCGCGGAATCCAGCAGATCAAGCAGGGGTTTAAGATTGTTGTCGCAATCGAGCAAATGGGTCAGGCGGGAAATTACCGAGTTGACTTGCGCAAGCGCGGCGGAATCGCCTTCGGATAACGCCTCCAGCCCCATTTGCGCAGCTTCCAGCAGGCTTGCGGCATGGGATAAACGGCTGTGATCGGCCTGCAGCGTTTCCCATTCGCCGAGCGAGAAATTCAATGCGGAGAGTTCGCTTGATTGCCACTCCAGGTGCTCACGCTCCTGTATGAGCCCTTCCGAATTTTTTTCCCAGTCGAGCCGGCGCTGCCGCAATCTCTCGCCAGCGCCGATACGCTTCTGTCACGCGCTGCGCCAATTCCCGGTTGCCGGAAAAAGCGTCGAGCAGGTCGCGCTGGGCGTCAGCGCGCAATAACGACTGATGCGCATGCTGGCCTTGAATATCCACCAGTTTCTCACCGGCTATACGCAATTGCTGCAAGGTAGCAGAGCAACCATTGATGAAGCTGCGTGATCGCCCGCTGCTATCTACCAGGCGGCGCATCAGGCATACGCCTGCATCACCGCTATCGCTTTCGAAACCATTCTCGTACAGCCATGCCGCCAGCTCCGGCAATTCCCTAATGTCAAACTCCGCGCTGATCTCGGCGCGCTCGCAGCCAATGCGCACATCAGCCGCATCGCTGCGCTCGCCCAGAACAAGCGACAGCGCATCGATCAATATGGATTTGCCGGCGCCGGTTTCACCGGTAAGCACAGTAAAGCCCGGAGCGAATTCCAGCTCCACATGATCAACAATCACGAAATCCCGGATGCTTACAAACTTCAACATAAGGAGAACAGCAGGAAGTTCATGCCGGATTTCGGGGCAACCCGCTCCAGCCAAGCTTTTCGCGCAGCATGCGGTAATAGCTGTGGTTAGAAGGATGCAGCAGGGTTACGGTATGCGGTGAGCGCCGCACGACCACCCGGTCATGTTCCCGCAAGTCAAAATGGGAATGGCTGTCGGAATGGACAAGCGCGACCGCAGTGTGATGCATCAGGACTTCCACCACTGCATCCGGCCCGACTATGATGGGGCGGTTACTCAGCGTATGCGGACTGACCGGTACGAGAGCAATCAAATCAAGGCCTGGATGCAGGATCGGGCCTCCCGATGATAATGCGTAAGCTGTGGAACCGGTAGGGGTGGCGACTATCAGGCCATCGGAGCGCAGCGAATAGACATATTCGCCATTGATACGCACCTCGAATTCGATCATGTTGCCGCCGATCCCCCGGCTCACCGCCACGTCATTTAACGCCAGCGCGTCAAACATGACATTGTTATCGCGCAGAACTTCAGCGCACAGCAACATGCGCCGCTCCGCAATATACTGCCCCTCGAGCATCGAGCCCAGAGTTTCCTTCATCGTATCGATGGAAAGGTCGGTAAGAAACCCGAGCCGGCCCTGATTGATGCCGACCAACGGCACACCGAACGGCGCGAGTTTTCGGGCGATATTGAGCATGGTCCCATCCCCGCCCAGCACGATGGCGAGATTGGCGCGGAGGCCGATTTCCTCCATGGCGATGGCAGGATACTCATTCTCTGCCATATTTGAAGCGGTAAGGCAATCCAGCACCACCTCGAGACCGCGGCTTCGCAAATATTGCCCCAACCTCGACAATGGCGCGATGATATCCGGATTTTTGTACTTTCCGATCAGGGCAATTGTTTTAAATGGGAAACTCATCGCGAGGATTTTGATGTGCAATCTGTTGAGGCGCAGTCAAGCCGGACGCCCGGTTTAAAAAAATGCATTCAAGATTAAACCATATTGGCCGATAGGTGACAAAGTATTCCAGGTTGACCGCAATGAGGGGCTCGTCGCTATGGGTGTTGCTGTATATCCCTGGCGAGTCCCGAGGTGCGAGCACTCGTTTCCACTGTTGCTCGGAATGAGTAGCTGAACTGGTCCGGTAGTAGAACCTGAATCCAGCAGTTGACCGCGCGTTTTGCGGTTTCGAATCATGATATATAAATACTTTTACAGTACTTGGCCTCCACTTTTTTCGTTGAGCTCGTTACAGGGCGGATTTAGGGTGAATCCTGTTGTACAATATTCGAATGCTTAATCAACGCGCTAAAATTCTACTCAAAACCCTGGTCGAACGGTATATCAGCGAAGGTCAACCGGTAGGCTCGCGCTCGCTCTCGAGATTCTCCGGCCTCGATCTCAGCCCTGCCACCATTCGAAACGTAATGGCTGATCTCGAGGAAATGGGCTTTGTCGCCAGTCCCCATACCTCTGCCGGAAGGATACCGACCCGTCGAGGTTATCGCTTTTTTATAGATACGCTGCTGGTGGTCAAGCCGCTTGATATCATGGAGATCCACCAGCTGGAGGGTCAACTGCATCCGGACAATCCTTCCCGCCTGATTAATTCAGCTTCGCAGTTGCTAGCGGAATTGACCCGTTTTGCCGGTGTGGTTGTTGCTCCCAAGCGCAGCAGTGCGGTGTTCCGCTATATAGAATTCATGAAATTATCGGAAAAGCGCATTTTGCTCATCATTGTGACGCCAGAAGGCGATGTCCAGAACCGCGTGCTTTTCACTGACAAACCCTACAGTCAGGGGGAATTGATCGAGGCCGCAAATTTCATCAACCAGAATTATGCCGGTTGTGGCATTGATGAAATCCGTAGCCGGCTCCAGAGCGAGTTGAAACAACTGCGTCATGATGTCACGGTGCTTATGACCGCAGCCATCGAGGCGGGAGACGAAGCAGTCCGGGAAAACAGCGGAACGGTCGTCGTGACCGGTGAACGAAAGCTTCTGGATGTGCATGATTTGTCCAGCAACATGGCCAGCCTGAAAAAATTATTCGATCTGTTTGAGCGAAAGACGGCATTGCTGGAGTTACTGGAATTCAGCCGTAAAGCGGAAGGGGTACAGATTTTCATTGGCGGTGAATCGGATGCGGCAACGCTGGATGAATTCAGTGTGGTGACGGCGCCTTATGAGGTAGATGGTAAAATTGTCGGCACTGTCGCGGTGATCGGCCCCACCCGCATGGCCTATGAGCGCGTCATTCCAGTTGTGGATATCACCGCCAGGCTGCTCTCCAGCGCCCTGTCACAACATTAAGTACACTAAATTCCGGCGGCCAGGCCACTTGCTGAGGCATTCCTTGCCTTTCAGGTAAGGCCTGACGGCAAACCCGCTCCCCCGGTAAGCTATCTTCAAGGTATTTTTCGCACGCACGCTATCTTGATCTCCTCCGAACCCGCTTACCAACACGGTGCACCAAACCAGACAGGTGTATTGCTGATCAATCTCGGTACGCCTGATGCTCCGACCGCCCAGGCGCTGCGGCCTTACCTCAAGCAGTTCCTGAGCAATCCACGGGTAGTGGAAATTCCGCGGTGGGCGTGGTGGCTGATTCTGAACGGCGTCATACTTAACACCCGCCCAAGAAAATCGGCGGAAAAGTATGCCCAGATCTGGATGCCGGAAGGCTCGCCGCTGAAGGTACATACTGCTCGCCAGACTCAGTTGTTGCGCGATATCCTGGCGAAGCGCATCGAGCTCACCCCGCGCCGATGGTGGAATATGCCATGAGTATCGGCAATCCTTCCATTCGCCGAGGTGCTGGGCGGATGAGGCAACAGGGCTGCGAGCGCATTCTGGTGTTGCCGCTCTACCCGCAGTATGCTTCCAGCAGCACCGCCTCGGCATTCGATGAAGTATTCGCGCAATTGGGAACGATGCGTAATACCCCCGCCCTACGCACTGTGAAGCATTATCACGATCATCCGGGTTATATCGCCGCGCTGGCACAAAATGTATGCGATTACTGGCTGAGGAGCGGCAGACCCGACAAGCTGGTGATGAGTTTCCACGGAGTGCCGCGATACACCCTGGATAAAGGCGATCCCTATCATTGCGAATGCCAGAAAACCGGGCGGTTGCTGGCCGAGGCGCTTGAACTGGATGCAAGCAGATATCAGATTTGTTTCCAGTCCCGATTTGGCCGGGCGGAATGGTTAAGCCCATACACTGCTGCTTACGCTGGAACAACTTGGTAAGCAGAGCACGCGGCGGGTAGATGTTGTCTGCCCCGGTTTTGTTTCCGATTGCCTCGAGACCCTGGAAGAAATTGCCATGGAAGGCAAAGCCATTTTCATCGCAGGCGGGGGCCAGGAGTTTCATTATATCCCTTGCCTTAATGAACGCGATGACTGGATACAGGCGCTGGCTGACATCGCTCTTGCCAATTTGCATGGATGGCTGGGTTTGGAGCGACCGGAAGAGAAGCACGGCCCAGTCACGGCAACGGGCGCTGCAGATGGGAGCTGCGCAAGCAAAAGAGCTAGGGAAACTACACTTAACCCGGCTGACTGTCCTATCAGGTTGCTACATCACTTTCCGGCGTTCCGATTTCCCCGATTTCCAAACCGGCTGCGCATGAATTGAATAATGCCTGGAAGAACGGAAATAATGATTATGCCAAAGATGAAAAACGTCAAATTGTTTTTCACCACGGGCACATTGCCGAAGAAAAATCCGCCGAAGCACAAAGAAACTGATCCAGAAAACGCTGCCGAACGCGCTGTACGCCATGAAGCGGGATAGATCATACGTCCGATGCCGGCAACGAACGGTGCGAAGGTGCGGATGATCGGAAGAAACCGCGCAAAGATGATAGTCTTGCCGCCATGCTTTTCATAAAATTCATGAGTTTTTTCCAGATGAGCGCGATTCAATAAAGCGCGAGTCCGCACGAGTGAATATCCTGGGACCGAAATAACGCCCAATCCAGTAATTGGTATTGTCGCCCAAAATGCCGCAAGCATGAGCAGCGCCGCCAGCCATTGGACGTCCATTGCGCCGGTGGCGGCAATTGCACCCGCCACGAACAGCAGCGAGTCTCCCGGCAGAAATGGTGTCACCACCAAGCCGGTCTCACAGAAAATGATCAGGAACAGAATGAGATAAATCCAGTTGCCATAATTTTGAACCAGCCAGATGAGATGCTTATCCAGATGCAGGATGATGTCGATGAATGTGGCGAGAAGTTCCAAGATGGAGCCTTGAGGCGAATTGGGACAATGGGAAACTGGGAGAAGGGATTAAACTCGGAACATTGCTCGGATCAGGGCAGCGCTTCCGCCTCTTCCTTTTTTTCCGGTTTGACAATATCCTCGCGCGAAACACCCAGCAGCATGAGGAGGGGGCTTGCCACCAGTACGGATGAATAAATGCCGAAGAGAATGCCGATAGTAAGCGCGAGCGCAAAGTAATGCAGCGCTTCGCCGCCAAAAAACAGCATGGAGGTCACCACCATCTGTGTGCAGCCATGAGTGATAATGGTGCGGGACATAGTGCGCGTGATGGCGTTGTCTATCACTTGGGCCACGGTGGCTTTGCGCATTTTGCGGAAATTTTCCCGGATGCGGTCGAATACCACCACCGATTCATTCACCGAATATCCAAGAATGGCGAGAATTGCCGCCAATACGGTAAGCGAGAATTCCCACTGAAAAAAGGCAAAAAACCCAAGAATGATCACAACGTCATGCAGATTCGCAATCACCCCCGCAACGCCGAATTTCCATTCGAAGCGCAACGCCAGGTATCCAATGATTCCAAGCGAAACGATCAATAACGCCAGCGCGCCGTTTTCAACCAGTTCCTGCCCTACCTGCGGCCCCACAAACTCTACCCGGCGTATTTCTGCTCCTTTGTCGTCCTGATGCAGTGCCGTTATGACGGTCTCGGACAATCGGGCGCTGGATATATCCGGCCTGTGCCGGCAGGCGGATCAGCACGTCGCGGGAGGTACCGAAATTCTGTACGCTAACGTCGGGCATACCCAGCTCGACTAGCCTGCTCCGTATCTTGTTGATGTCCGCAGGCTGCGAATAGCCGACCTCCATTACCGTGCCGCCGGTAAAATCCACTCCCAGGTTCAAGCCTTTGGCAATAAAGGAAAAATACCGCCGCGATAAACGTAAGCAGCGAAATGGCCGTGGTGTATTTTCCCCAGCTCATGAAGGGAATGTCGCGTTTGATTCTGAAAAATTCCATGCTGACCCTTATCTTGCCGAGAAGGTATTTAAACCTGAATCGGCCTGTTCTTTTTTAACGCCTGGTGCTTACCGGCTTCCATACTTGACCAATGGAGACTTGCTCCAGCTTGCGGCGGCTGCCATATATCAAATTGACCAGGCCGCGCGACACCATGACTGCGCTGAACATGGATGTCAAAATGCCTAAACACAACACCACGGCAAAGCCTTTGATCGGACCCGAACCAAATGCGAATAACGCCATGCCGGCAATCAGGGTGGTAATGTTGGAGTCGAGGATGGTGCCGAACGCCCGCTCGTATCCCGCGTTGATCGCCGCTTGCGGAGGTATGCCCTGCCTTAGTTCGTCCCGTATGCGCTCATTGATCAACACGTTCGCATCGATGGCCATGCCTATGGTAAGTGCAATGGCGGCCATGCCGGGAAGCGTCAGGGTTGCCTGCAGGATCGAAAGAAGGCCAACGAGCAATAGCAGGTTGACACCCAGCGCCGCGACCGAAATAAAACCGAACATCAAGTAATAGGCAGTCATGAAAACTGCGATCGCAACGAAACCGAACAATGTGGAATTGAACCCGCGCGCGATATTATCAGCACCCAGGCTCGGGCCCACCGTACGCTCTTCTATGATATCCATAGGCGCAGCCAGCGCCCCTGCACGAAATAATAGCGCGACATCCCGGGCTTCTTCGGTCGTCATCCGCCCGCTGATCTGCACCCGGCCTCCGCCAATTTCTTCGCGGATCACCGGTGCAGTAATCACTTCCGCCTGGTTCTTCTCGATCAGCAGGATGGCCATGCGCTTGCCGACATTATCATGCGTCAGCTGGCGGAATATGCGCGCGCCGTTATTATCAAGATTGAGGTGCACGGCCGGCTGATTGTTGTTGTCGAAACCCGCTTGTGCATCATTGATGCGATCACCCGTCAGCACGACCTGTTTTTTTACCAGTATGGGGCCTCCGCCGCGCTCGGTGTACAGCTCTGAACCAAAGGGGACCTGCCCGCGCATGGCCGCTTGCACGTCATTCTCCTCGTCCACCATGCGGACCTCCAGCGTAGCCGTGCGTCCCAGAATATCCTTGGCTTTGGCGGTATCCTGCACGCCCGGCAATTGCACCACCACGCGGTCGGCGCCGGCCTGCTGGATGATAGGCTCGGCGACGCCCAGTTCATTGACGCGATTGCGCAGGGTCGTAATATTTTGCTGTACGGCGGAATCCTGTATGCGTTTCTGGGCTTCCGGCCTGAGTGTGGCGATCAGGTGAAAATCGGCTCCTACATTGTCTTCGCGCAAGCTTATATCGGTATAAGTCTTGTTGATTTCGGCTTCCGCCTTGGCGCGTGATTCGGCATTACGGAATTTGACAGTAATCTGGGAGCCCTGCTTATCAAGGCCTGCGTAAGGAATCTTCTTTTCGCGCAGGCTGCCACGTATATCCGCGCTAAACCGGTCAAGCGCCTTGGAAAGCGCGCCTTTCATGTCCACCTGCAGCATGAAGTGGACTCCACCGCGCAGATCCAGTCCCAGATACATCGGTAGCGCGCCAAGACTGGTCAACCATTGGGGGGAATTGGGAAGCAGATTCAACGCAACCATATAGCCATTGCCCAGCATGGTCTGGAGCATATCCCTGGCCTTGATCTGGGCGTCGGTGTCCGCAAAGCGGACCTTGATGCCGGCTGTATCAAGAAACATTCCATTATTGGCAAGGCTGGCTTTCTTCAGCGCGTCCTCGACGCGCTGCAGCAATGCGGTATCCGCCTTGGCCGTAGTTCTTAGCGGCGAGATCTGTACCGCCGGGGATTCGCCATAAAAATTCGGCAGCGTGTAGAGTAGTCCGAGCAGTATTGAAACCGCGATAATCAGGTATTTCCAGGAGGGATAGCGGTTCATGTCTGGGATGGGGAATGAAAGGAAAGAAGGGGAGAAGGTGCGCCCTTCAACCTAAATCCGGTAGTTGGACGCGCCGGATTCAAGTTCAAGTGTTGCTCTATCGGATTTTCTGTTATTCCTTTTCGATACTGTTCAACGTGCCCTTCGGCAGCAGCGTCTGAACGGCCGACTTCAGCATTATCACCTGCACGTTTTCGGCGACTTGCAGAACGATGTAATTGCCGCTGACTTTGACCACGCGCCCCAACTCGCCGCCCGTGGTCGTTACCTCATCGCCCTTTTGCAGCGCCTCTATCATCAATTTCTGCTCCTTGGCGCGCTTTGCCTGAGGACGTATCAGCAGAAGGTAGAACACGGCGAATATAGCGACCAGCGGCAGCAAGCTCATTAAATCCGCGCCCGGCTGAGCGGCAGGGGCAGCCTGGGCAAATGCTTCACCAATCGACATGGCATTTTCTCCGATGAGGTTTCAAAAAGGAAAGCGATTTTAGCATGATGCAGCACATGCTTGAAATTCTTGCGCATATGTCTGCGCGTAAGCCTCGAATCGACCGAGTTCGATAGAGGAGCGGATTTCGCCCATCAATTGCTGGTAATAATACAGGTTATGCAATGTATTGAGGCGGGCACCGAGGATTTCGCCGGTCCGTTGCAGATGATGGAGATAAGCGCGGGTAAAGTGGCGGCATGTATAGCATCCGCATTGTTCGTCCGGAGGCGCGGTATCCAGCCGGTACCGGCTATTGCGCAGCTTGAGGATCCCATGGCGCGTGAACAGCCAGCCGTTACGAGCATTGCGGGTGGGCAGCACGCAATCAAACATATCCACTCCTTGCGCAACCGCGTTGACAATGTCGGCGGGTGTACCTACTCCCATGAGGTAGCGCGGCCTGGCGCCCGGCAATTGCGGCGCAATATGTTTAAGGATGCGCTGCATGTCATCCTTGGGTTCACCCACCGACAGGCCGCCGATGGCGTAACCGTCAAAACCGATATTCAGCAGTTCGCGGAGCGAACGATTTCTCAAGTTTTCGTACATTCCACCCTGAACGATACCAAACAGCGCATTGGGATTTTTTCCATCATCATGGGCACGCCTGGACCGTTCCGCCCAACGTATGCTCAATTCCATGGATTTTCCCGCTGTTGGCTCGTCCGCCGGGTAAGGCGTGCACTCGTCGAATATCATCACGATATCGGAATTGAGGACGCGCTGGATGCGCATCGATTCCTCAGGTGTAAGAAAACATGCATCGCCATTCACCGGCGACCTGAATTTGACCCCTTCTTCGCTGATCTTGCGCAAAACCCCCAGGCTGAACACCTGGAAGCCGCCCGAATCTGTCAGTATGGGACCATCCCATGCCATGAAGCGATGCAAACCGCCATGTGCTTCGATAACCTCCAGGCCGGGCCGCAGCCACAAGTGAAACGTATTGCCCAGGACGATGTGCGCATCGACCTCTTGCAAATCGAGAGGCGACATCGTCTTTACCGCTCCGTACGTCCCCACCGGCATGAAAGCCGGGGTTTCCACCGTGCCATGCGCCAGAGTCAGGGTACCGCGCCGCGCAGGGCCATCGGTGCAATGCAGCTTAAATTCCATATTCCTTGCTCTTAATCGTCATCTCTGGCTTGACCCGGAACTCCATAAACCAGACCATGGCATGCTTTACATGCCTGCATTACGTACCCTGCTTTACGTACCCTGCTTTAGTGCCTGCTTTACACGCCACTGGTACCGGCTTGCGCGGTATGACGTCTCAATTGTTCGCCCGCCATTAATGACAAGGCACAGCCTATGGCGTCCTTTCGATCAGCATGGCGTCCCCATAGCTGAAAAAGCGGTAGCCCTCTTCTATCGCCACCTGATAAGCGTGGCGTATGTTTTCGACGCCTCCAAATGCGGATACCAGCATTAACAGCGTCGAGCGGGGCAAATGAAAATTGGTCAGCAAACGCTCCGCCACCCTAAACCGATAACCAGGTGTAATAAAAATATCTGTCTCACCATGGCCGGGTTTCAGTTCCCCGCTCTCCGCTGCCGCCTCCAGCGCACGCAGTGAGGTCGTGCCGACCGCCAGCACCCTTCCCCCGCCCGCTTTGGCTCGCGCTATAGACTCGACCGTCTCCTCGGGCACATGGAAGATCTCCTTGTGCATGCTGTGATCGGCAATATGCTCTACCCGGACCGGTTGAAAGGTGCCCAAGCCCACGTGCAGCGTTACATTCGCGATAATGACGTCCATTTCCTTCAGCGCCGTTAACATGTTTTCATCGAAATGCAGGCCAGCGGTCGGGGCTGCTACAGCACCCGCCTGCTTGGCATACACAGTCTGGTAGCGCGTTTCGTCTATTTTTGTGGCGGGGCGTGAAATATAGGGGGGCAGCGGCAGCGTTCCGTAACGCTCCAGCAGGTCGATTACCGGGCTTTCATGCTCGAACCGCAGCGTATAGAAGTCATGCTCGCGTTCCACCACCGCAACTTCGATAGCATTGCACAGGAAAAGCCTGGAGCCCGGCTTCGGCGCGTGGCTGGCACGAATAACCGCCTGCACACGCTGCGCATCCAGAATACGCTCCACCATCACCTCCACCCTGCCGCCCGTGTCTCTGACGCCGTACAGGCGTGCCTTGATGACGCGGGTATCGTTGAATACCATTACATCGCCGGCATGCAAATAGCGGGGCAGATCAGCAAATATGGCGTCCTGTAATTTCCCCGTCGGACCATCCAGATGCAGCATGCGACTGCTGGCGCGCCGTTCGGGCGGGAACTGCGCGATGAGCTCAGCGGGAAGGTCGAAATCGAAGTCCTGGATTTTCACCGCGCGTATTATACCTGTAGCCTCGGCGGGTACGGTGTAAACGGTATAACGCGATTCGCCCGTGCGGATTACCCCGGCCTACGTTTTCGGTAATGATCGCGCTGCTGAAAGAAGCGGCAATTAACTTGCCGGGATGGCGGAATTGGCGGCCGCGCTGGATTCAAAATCCTGTTGTGGTGACAGGGTGTCGGTTCGAGTCCGGCCACCACGCACCAAACTTCCGCCGAGCCCTCACGCTCAGCTCCAAAGGCTTTTCGCAATAGGTCATGACCTAAGGCCATGACCTCGCCCAAGCCGAACTCATAATCGGCCGGATGATGCCGCGAGGAAGTCGCCTACATTCAGCGATCGAATCTGCTCGGGCCGGCTGCGCGGAAGCTATCGCTACGTTGCCTTGGCGCGCGTGACAATGCCTGGCGCACGCCAATTGAGTCAAAGTCTGTGCCGTAGACTGGCGTTCCCGGCTGCTGACGCCATGATTCATCCAGGCCTCCGGCATCGACTGCGTCGAATCCGAGATCCTCGACGAGTTTCAGCACGATGGCTTTTGTCGTAGCATCATCGCCCGCAACTGGCAACGCAATCCGCGCGGGCATTCCGGGAGCCACACCCAGCGTCCTGATGTGGCTGGCATATATGTTATTAAACGCCTTGATCACAGAATGGCCGATCTGATCTTCAACCCAACGACTTTCCGGCATTCCGTCTTCTATCGGTTGGATCAAACCGTCACGCTCCCGGGGGTAATAATTACAGGTATCGATCACCGGCACTTCGTTGGGCACCTCCCGGAACAAATCGCGAGAAAGGCTCGCCACGTTCTTCAACGGGATAGTCAGGATCGCAAGATCTGCCCCTCGGAGAGCATCCCTTGCAAAAACGGGGGTCGCGCCGGTTTCTGCAGCCAGCGCAAAGAGAGTTTCGGGTCCCCTGGAGTTTGAGATTGCCACATTGTGACCGATCTCGACCAGACGCCGCGCCAGGGTTCCGCCGATTTGTCCGGCACCTACAATACCAATTTTCATGGCTCCAATCCTCACGTTGAATAGCTGCATTGGGAAACTGAGCTGCATTGAGAAACGGGCCTATCGGTTCATTGGTAGCCATCCCCAACTCATCCATAACTCGAACGCCGCACTACGATCGGTTCGTTCGATGACGAAAAGCAGGCGTCTGGGGCCGGCAGATGGACGCCGTTGCCACCGTCCACTTACCCGTTACGACAAGCTCGCCAGCAACTTCCTCGCCTTGGCCCAACGCGGCTCGGGCTTCGGGTATAAAAAGTATACATTCTAATCATTATTCCGTTTCCGATGCGAGTCTGCGTTCCACAAGATCGCTACGCCGAGGACCGCTGACGCTATCGAGCCGGCGAACACAGCGATCTTCGCAGCGGAGAAATCGGCCTCGACCGGAAATGCCTGGCTAGCGATGAACAGTGACATGGTGAAGCCGATGCCTGCCAATGCTCCGGCTCCAATTAATTGCCGCCACGAATACTCGTCAGGTTTGGTAGCGATTCCGAGCTTTACTGCGAGCACCGATGCCGACACCAGGCCTAGCGGCTTGCCGATCACCAATCCGGCAATAATCGCAAGCATAAGAGGCTCGTGGCCAGCGAGCGCATCCGTCGTGACCACGACGCCCGCATTGGCCAAGGCGAAGAGCGGCAACACAACATAGCTTGAGGGGCCTCCAGCGCTTCGCAGCAGGCGGTCGGCCGGCGATTCCAGGCGATCATGGATTGCATCGAGTGCTCGCATCGCCGGAAGAGAGGGGCCATGCCGCAAGATTTCGCCGCTACGTCGTGCCTCGGTAGTCAGGATTGCATCCGCCTGGACCATCAGCGCCGTCAGATTAGGGGGCTGCCTCGTCGGAATGAACAGCGCCAGGATCACCCCCGCCATAGTGGCGTGAAGCCCGCTTGCGAGCACGCAGGCCCAGAGCAGGATGCCCAGAAGCACGTAGGGCGTGACGTTGTAAATGTGGGAGCGGTTGAGGAGAGCCAGCGCCGCTACAATGACCGCGGCGCCCGCGAGATAGCCGAAGTCCATCGTCCCGGAGTAGAAGATTGCCACGACGAAGATTGCGCCAATGTCGTCGACGATAGCCGCAGCCGTCAGGAAGACGCGCAGCTCGGCCGGAACGCGGTTTCCCATCATCACAATCAGCGCCACGGCAAACGCCGTATCAGTCGCCATCGGAACCCCCCATCCGTGCGACCAGCCTCCCGCGGGAGTCAGTAGCAGGTAAAGGATTGCCGGCACTGCCATGCCGCCGATGGCCGCGGCAATCGGCAGAGCTCCCGACCTTGCACTGGCCAGGCGGCCAACCGTAAATTCGCGCTTGATTTCCAGTCCCACGACTAGAAAGAAGATCATGAGCAGCCCATCATTGATCCAATGGAGCAAGGACATCGTGAACTCGGCGCCGGCGAGTGAAACACCCAGATACTGCTCCCACACCGCCACGAAGCTGGCGCCAAGGCTGGAATTTGTCAAAGCCACTGCAAGGATCGTTGCCAGCAGGAGCAGGACGCCCGCCGACGGAGCCCAATCGGCAAAGTCGAGCGCTACACCCCGCAACCGGTGGCCTGGGGCACCAAGCATCGCATCAGTGAAAGAGCTTTCATCCCACGGGTCATCATAACGGCGGCCATTGATAAAGAACGTCGGCGTGACCAGGGCGTGCTCGCCTGGGCGCTCTTTACATCAGCCTGGACACGCGCCTTGGCACGCTCGTCGGCCTCCCGGGCCTCATCCACATCTGATAGCGGCTCCCCCAGATCCTGGGCAACTGCAATCAAATCCTCCTCTGTCAGCGTCTCGGAACGCGTCATCAACGCGATATGCGCATCCCAAAAGCTTTTGGCGTCTTTCGCATGCTCCACTAACTCGGCAGCCCTGAGTGCAATATCGCTGCCAATTAGGGGATAGTGTCGGAATACATAACGAAGGCGATTGTCCAATTGATCACGAACCTGAGCAATCCTCTCATTCGCAGCACGACAGTATGGACACGCATAGCTCCCGTACTCCACCAAGGTGATTTCAGCATTCGCTGGACCGAGCGTGTGGTCGTAGTCGCCATCGACCGGACGATCGAGCTTATTGCTAAGCTTCGCCTGTGACATCGATTCGCCTTATCTCCGCTTCACGTTTATATTCCGGCCAAGACGCGCCAGCCGACCTGCCGGCCATCGGGGCATGGTCAGTCGTACCGGGGGATCGGTCCATTGTGGGGTGTCATGTCGTCCGAGAGATCCAGGAAAAGCTCGTCGAGGTAGCACCAGCCCCATCCCTCCGGCGGGTCATAGCCCTCGATGATCGGATGCCCGGTCTTTCGAAAATGTGCTGTTGCATGCTTGCCTGGAGAGCTGTCGCAGCATCCGACGTGGCCACAACTGCGGCACAGGCGAAGATGTACCCAAGTGCTGCCTGCCCTGAGACATTCCTCACATCCCAGCGCGCCCGGCGTCACAGCGCGGATGGAGGAGGTGTGGCTGCATTTGTCATTGATGTGTGAGTCCATTCGATTCCTTTTGGAGTTCGTGACATACCTCAGTTTAGATTGAATCGTGGAAGAAAACCGTGTGTGGCAGGGCTGCAGCCTGTGTCTGCCCTGATCGCTGTCAGGCACTTGAAAATTCTTCTTATCTCCTACGGTATGCTGCAACCGGCAATATTCGCTGCCCGGGACTGGCTGAAAGGTGCAAATCCACGGTCGGCGTCACACCTCGCGATGATGGCGGCCATCTTCTGGCAGATTGGCAAGCTACCCATCGGGCAGCACCTCTCAAATAGGCGCAAATGTAATTCATCTGCACAGGTTGCCGCAGCCCAGGTTTTCGGTAATAATCCCGCTGCTGAAGAAATGGCATTTAACTTGCCGGGATGGCGGAATTGGTAGACGCACGGGACTCAAAATCCCGCGATCGCGAGATCATGGGGGTTCGATTCCCC
>CAVUXR010000043.1:0-19824 GCA_963745455.1 uncultured beta proteobacterium
TCACTAATTCCTTTCCTATCAAGTTGTTATCCTAGAGATAGCCTTCTTGTGGTGGTACTTTTGTGGTACCATCTATGAAGCTATTGCTCGGTAGTATATTCACAGTGTCCATACGCCACGTGTACCAACGCGGTAATACATATTATTACCAGCGAAAAATCCCCCAAGACCTACTCCCCCGATACTCCGGCAAGACGCATATCAAAGTCAATCTCAAGACTAACGACCCCTCGCACGTCGCCAGGAAAGTACGCGAACTCAATAGACCCCACGAATCACGTTTCATCCTCCAGGTATAAAAAGGTCTTGCCGCGCTACAGTAGAAGAACGCTGACTACTTTTCCTTGAGTATATTGGAGGAACATAATTACACTCCTGAGCACAGCCGAAAAAGGGGAGAAGGCAATGGAAATGGTCATTGGAATTGGTAAGGTATTGGGGATGGTCATTGCAATTATCTTGATCATGGTAGCGCTCTACTTCATTCTCTCAGGCAACAAGAAGACTAGGGCTCAAGGGCAATGGGTAATCTCACAGTCACCCGAAAAGTTAGGCAAGTTGTCAAAGGCTGAGGCTTCCATGGCCATCTTCAATGAACACAAGGTATGGTTGTCTGCCCGATGGACTGAAGCCAACAGGCAGCGTGAAGCGGGGAAACTAAAGACCTTCCCCTCGTGGTTCTTCGATGAGGCCACTGAGAGGCAAACCAAGCTACTGACAGAAAAAGGCATCAGCCTGTCCGGTGGTCAGGTCTCGAAGGGACAGGCATCAGATGTCATAGGCTTGTTCTTCCCGGTTGAAGAAGGTGATGCAGATGTCCTGAAGTTTTTCAAGGTGCCTACCAAGGGGCTCAATCAGACGACCGCAAGGGCTGAGGTGGCCAAGCTACAGGCTGACCCTGAGAAGGCATCGGCATGGGACCAGAGACCAGCCAACCCCATGCAGAAGTAGTTCTATCGGTTCTTCGGGGTCAAGGTCCCCAAGGGTCTCACCTATTCCACCGCTGATGATTTCATGGGCAAGCACCAGAAGACCCTTGACTCTCAGCAGTTCGATGACTGGAGTTCATACCAGTATATTCTTGATGAGCTATCGGATAAGGACACCTGTGATTGCTACGACATCAAGAAGCCCTCCCTGTCCACGGTGAAGGCCGCGATTAATGCGCTTAGGCAGTCGGGCATATCCCTGAGTGAATTGGAGGAAGACCTTGAAATTGTCACCCAGAAGCTCATTGAACTACAGCCGGAGCTGGAAAGGCAGTATTAAACAGACCTCAGCACGTTGATATTTGGTGTTATGGGATAGTCGTGGGGTGCCTAGATGTTTTACCAGAAATTTATCGCACAAGTACCCTACACGGTGCTGCCAGAGATTTACCCCCGTGCCCCCCTCCGAGCTAATGACACAGCAACATTAGATAAAAAGCTTCTTAATTGTATGAGGACCCAATAGTGACTTCAAATAACGGCTCATCCTTAATACCGACTGGCACCCCCGCCTTATTAGAAACGGCTCTAGAGAAAAGCCAGGAAGTGAAGGAAAAGATGGTGGATTGTGTCACGGAGCTTTCTTCCGTCAACCAAACGGTAAAGACGGGAATGACTACGGGCATTACATTGGGGCAGGCGAAAGCGGCATTAGCACAAACAGAAAGCGTGGAAGAGAAGGTGCAAGAGTGCGCCGACGAGCTTCATGAAGTCACCGAGGCACTGAAACAGGAAATCGGTGACCGTGATGAGCTTAGTCGAGAGTTAAAAGAAACCGAGCAGGAGCTGTCCGCGACGAAGCATGTTTTAGCTCATACGGAGGGCAACTTGGCAATTGCGCATGAGGTAGCGGCGGAAGCCACGCAACGCACATTGCAAGATTTTGTCACAGGCATTCCCAACCGGGAGCTATTCGAGGATCGACTTGAACAGGCGATTGCTCTCGCGGAGCGGAGCGGTTGGATTTTAGGTGTGATGTTTATCGATCTGGATAAATTTAAGCTCATTAATGATACGTATGGACATGCTATAGGTGATAGGGTATTGCAGGGAGTGGCACAACGATTGAACGAACAGGCTCGCAGTGGAGATACCATCTGTCGTTATGGAGGGGATGAGTTCCTTTATTTAATTGTTAACCCCCAAAGCATTGAAAATATCGAGCGAGTGGTGCGTAAGGTACTAGATAGTATTTCGCAAACTTTGATTATTGATGACTTGGCGTTTACGATTAAACCTAGTATCGGAGTTGCTGTATATCCAAGCGATGGGAGTACAGGTCAAGAACTGCTGGTTAACGCGGATGCCGCCATGTACCAAGCCAAAAAGAACAAGACCGGCTTTGCCTTTTCCGATAAAGGTAAAGATTGGGCAAAGGGCGGGAATAAATAATATACACACAGGTTGTTGTCCGCTTAGGGTATACCCCATCTTTACATGCTGGCCTGACACTCTTGACCTTCAATAAGTGTTACGACCACAAGGCCGAGCGCGATCCATCGAGCGATTTGCGAAAATCCCTTATTTTCCAGTTATTCTAGCTGGTGGTTATGCCACTCTTACTTTGGCGGATAAAGGAAAAAACAAGCAGATATACCGTACGCTTGCTAGATTTTCCATATTGTATTGCCGAACGCTTCAAACCGGTATAAAGCAGGTTGACGTACCGCGGAAAAGAGTCACCCAGCGGTACTTGGGAGGCTGGGGTGAGCAACACGCCTCCTCCCCCTGGATCGGCTCAGCAAGTTTTATATATAACCCAGCAGAATCAGAATCAAAATTATTAAAACCACTGCTCCGATACCACCGCTGGGACCGTAACCCCAGTTTCTGCTGTAACCCCAAGTGGGAATCGCGCCCACAAGTGCGAGCACCAGCACGATCACAAGGATGGTTCCAATATCCATTTCGGTTCTCCTCGCTTGGTCTTCGTTTTTCACTTGGGACTATTGCTCTTTTTATGAATTTTCTCTGTTCGTCGCCGAACAAAATCCGCAGGCAATTCGGGGTCTCCGGTAACGGGGTTAGAGCCACATGAGGACCGAGCTGGCATACCTCCACTATAGGCCCGGATAGAAAAAGTTTTTCACAGCCGGTACTTGGCTGTCCTGGCTGCTTAAGTCTGCTTTTGTTACCGAATTGCCAGCCACGTCCCTTTCTCGCACAAGCGAATCAGTAGTGTTTGGAAAAAAGCGAAATGTTGGTATGAGAGCGCACAGAAAACCTGCCCGTTAAAATGGAAACTTGGAAACCTGGCTGAGGTGGGAAAAACTTCGGCAATGACGGTTCGGCCTTTCGGTTGATTAAAGGAGTATTCAAATCAAAACATGAAAACCTTATTGGTAGTACTCAGTTCAATCGCACTGTTCAGTATGGCATCTCCCACCTTTTCCCAGCAGTCGGGATTAATTAAGGTAGATCTGAAAGGGAACATAGTGAAGGATATTGCCAAGAATATTAATGTTGACGTCAACCAGGTTCCCGCGGCAGTGCAGGCGCCCATTACGGTCGCCGCCACCGTATGTCACATCGCCGCGGGCCTCCTGGCGGCCGAAGCCGCAAGTGGAAGCGGAAGCTGCACGGCGAACCGCACTTCCAAGGCTCTGGAACAGGTCGTGCTAGACCAGATAAAGGGTACTGCCCGGAAGTAAGAGTTTTAATTGCCTCATAAGATTGAAGCTCGGCTTGACTGTGAAACAAACCCTGCTATGAATAAATTTCAGAGCACAAGCTCCAGGCCAATAGGAAAGTTGCGGGCAGGGGCGTACGGCCTTGTGGTCTGACGGCCGGATTAGCTTGAACAAAGTCACCCTCAGATCGGCTGTGCGTATTTCTTTGCGAGCTTCTTTATTACTTATACAGATCAGGAGATAACAAAATGAAAAAAAATTCTGGCATACAACTATATCTGGCATTCGTGTTAGCGGGAATAAGCAGTAGCGCGTTGGCCAATTCGGTATCAAACCCCAGCTTTGAGACTTTTTCCGGCACTTTCGGAGGGGACGGCGGAAGACAACTGCTTCCAGGAGCTACTACGCTCACCGGCTGGAACATCATGGGAGGGGAAATCGCGATACTCAAGAACCCTAATATCTATCAGCTCACTCCCTCTGATGGTAATAATTTTCTCGACCTCGCTGGTTATAGCAACAGTGGTTTCCCAAAAGGAATTTCGCAAACCCTGACCGGATTGACCGATGGACAGGCTTACGCGTTTTCCATGGATCTCGGGATTCGAAACGGGCCATGCGTCGGTTCAGGGAATAATTGTACCGGCCCTATTCATGTGACCGCTCAAATCGGGAGCCACAGCGAGATGTTCACGCACAACTCGACAGCCCCCGGAAACATTTGGGGGACCTACGGTTTCACTTTCACCGCCGACAACCCGACGATGACATTATCCATTCTTGGCAACAGCCTGCCCGTTGGAGGGGCATACATTGGCCTCGATAATATTTCGGTAAGCGCTGTGCCGATGCCTGCGGCTGTCTGGCTGTTTGGAACCGGCTTACTGGCAATGCTCGGTATGTCCAAGGTAAGGCGCGGACTCTTCGATTAAAGCCCGGGATAACCTTGAGTGCGCATGAGCCGTGCGGACTCGTGCGCTTTGTGCGAGGTATGTGGGGGTCTGTCAGTAATAGTTAAACTTTATCTGGGCAAAGTAGGTGCGCTGCGGAAAGGGATGGAATATCCAGTATTTGTCGTTATTGACATTATTGATACCCCCAATAAGCGCAACCTGCTTGGCCAACTGGTACTTCGCCACGAGATCGACAACAACGTAGCTGGTGATCCCGGTATATGCGAACCCGTTGGTATCGGTATTATTCAATTGCCCAAATTGGCCGCTGCTGTACCGGACAGTCGCCGACGTGGTTAGCTTCTCGTTTGCCCGGTAAGTCACCACTGCGTTCGCTCGCCATACGGGAACTCTGGGTTGACGCTTACCGGTCGAGGGAACCGCGGCGTTAGGATTGGTTGCGGTGGGGCCCAATGCCGCCGCTGCCGCGTCGGCGGCATGGTTCTGGACGATTCTCGAATCAGCCCAAGTGAAGTTACCGGTAATATCCAGGCCCTTTATGACCACATCGGTTCTCTCTCCCGAAAATTCGATGCCATACGTATCGATTTCGCCAACATTTGAATTAAAGGTCGCCTGCGAAGTAATGTTAGTGAGCGGGTTCGTGATTAATCCCGTCTGGGAAAAAATGGCGTTCTTTACGCGCTCCTGGAAAAAACTCAGGCGCAGCCTTGCCTTATCCGGAAAATATTCACCGGAAAGTTCCGAAGAAAGTGCTTCCTCGGGCTTGAGATTGGGATTTCCATTGAATGCTATCGCGCTGGCGCCGGTTCCCACTATGGTCGTTTGAAACAATTCAGACGCGGTTGGGTAGCGCCATGCCTGGCCGATGGCTGCCCCGAATCTGACGCGCTCCACCGGGGACCAGGTGAAGCTTACCTTTAGGTGAAAAATTCACCGAATTTCTGTCGACCTGATTGACCGTTTGCAGCCCGGAACCTACCGTGGTGGTATTGATGCCGTCATAAGCGTGCCAGTTTTCCAGGCGCCCGCCGACCGTAAAATTCCAGTCCTGATGGAAATCCCAGGCATCCTGTATCCAGTAGCCTTCGGTCTGAGTTTTGCCGGTCGAATTTGAAAAAATGCTTTGGCCGGCGCCGAGCTGCCAATTGTTTGTGTTGTATACCGGATTTTTCAGCATGTAAAGGTCGTGGTGGAAACCGAAGCTGATCTCGTGAGAACCCAGCAGATCGACTCGCGGCCGCCAGATGCCCTTGGCATCGACAGTGTGCCAGCCGGAACCGGTCAAACTGGTGATTCGGCCCGGCGCGTTGCCAGCTCCCGCAAGCGTGGGGTCAACCGTGGGTGCGCGAACAGTATCTCTCGAAAGATCGACCACGCTGCCCGCCAGTTCCCAGTCAAACCTTCCTCCTGTATTGGATCTGAGATTCATGCCATGCGACCAGGTCGTTTGATCGGTCAGATTTCCAGCAAAAACAGGGCTGTTCAATCCGGATAAATTGAATGCCTTGCCGCCAATATTGATCCACCCGCTTTGCACCAGGTTGCCGGCGGCATCTCTCAGGTAACTCTGGACCGTGGCATTAGCACTGTTTTGCCACATGCCGAAAGTATATGCGAGCCTTATCGTCGGAGTAATATCGTAGGCTAGCTTCCACTTGAAATTGTCCTGAACGGTGTGGTTAATGTTTCCCGCACCGATTGTCTGGTTGGGAGCGTTGGTGGGATTTGCCCCGGCGAAAGCGCCCGTGACGGGCACAATCGTTCTTCCCGCTGATGCGCCGCTACCGGGGGCGATGCCCGCCGAGTTCAGAACAGTTGCAAAGGTGATAGGCTGGCTATGGGCGTCAAGATGGCTGTAGTCAAAACGAAAAGACAAATCTTTGTAACGATGGCCAACGTAGCCCATGTATCTCTGGCTCTCGTAGGTATCCTTGGTGCCGTAGAGATTGAAAGTCTGCCAGGAAGACTGAACATCTATGCCTGCTTCGAATTTTTCCGGCATGCGCGTGATGATGTTGATCACGCCTCCCATGGAATTTCCGGGATAGGCTGCTGAAAAAGGCCCATATAACACGTTGACTTGCGCAATTTCTCCTGGCGACACAGTGTTCCAGCGCGGCGAGCCCGTATTGGTGTTATTGTTGCCCAGCAATGATGACAGCAGAATACCGTCGGCATAAATAAGATTGCGGGCACTGGCAGATGTGCCCGAAGTGCGCATGCCCACCGGCGCGTTAGTATCACCGATGTAGCGGCTGCGCACCTGGATGGATGGCAGGTTTTTGAGCGCATCCTCGGGATTCGCCAGATTGATCGTGTTGTCTATCTTTTCTTTGGTAATGCTTTCGGTTGTCTGAGGTAGCCGGTATCTTTCCTTGTCCGTTTGCCTGGCGGGTGGCGTGACTTTTCCACCTATGGTTATCACCGGCATCCTGACCGCGGAATTACCGGCTGCTCCACTTTCGGGTGTAGAGGCAGGCTCGGCATTGTCTGCTGGGTCTGGCTGCGACTTTACATGAAGAGGTCTTTTAGCGCTTGGCGTTGAACTCCGGTCTTCCACTGATGGCCCCGGCTCACCGGCTGCCCAGGCAAAAGTTGCGAAGGTCAAGCTTCCTAAGAGAAGAGTTAAAAAAGAAGCCGTAAAACATTCAATCCCGCGCATGATCTATTTTTCGTATAAACCGGAGCGTGAGAGTAATTCATTTCAACAAGCGCGGGAATGCGGCAAATTGTCGCACCCCATCCATAAATCCGCCCCATCAGATCAGCTCAGTTTCATAACGTATTTCCTGCATGCTAAGATTAAAGTGTATTACCTTTGGTTACAGGAGACGGCCTTGTCGCTCAATCTGGATCCGGAAGCAATCACGATCAAATGTCCTCACTGTTCGAATAAATTCGAAGAAACAATCTCGCGGCTAAAATATGAACCGAAACTTTCCTGTCCTCGCTGCAAACGCTACGTCGGGGTGAATCTCCTGGAACTGCATGCCATGCTTGAATCGGTAAGAAGGCATAGTAATAATCTCCTGAAAAGACTGACCAATCGCTCAAGCGGAAAACGTTCAGCCTGAGTATCAGGAAAATTTCCGTGCCCAAAATGCGGGATGATGCTCCGCTATAAGTAGGCGCTTCCGAACGGACACGGGATTCGTAACCCCCCGTTTCCCCCTTGCTCTTCTCGCCTGCTCTCTCCCGTGCCTCTTTTTCTCTTTGCTCTTTCTCGTCTTGAACGCGTCGTCTAGTTGTCCTCCTTATTTTCCTGTTTTCTCTTGCCGCCATATTGCTACGCAAAAAGCAGTTGTTATTTACTTATTTATAGTGCGACTGCGAATAAATTTGACTATAAAAGAATCACTGCTATGAATAAATTCTGGGTGTTTATAAATGCTTCCATTTCCTGTTTTGGGGAGTAAACGCCCGGTATAAGAAATATTATTTTTGTCGTGACGCTAATCAGAATATCGCCGGATTGATCCGTAATGTTCGAACCAACGGGAGGTAATAATCATGAAACAGCTACGCATGATGGGGTTTTTTTCAGCCTTGATGGGTTTGGGAATATTTAGCTTTATTGGGAGCATCCCGCTAGCCCAGGCGGAACCGGAGAAGTATTCGAAGATAATCAAAACGGAATATCAGTACGCCGCAAAAGTTGCCTGTTCTCTCTTGCTCCCCCACCAGGACGGCACCCTGGCGCGTGGAACCTATCGGACGGTCGTCAATATTCATAACCCGACTGATAAGAAAATCACCGTTGCGGCCAAGGTGGCGCTCGCCACACAATTTGGCTCCGAGCCGGGCCCGTTCGGCGTTACACCATTCAAGGAAGCTGTTCTTCAGCCCGATGGGGCCGTCGAGGTAAACTGTTTTGATATCGCTGGCTACTTCTGTCCAATTGACGGCGTTTGTGTGGATTTCGCATTTCTGGAAGGGTTTCTGGTGGTAAAAAGCCCCGTACCCTTGGACGTCGTCGGTATTTATACGGCCCGGTCTACCGATGGAGAAGTCAGCTCAATAGATGTCGAAACGGTTCAGCCGCGGCAGGTGAAGGAGACAGTCAAGATTGGCGCCGCGGAGCCGACCAAGCCCGGGGGGAAACGTGTCGACTTATCCGCCTAAGGGAAGTAATGCGTACGGCGAAAAAGAACCTAAACAGATGGTGCGGTGGAATTGCCGGATTTCCTTGTCCCGAGGGGCAAGAAATGTGTAGACGATCCCATCAGACAACTGTGACCCGGCCAGGGGCGGTGCGGACTGCGCGGGAATTTGCGTGAAATAGATGAGGACTAATCCAAAAGAATCAGGCCCCGAAAGGGGCCTGATATTAAGGTGATAGCCAAACCCAAGGGATCAGCAAGCCAGAGTTCTCAAGAGTAGAATGATTCCGCTGGGCGCTTTTTCCCAATGCCCCCGCAATTCGCCGGGCTCAAACACGACAGTTATTACATTCTGAGAGGCAGGAAGTATCTGATTCGAGGCGAGAAAGCAGGGCATCCACTTGATTATCATCTGAGGGATTACCACTTAAACCGAGCACGTCTATTAAATTGGAATTGCGCATCATCTCTCGCGTCATGTTTGTTGAGATAAGAAACTGGTAACCAGCAAACCGTCCTGCTTCAGCCACCGAACCGAATAATAGTGATCACATCATGTATATATTCGGAATTATTTAGACACCAACGAATTCACTGTGTTACAAGATACATGATCTCACACCGCAGTGAGCTGTTCTGTTCGTTTTCCCACAGAACACCAAATCGGCAACTTGATGAAGGCGAATTATAGATGGGATTTGTCAACCTTTCCGAACTCGCCGCCAGACGATGGATCACAACCGAACACCATCAGACTTGGCATGTCTTCGCCAAGTAAGGCAATCACAACGAAAACGGCCCCCGGTTTCTATTAACGTATGAAGTGACAGAAAGAGGACATGCAGCGATAAAAAATTGCTTACCTCCGGGAACACCCAAATTTACTGTACCCATAGAGATGAGACACGAAGCAGGAAGCATCAGCAGAGCGCGTAAAAACATTCAGAATGGATCAGGCTCCATTCGGATTTACAGGATGTAATTCGTAATAGGATGTATTAAACCTGCAAGGAAGATCGTGGGAATGAGTCAGCTATTAAGCTAATCCATTGAATGATTGGTAGCGAATCCCAGATTCGAACTGGGGACCAACGGATTATGATTCCGCTGCTCTAACCACTGAGCTAATTCGCCACGCGTATTTCGGAGAGGTGGAATTGTGCCCCGCAGGGCGTCCCCTGTCAAGATTAACAAAAGCTTACGCGCACCAGGTCATTGATCTTACATATAGAACAGGTTGACTCTAGCCATTCTTCATAAACTTGCCAAGGTAATTTTCCGTTCTTCTTATGATTTCCAGCCGATAAAGCACTGATCCCATCCTGAAGATGATAAAAACGCACATGTGTATAATGCCTTTATGAAATTCGATGTCACTATTGTTGGCGGAGGACTGGTTGGAGCAAGCCTCGCGCTTGGCCTCAAGAATGCTGGCCTCAAAGTGGCGTTGGTGGAGTCGCGTCCGCCAGCGCCGCTCCCCCAGGATGATAGCTGGGACAGCAGAATTTACGCCATTAGTCCGGGTAGCGCAGAATTCCTGCAAAGGCTGGGTATATGGCAGGCGCTCGACCAATCCAGGATTGCCCCGGTCTATAACATGGCCGTGTTTGGCGATGACACAGCTGCGCGCATTGATTTTGGCGCCTATGACATCGGCTGCTCGGAACTTGCATTCATTGTGGAGAACCGTCAGCTCCAGGCCGCGGTCTGGAAAGCCCTCAAGCACGAAAAAAAACACATAAAAATATTCTGTCCCGTGCAGTGCATATCGCTAACCCGGACCGAATCTCACGCCCATCTGCATCTTGAAGACGGTCGCGTCCTTCAGACGGCACTGATCGTTGGAGCGGATGGTTTGAATTCCTGGGTGCGGGAGCACGCGGGGATCGAAGCCGTGCGACATTCCTATCAGCAAACCGGCGTGGTAGCCAATTTCAAAGCCGAGCAGCACCACCGCAATATCGCTCATCAGTGGTTCCGCCGGGACGGGGTGCTCGCATTGCTGCCATTGCCGGATAGCCTGGTATCCATGGTATGGTCAGCAAATGAAGAGCGGGCTCGCGCGTTGCTCAACTTACCTGAAACAGAGCTATGCCGGGAAGTCACGGAAGCTTCCGGTCGCGCTTTGGGTGAAATGCGGCTCGTCACCCGTCCCGCCGCCTTTCCCCTTAATTTTGTCCATGTAAAAAAACTGGTTCAGCCGCGCCTGGCGCTTATCGGGGATGCCGCTCACGGCATTCACCCGCTTGCCGGACAAGGTGTGAACCTGGGGTTGCGCGATGCCCAGGAACTGGCTGCGACCCTTCTTGGGCGCGGATTACAGACGGATTGTGGAGATTATCTGTTGCTGCGCCGCTACGAGCGGGCACGTAAGGAAGATATCCTGGCGATGGAGCTGGTCACGGACAGTTTGCAAAAATTATTCAGCAATACTCACCCCACGCTTGTTCGCCTGCGTAATCTGGGGCTGGAACTTACCAACCGGCTGCCCCTGCTGAAGGACCAACTGATGCGGCACGCGTTGGGTTAGTCAACCTTTGCCTCACAATAGCGGACTGAGAGACTGAAAGATCACTTCAACCGGAGCAGCCAAGATCATGCGTTTAAAACTCATATTTCCATCCTTGCTTTTATGCTTTGCTTTTCGGCGCGGCTTTCGCCGATGAGGCTTCCTTAAAAAAAACGCTTCAGCCAATATTTCCCGGCGAGAAAATTGAAAGCCTCAAAAAGACTCCCTACCTTGGATTGTATGAAGTCGTGGTTGGGGGCGAGTTATTTTATACGGATGAAAAAGGGACCTATTTGTTTTTTGGACATGTGGTCGATCCGAAAACCCGGCAGAGCCTGACCAGCGAGCGCGTGCAGCAGATCAAGGAAGCGCGGCGGATAAGCCCCGCAACGCTGCCGCTGGAGTCCGCAATCAAAGCGGTCAGGGGCAACGGCAAGCGCAAGCTGGTGGTATTTTCCGATCCGAACTGCCCTTATTGCAAACGCCTGGAAAAGGAACTGGCCAATATCAGCGATATCACCATTTATACATTGCTCTATCCGGTGCTCAATGGCTCCATGCCGACCGCCACCGCCATATGGTGCTCTCCTGACCGGCTCAAGGCCTGGGACGACTTCATGCTCAGAGGTGTTGCGCCAACCGGAAAAACCTGCGAAACGCCCCTTGAGACCCTGATCAGGCGGGCAAGAAAAATGGTGTAAACGGTACTCCAACGCTGATCTTTGCGGACGGCGCGGTGGTGCCGGGAATGATTTCCGCGGATAACATTGAAAAGAAACTGAGCTCCGCAACCGCAGGGTCAAAATGACGAGCCAGCGGCGGGAACAAGGCGTCCCCTTCGATATTTTTTGAAAAAGAGTGTTCGACTGCCGGATTTTGGTTCAATTATCCCTATTGGAATCAGCCCTTGCTCAAGGGTCTTACGGTTGGCGATTGCGGACGCTCTGATGGCCCGAACTGTTCAATAGCACGTTTCTGCGGAGCCGAAGTCTGTGGCACATAGCCAGCGGGCATCAATACCCACATCTTTCCGGTCTGCCTCATCTTTCCCGCTTGATCCGCCGCCTGCGGGCCAAAGCCCCAGAAAAAATCAGCACGCACATTGCCCTTGATGGCGCCGCCTGTATCCTGCGCAACCATCAGCCGATAAAGCTGCTTATCAGTATTGGGCCAGGTCGTGGCGAGAAAAACCGGCGCGCCCTGCGGGACAATGCGGGGATCGATCGCGAGACTTCTGCCCGCGGTCAGCGGTACGCCGAGCGAGCCCAGCGGTCCCGGCATGCCGGCGGGCAGTTCACGAAAAAAAACAAAGCTCGAATTCTGCTGTAACAGTTCGCCCAGCTTATGGGGGTTCTTCTGGCCCCATGCCCTGATTCCCTGCATCGACGCCTTTTCCAGAGCCAGCTCGCCGCGCTCCACCAGCACTCTTCCGATCGATTTGTAGGGGTGGCCATTTTGATCAGAGTAGCCGACTCTTACGATCTCGCCGTTTTCGAGCTTCACGCGGCCCGAACCCTGGATTTGCAGGAAAAACAGGTCGATCTCATCATCGACCCATAGCAATTCCCTCCCCTGGAGCGAAGCAGCGTTACTCGCTATTTCGGCCCGGCTGTAATAAGGTATGACCTTGCGCCCTTGCAAGCGACCCCGCAATCTCATGTTTTTTAGTTCCGGATAAACTTCGCTCAAATCAATCACCAGAAGCTCATCGGGAGTCGTATAGACCGGATATGCGATAACGCCGGGATGGCTTGCGGCTACCTTTCAACAGCGGCTCATAGTAGCCCGTGATCAGGCCCTCGCCGCTGCCATCCGGGTTCAGCACCTGGTGGGGGGTAAAACGGCTCTCGAAGAATTGCCGCAGTACCGTGCCGCTCTGCCCGCGCAGGGAGCCAGCCTGGGCACAGGTGTCCTGCCAAAGCGGCTGATTTTTCAGCACGGCGCAGCTTTGAAGAAATGCCTCCCAGGCAGGCTGAATATCATCCTCCGCCCATCCCGTCAGCGAATTCCAGTCGGCAGGCCTGAGCGTCATTACGGGCTCGGCCGGCGCTGTGGAGGCTGGCGGCTTTTCAGGCGCGATACCCGCGATAGGCGCAGTAGCGGGAGGTGGTGTACCGGCAGGCGGAGTAGTAACACAGGCGCTCAAAAACATTAACGCGGCAGCGGCCGTAAAACTTAATTGGTTTTTCATCGCGATTTGGTTAAAGTTGCATCTGTCCAATATACAGCAAGCTGGAAAATATGTGGGTATTAGCCCTTGAAGCAGCAGTCGCCCTGTCTTTACTAATCCTCATTGTGTGGTGGACCAGACCGCAGAAAAAAAAGAATGAAGAGGAAACAGAGGATGAAAAGGAAACAGACGACGAAAAAAAAGAATAATATGCCTGCTCGAATTCATGCTTGACCGTAAAAATATTTGTTCAGAGCTATGAACCTGTTGATCGCGCTCACAATGTAACTGCACCAGCCCAACGCTCCAACTGCGGGCTCCGGCAATCCTGCGTCACCCATTCCATGACCATCAGATAAATTCAGTGCGAGTTACGCCGTAATTTGGCAGAATGCACATCTTGGGAAAATGGTTTTGTCAGGAATACAAGGGGGACAATAATGAAGTATAAAAGTTTTCAGGAGTTCTGCGCTTCCATAGCGGAGCGTAATCCTGGCCAGTCCGAATATATGCAAGCTGTCGCAGAAGTAATGGAAAGCCTCTGGCCCTTTATTACCGAACATCGCCAATATGCCGAGCATGGCATTCTGGATCGGCTTATTGAACCGGAACGAACCATTATTTTCCGGGTGGCTTGGGTGGATGATCACGGTGAGGTGAACGTTAACCGTGGTTACCGGATCCAGCACAGCTCCGCCATTGGTCCATACAAGGGAGGCACCCGTTTTCATCCCTCCGTCAACCTTTCCATTCTCAAATTTCTGGCGTTCGAGCAAACGTTCAAGAATGCTCTTACGACACTGCCCATGGGCGGCGGCAAAGGAGGGTCCGACTTCGACCCCAAAGGGCGATCAGCCGGAGAAGTAATGCGTTTCTGCCAGGCCTACATGAGCGAATTGTTTCGCCACATCGGCTCGGATACCGATGTGCCCGCTGGAGATATAGGAGTCGGCGGGCGGGAAGTCGGATTCATGGCCGGAATGATGAAAAAATTATCCAACCGCGCGGATTGTGTCTTTACCGGAAAGGGCCTCAGTTTTGGGGGTTCCCTGATCCGTCCTGAAGCGACCGGATACGGAACGGTATATTTCGCGGAGGAAATGCTTAAGCGAGTCCGGCCGCTCGCTCGATGGTCTGCGGGTTTCCGTGTCGGGCTCCGGAAACGTGGCGCAATATGCGGTCGAAAAAGCAATGGCGCTGGGCGCCAAAGTCATCACCGTATCGGACTCCACCGGTACTGTCGTTGATGAAGAGGGCTTCACGAGCGAGAAATTGGCTGAGTTGATGGATGTCAAAAATCATGAACGCGCTCGAATCCATGTATATGCTGAGCGGATAAAGGCAACCTTCATTTCCGGCGTCCGCCCCTGGCACGTTCCCGTGGATGTTGCGCTACCCTGCGCGACCCAGAATGAGCTCAATGACGAGGATGCGGCAAGCCTGATCAAGAACGGAGTGGTCTGCGTCGCCGAAGGCGCCAATATGCCCTCCACAGCGGAGGCCGTAAAGCGCTTCGAACACAGCGGAGTGCTTTTTGCCCCGGGTAAAGCCAGCAATGCCGGCGGGGTGGCAACCTCGGGCCTTGAGATGAGCCAGAATGCCATGCGCCTTTCCTGGCCTCGGGAAGAGGTGGATGCGAGACTGCTGGAGATCATGCAGGCTATCCATAAATCATGTCTGAAATACGGCGAGCGCAAGGATGGGACGATCAGTTATGTCGATGGCGCAAATGTAGCCGGCTTCGTAAAAGTGGCGGACGCAATGATAGGCCAGGGAGTGATCTGACAGATCGTCTAGTTCGATTTTCCTGGGTTATCGTGTGGTTTGACCAGTAAGACCGTCCCTCTCCCCCTGCCCCTCTCCCATGAATGGGAGAGGGGACCAGAAGAATCATAAAGCCAAGTCAAGATGAGCCACTCGCTTGGGCGCGGCCGCGCAGGGAGGAGTGTCTTCCGAGGAAGATGCGACCCTGTAGCGGGATGCGAGCGCCCCAATGCACAAGCGCGGTCGCAGCATCCCCTCCGCGGCCCGATCCCCGCTCCGCGGGGCCCCTCGCGCTACGCTCCGGGGCGCTACCGCAAGGCCCGCAGAGAGAACCGGGAGCAAGTTTATGCGGTCGCAGCATCCCCTCCGCGGCCCGATCCCCGCTCCGCGGGGCCCCTCGGGCTACGCTCCGGGGCGCTACCGCACCCACACGGTCTTGATGTTAACGAATTCGCGAATGCCGTGGTAGGACAATTCCCTTCCAAAACCGGACGCCTTGGTGCCACCGAAAGGCAGGCGGGGGTCGGACCTCACCATACCGTTGATAAAGCAGCAACCAGCCTGGATCTGCCGTGCGAGCTTTTCTGCGTTGACGATATCCCGCGTCCAGATGCTCGAGCCAAGGCCGAAGCGGGTATCATTGGCAATATGGATGGCTTCTTCCTCGTTTGCGGCACGTATGATGGCCGCTACCGGCCCGAACAGTTCTTCATGATATGCCCGGGTTTTCGCGGTGACTCGATCAAGTACCGAGGGTGGATAAAATGCGCCCGGTCCCGGTCCCGGTTCGCACCCCATGAGTGGTTGGGCGCCTTGCGCAATCGAGTCGGTTACTTGCTGATGTAAATTTTCACGTAAATTCAGCCGGGCCATTGGACCAAGCTGGGTTGCTTCACTCCTGGGATCTCCCATTTTCAAATCTGCCGCTTTCCTGGTAAATAGGGATATAAATTCATCCGCTATTTCCGCCACTGGAATAATACGCTTAGCGGCGATGCACGACTGTCCGCAGTTTTGAAACCTCGATCTCACCGCGAAGCTGGCGGCGAGCTCCAGATCGGCATCCCCCAGTATGACGAACGCATCCGACCCGCCCAATTCGAGTACGCATTTCTTCAAATGCTGTCCCGCATGGGAAGCGATTTCACGTCCGGCTGCTTCCGATCCGGTAAGCGTTACCGCGCGGACATAGTGACTGGCGATCGCCTCAGCCACATCGGCCGCTTCGATCATGAGGGTCGTGAACAGATGTGGAGGAAACTCCGCGTCGCGAAACAGTTGCTCCAGCGCAAGCGCGCATTGAGGAACGTTGGAAGCATGCTTCAGCGCGCATCCGTTTCCCGCCATCAGCGCAGGTGCGGCAAAACGGATTACCTGAAAAAAAGGAAAATTCCATGGCATGATGCCAAGCAATATGCCAATCGGATCGTAGCAGACGTAGCTCTTGCTGGCGTCCGTCTGTATCAGCTCGGTCTGCATAAAATGCTCGGCGTGAACCGCATAGTAGTCACAAGCCAATGCGCATTTTTCCACCTCGGCCCGCCCTTCGCGCAGTGGCTTTCCCATCTCAGCAGCCATCAGGCTGGCATATTCATTGGCGCGTTCATGCAACAGCATGGCCGCGCGGTGCATGCGTTCCGCGCGTTCGGCAAACGTTTTCGCTCTCCAGGTTTGTTGCGCATTGTCAGCCTCCTCCAAAGCCGCGGCAAGATCATGGCTGTCCCAGCTGGTGTAGGTTTTGATCGTTTTATTAGTCGTGGGGTTTAGACTGATGTACGGCATGATGTGCTATTCTTTATTGGCGATTCTAATTGAAGGATGCGCGGAAACGTCAATCTGACCAATTTTTAAAGTCCATGTTTAATGTATAGCAGGTTATGAAAAGATTTTTGGCGGCGTTGTTTTTCGCGACATATGCCGGCGCTGTGGTGGCGAGCGCCGAGGATGATTTTATCGCCATGAGGCAGGCATTCCAGATGGGAGATTCTGCCCGGGTGATGTCGTATGCTCAACGTCTGCAAGGACATGTGCTGGAACCCTATGCTGCTTACTATCAACTGCGGCCACAGCTCGAAAATACCGTCGCGAGCGCGGACGCAGTAAAAAAGTTTCTGTTCCGCTATCAGGACACGCCTCTAGCCGACCGGCTGCAGGGGGAATGGCTGAAAACACTGGGAAAGACCCAGCAATGGGAATTATTTGCCGAAGCATATCCGGCTTTGGTTAACCGGGATACCGAACTTACTTGCTATTCGCTGGAACAGCGGTTGGCCGCAAGCGACCTTAGCGCACATAACGAAGCGCGGCCGTTATGGTTTAGCGCGCGCGACCTGCCGGAGAGCTGCACGGCGGTGTTCGATGCGCTCGTCAGTGCTGAAGTGCTAACGGTGGAAGACATCTGGACGCGGCTGCGTCTGGCATTGGAAGCAGGAAATAGGCGTCCGCAAAACGCATTAATCAATACTTGCCGGAAAGCCAGGCGCTCAACGAACGCAAGCTGACCGCCGCTACGGAAATCCTCTGCGGTATCTGGAAAAGCATCGGAATGAAGTCAGACTCGCGCTGACCGGGAAATAGCGCTTTTTGCAATGCTGAGATTGGCCCGCAGCGGCCCTGATCAGGCTTATGCCTATTGGCAGAGGATACGCGAGCGGTTTGACGAAGCGGAGCATTCGTATTTCATGGTGCAGCTTGCGGACCAGGCCGCGCGCAGACTGAATCCCCGCGCTTTGGGCTGGTTTATGGAAGCCGCCACAAGCAGCCAACCCGCTCCCTGTCCGACGCACAGCTTGGCTGGAAAACCCGCGCCGCGCTGCGTGCAGGCGACTGGGAGCTGGTGCTGGAAACTATTGAAGCGATGTCCGGCCCGGAACAGCAAGCCGGAGTATGGCGCTATTGGAAAGCCCGCGCACTGAGGGCGGGCGGCAAGCCAATAGAGGCCAACGCGCTTCTTGCCCCGTTGAGCGCGAGCATAATTTTTATGGCCAATTGGCGGAAGAGGAGCTGGGTGTGACGATTGGCGCCCCATCCGAATCGCATAAGGCTACGGCAGCGGAAATCGCCGCGATCGAACGTCTGCCGGGAATTCGGCGCGCGCTTGTCTTGTACCGCCTGAATCTTCGCACAGAGGCAACACGGGAATGGGCTTGGGTAATACGCAACCTTAATGACCAGCGGTTGCTGGCAGCCGCTGAAGTGGCGCTGCGCAACGGGATTTACGACCGTGCCATTCATACCGCGGACAAGACTGTGCAATATCATGACTTCAGCTTGCGTTTTCTCGCTCCCCATCGGGATGCGCTACGTGATCTCTTGAAACAGCAGGAACTCGATGAAGCATGGGTATACGGCCTCATCCGCCAGGAAAGCCGCTTTGTGAGCGATGCAAAATCGAGCGCGGGCGCGATGGGATTGATGCAATTAATGCCGGGCACGGCAAAATGGGTGGCAAAAAGCTGGGGATGCGAAAACCCCCCAAAACGCTTGGCGAGGTGAATACCAATCTTACGCTAGGGACTTATTATCTCAAACACGTTCTAACGTTATCCGATAATCAGCCGCTGCTGGCTTCCGCCGCTTACAACGCCGGCCCTAGCCGGGCTTGGCAATGGCGCGACGAAAAACCGCTGGAAGGCGCAATCTATGCGGAAACCATTCCTTTCAGCGAAACCAGGGATTATGTAAAAAAAGTCTTGAGCAATTCGATGTATTACGCCAGCACCTTTGGTCATCGAATTACGACCCTGAAGCAGAGGCTCGGCGTCGTAGCATCCAAATTGAGTGACGACGGGCTCGCAGCAGAGGAAAAATGAGCCATGCAAATCGAGAATGTGTGCATTTTTGGCGGAAGCGGGTTTGTCGGTGGGCATCTAGCAAACTTCCTCACGGCTCAAGACATTAGTCTGCGCATCCCCACTCGACAGCGTGAGCGCGCTAAGGCGCTTCTCGTTCTCCCGACAGCGGATGTCGTGCAAGCAAATATCTATGACGATGCGGTGCTTGACAGACTTGTGTCGGGCATGGATGTGGTCATCAATCTGGTTGGCATCATCGATGGCGACTTTGACTCCGCACATGTGGAATTGCCGCGCAAGATCGTGGCCGCATGCCAACGCAATGGCGTAGCGCGTCTGTTGCATATGAGCGCGCTGAATGCCGGCCTTGGCCAGCCTAGCGCCTATTTGCGGACCAAGGGAGAGGGTGAGCACATTGTGATGTCATCGGGACTAAACGTAACGGTTTTCAGGCCATCCGTTATTTTTGGACCGGGAGACAGGTCGCTAACCCTGTTCGCCAGACTGGGGGCCCTGCCGGTATTACCGCTGGGTTCGCCTGATGCCAAATTTCAACCGGTATTTGTCGAAGATGTCGTGCGAGCGTTCGCCGGCAGCCTGGACGCTCCCCATACTATTGGCCACAGCTATGGTTTGTGCGGCCCCAGGTGTTACAGCCTGCGCCAGTTGGTTGAATACGCGGCGCATATCTCCGGGCACAACCCGGCGATTATTGGCCTCAACGGCGGGCTCTCCTATCTGCAGGCACTGATGCTGGAATTCCTGCCAGGCAAGCTCATGACACGCGACAATTATCTTTCGATGAAGGTGGACAATACATGCGATTGTGATGGCTCCAACAATTTGGCCAGAGTCTGGGGTATCCAGCCCATCGCAGTGGAAGAAGTAGCGCCTCGCTATCTGGCCCAACGCATGCCGCGGGAACGATATGACGAATTTCGCCAGCGGGCT
>CAVUXR010000044.1:0-11040 GCA_963745455.1 uncultured beta proteobacterium
TCGCGTCGCGGTTCATGCGTATAGCCATACTCAAGTGTAGGAGTACAATAAGCGAAATGCATTGCGCCGTACCTCTGCTGGCTGGCAATACGGGTAGCGAGCAATTATCCGTGTGGAAGGACTTCATCGGATGCTTGTCCTTCTGCTATGCATAGGTCAGTACGTGCGGCCTTGTTTCCTCATACGACGCCCTTCTTGCGAAGATCATCCGTCGTCAGCCTGACGATCTTCTCGTTCCGTATGACTACAATTGCGGTACCAGTCTGCATCGCCGCCTTGCGGGCCATAGTAGCCGCCCGCTTCATTGCCGTCGCCGATGTAACGAGATCCTTATCCTTTGCCTTGCCAAGTTCATGCTTGGTCATCATCGCTCCCCCCACTCAATCAATACCGGTTCGTCACCCGAGTTGTCGTAAACGCCCAGGCATCGACTACCGCCCGGTAGTAGCGGTCGAAGTTCACCTTGCCAGCTACAAAGCGTCGCCGAATCACCGCTTAAGGAATGTTGTGCCCGCCCTGCCGCACACGCTCAGCCACTCTGGCAATTGCTACTTCAGAGGCGGGCAGGCGAAGAAAAAATAAAACGACGTGATAGCCCATTCGTTGCCATTCGCGAATGTGACGCAGATATCCCCTTCCCGATAGCGTTGTTTCAAACGCAAAACTCTCGCCCTGCGGCCACGCATGTCGATATCTCCGGCAGCATCAAGCGACCCGCCTTTACCGCCGCCGCGTCCGGAATGAAGGGTGACAAACCGGCTGCGATCAGATCGGCGTTGATAAAGTGCGGGCATTGCGCCTCTTCCAGGTAGAAAGGCACGGGCAAAGGTGGTTTTCCCTGCCCCGTTTGGCCCCGCGATGATGATTATTTTCTTGCTCATCGCAGCACTCCCTCGCCACTCCGAGAGGGTTTATGGGCAACTATCAAGCAGCGCTTGACGGTTGCCGCCTCAAAAGTCGCGTGGCCGAAATTCAAAAATTATCACTTTCCGCGTGACAATTCTCGCAACCCGCCCGCCCTATAGGACGTAATAAGTGGAGCGCATTGCACAGTCTGGATCCCCCGCCTCATCCGTTTAGCGCCGCTCTCGTTTCTAGGCCCGGCACATATTTTACACATCATGCTAGTTGACGATCAGCCCCACCTCCTGCAATAAGCAGACAATGAAAAAAAAAAAAAAGAGGGGGGGGGAATGGCGGGCTGGCAGAATTATGAAAAATGCTTGAATATGAAGATTAACATACGGCGCAATGCGCTGCGCTTTTTGCCGCCCTACGGGCTACTGAATGCGGCTGCCAAGGGCATAGATGCCCAATAAATTCGGGATGCGGCTTTGCAATGTCCGGGATCATCGCGCCGCGATTCATGCAACTCTCCATCAGCCATGCGTACTTCCATCAATCATCGAAAGCGTCGACCCCATCAGGATCTTGCCGGCCTTGAGCATCTCAAACTCTTTCACAAACTGCGAAACTGCTTCCTGTGCTATATCCGGGACACGACCAGCCTGCTGCAATGTAGCCAGACGCGAAGCACAAGTTGCAATATCAACATATTTGTCGAGCCACAAAGGATTCAAGCGAGGCTGGACTACAGCCCACTCTCCCATTACCTGGGACCTCGAATGGGAGCAGAACTTGGGCAGGAATGCAAGCAATCCTTCATCAGACGTCGTTGCTGCTTCGCACCATTCGCGGACATCAGCTGGATCACCCCACTTACTCCATGACAAAAGTAGACGAGATAACTGGGCATGCATAAGCAATTGGTCGGTGTTGGCATGGTTCCGCAAACGAAGGAGCCAAGTAGTTTTCAGTTCGTCAAATGCGGGCGTATCCAGAATCGCTTCAGCACCACCCATGGCTTCCTTGCTGATTTCGTCCGCCACAGCTGCAAGCAGATAACGCTGGACGCCGATACCGCTTCCCTGTGAGATCGCGGTCGTAAGGAGAGGGAGTCTTTGCGCCTTTCCGACTCGCTTAGAGATGGTAAATTACACGCGCTACGCGTAATTCGTTGCTGAAATCGAACGAACCCCGCTCATGAGTGACCTGCACCAGCCCATCTCCGATGTCAAGTAGTACATTGATGAATACAGAAATGTGCTCTGAGGAGATGTCTGTCTCCACATGATCCATCAGCCGTTCGAGTAGTGCTCGCGCTTTGGATAACCCATCAGGACGTTTCTCCTGCGCGGCTTGGATAAGCGCCGCACTTAGAGCAGCCGGAGTTGCGGCCAAACCCAGTAGCGCCATCATTTTCACTACGGCGGACCGCGCCAGGAGGAACGGTCAGGCGAAAATAAACCGGAAACACATCTGGATGACAAGCACGCAGATTCCTTCGCCATTGCGCTAGCCAATCAGCGCCGTATCCAATATGACCCATCTTCGGAAAGATGCGGTAGAGTAACGCCTTCACGGCGGTTCGTTGTTCCTCCGGCAGTTCCTGACCCCATCGGTCCTCGAATATTTCTCCGGCAGTTTTGTCACCTTCATACCGCTCATCCGGACTATGGCTTAAAAACCTATCTTGATTAGTACGGATGACGTCGTAGAGCTCGGGCAGGAAAACGCGCAATGCTTCCAGCGCAATGAAATCGACAGGATTCACTTCACCTCGCACAGACGGATAGGTGACTGCCAGCGTATTCGTGAACCGCACCACATCACGGGGTACCTGGATCAACGCATCGATACCGTCGTGGTAGACATTCGTCCAGTACGACGGATCGAACAGTTCATCAGATACGTCACCCAGGATCTCATCGAGACGCTTGAATAACGCTGCACGCAGTGCAACTCGGTCGATAGGTGGTAATTCGAATGGAACCTGAATGATCTTCTCGAGATACCGCTCTCCGGGAAGGCCACTTGCTGCTTAATGGCTTGCGCTGCGACATCTCGATCGAAAGCCAAAAAGTAGAGGACGTTCGGAAAATCTGCCAGCGCCTTGATGACCGTAAACAGTTGACGTGTTTCTTCCGGTGTAAGTCGGTCGATATCGTCGATGATGACGTAGGATGCGCTTACCTGCTTTTCGGAGAATGGCCGTAATCGAATCCTTTAGAGCCGGAACATCCTTCGGCTTTCGTTTGGCTTTGCCGAGCAGTTTACCGATCAAAACACCTGCGCCGCTAGAGGCACCGGTCATGTCGACCAAAAGCCGCCGACCCCCTCGGCGAAGTCGGCAAGCAGATCACCCAGTTGCTTGAACTTCTCACTCTTTGCCGGCAGCACAGCTTGAAGTTGGCCCAAAAAATGCTCGTGCCAGATTCTCCTGCCCCGAGAACCACCAAGGATTGAATGTCACGACGACTGGCTGCTCGCACTCGGCCTGCTGCTCCAAGTAGTGCCGCACATAGCTCAAAACCGTGGATTTCCCAGAGCCCCATGGACCATAGAGCGCGAGCACTAAGCCGTCACTACTTGAGTAACGACATATGCTGCCCGCCAGCCCCTTCGCAAAAGGCGCATGTCCGAACAAGTCGTCTTTGGGATCGATACCCGGGCGGTCGGCTGAAAGTGCTGTCATCTATGTTATCCACCGTTAAACATTAAACCTGAAATGCATCACATCGCCGTCCTTGACCACATATTCCTTACCTTCCAGCCGCATCTTCCCCGCCTCCTTCGCGCCCTGTTCGCCTTTGCAGGCAATGAAGTCGTCGTAGCTGATGACCTCGGCGCGGATGAAGCCTTTCTCGAAATCGGTATGGATCACCGCGGCCGCCTGAGGGGCGGTGTCGCCTTTTGAGATGGTCCAGGCGCGCACTTCTTTCACGCCCGCTGTGAAGTAGGTTTGCAGTCCGAGCAGTTGGTAGGCGGCGCGGATCAGCCGGTTCAGCCCCGGTTCTTCGAGGTTCAGGTCGGCGAGAAAAACCTCCTTGTCCTCATCCGGCAACTCGGCAATTTCGGATTCGAGGGCCGCGCAGATCGGCACCACCGGCGCGCCCTCACGGGCGGCATATTCCTCCACTCGCGCAAGCAGCGGATTATCCTTAAACCCTATTTCATCAATGTTGGCAACATAGATCGCCGGTTTGGCGGTCAGCAGGCAGAGCGGCTTTAATAGTTGCTGCTGTTCCTTGTCCAGCCCCAGACTTCTGGCTGGCTTGCCCTGGTCGAGGTGAGCGTGTACCGCCTCGAGCAATGCCACCAACTTGATCGCATCCTTGTTGCCCGATTTGGCGAGCTTGGTTTCGCGTTGCAGCGCTTTCTCCACCGTTGCCAGATCAGCCAGCGCCAGTTCGGTCTGTATGGTTTCGATATCGGAAACGGGATCCACGTTGCCGGCCACGTGCACGACGTTTTCATTGACGAAGCAGCGCACCATGTTGATGATGCCATCGGTTTCGCGAATGGTGGCGAGAAACTTGTTGCCCAGTCCCTCGCCTTTGGATGCGCCGGCAACGAGGCCGGCAATATCCACGAATTCGACGATGGCTGGCTGTACCTTTTGTGGCTTGACGATGGCGGCGAGTGCGGCCAGCCGCTTATCCGGGACCTCGACAATACCGATATTGGGCTCGATAGTGCAGAAGGGGTAGTTCTCCGCCGCGATGCCCGCCTTTGTCAGGGCGTTGAACAGGGTGGATTTGCCCACATTGGGCAGACCGACGATACCGCATTTCAGGCTCATGGCTTATTCAACTCTAAATGGTAAATTGGCAGGCACGCAAACAGTACGAACGAAACAGTACGAACGTCATACCGCGGCAGGCGGTATCCTGGCGGGACGAGGTACGCCGGTCATTTGGTTGGGCTGGATTCCGGGTCAAGCCCGGAATGGCGAAATTCACAGTATTCCTCACTCACCGGATAAACGGATAAATAGGCATAGGCCATCCAGGTCATGCTCAGGCATTGGTATGCAGCTTCATCATGGCTGCCTGATAATGGCCTTCTGCGATAAGCGGCCAGACCTCGAGGCTGCGCTCGATTGACTCGTCTATAAGCGCCGCTTCCTCCTTTCGCGGAGGCTGCAATACATAATTTACCACGGCATTTTTATCGCCGGGATGACCGATGCCAATGCGCAGACGCCAGAAATTTTTGGTGGAGAGATGCGCAGCGATATCCTTCAAACCGTTGTGTCCGCCCAGACCGCCGTCCAGCTTCAGCCTGGAGGTTCCCGGCGGCAAATCCAGCTCGTCATGAACCACAAGAATATGTTCGGGCTGGATTTTATAGTAGTGGCACAAGGCACCAACAGCCTTGCCGCTGGCATTCATAAAAGTCTGGGGATTGAGCAACCACAGCTCCGAATCGCCTTGACCTAGTCGCGCGCAAAATCCGTGAAACCTCGGCTCCGCCTTTAATGTGATATGCAAGGCATCGGCCAGCCGCGATATCCACCATGTGCCAGCGTTGTGGCGCGTAGCCGCATACTGCTTACCCGGATTGCCAAGACCGACGACAAGTTTCATTAACCTAAATCCAGAGTTAGGATTAAATATCAGGAAGGGAAATCGATCCGTATCCGGGATTCATCTGGATTCGCGCTTACAAAACGAAAAGCCCGCCGGAACCGATATGACTCCAGCGGGCACAGGAACCGAAAACCTCCGGATTATTTTTTCTTCCCGGCTTCTTTTTTTCCGGCGTCCCTCTTTTCACCTTCTTTGGCAACACCTTCTTTCTTCTGTACCGTTGTCGGGATCTCCGCGGCGGCCACGGCGGCGGCCGCTTCCTCGGCGGCTACGGCGCGCGGAATGACGATCGTCGCCACCGGTAGATTCTCGCCTTTCAGAAGAGCGGGGATTTCCACCCCTTCCGGCATCTTGAGGTCGCTCAAGTGCACGGTATTTCCGGCAGCCAGATCGGCCAGATCCACCGTAATGAATTCGGGCAGGTCTCGGGGCAGACAGGAAACATCCAGCTCGGTAAGCACATGGCTGACGAGACCCGCTGAAAGTTTTACGCCGGGTGCGGTATCCGCATTGATGAAGTGCAGGGGTACTTTCATGTGTATCTTTTTCTTGGGATCGACCCGCTGAAAATCGATATGCAGCACCTGTAGCTTGAACGGATGCATTTGTATGTCGCGCAACAGTACCGGTTCTTTCTGACCTTCCACGTCCATGGTCAGGATGGACGCATGGAAGGCTTCCAGCTTGAGCTGGTGGTAAAGATTGTTATGGTCCAGCTCGATGGCCTGTGCCGGATTCTCTCCGCCGTAAACGACTCCCGGCACCTTCCCGGAACCACGCAGGCGGCGGCTCGCACCTTTGCCCTGCAATGTGCGCTTTTGCACGCTGATTTCAATTTGCATCATTTTCTCCAAAAATAGGGATCATCCGCGACCAGATGATCCGATTAATAAACTTTTGTACTGCCCTGTTTGTTACCGTTACAAAATACTGATACATGCGTTGCTCCGGGGGGAGCGCGTGCTATTCCATGAACAAGGAACTCACTGAATCTTCGTTGCTGATCCGCAGCACTGTTTCCGCCAGCAAACTTGCCACGCTCAACTGATGAATACGAGCACAGGCTTTGGCATCTTCACGCAGGGGGATGGTGTCGGTAACCACCAGCTTGTCCAGCGCGGAATTCTGGATGCGCTCCACAGCGTTGCCGGATAATACCGGGTGGGTGCAATAAGCCATGACGTGCTCCGCGCCATGCTCTTTCAGGGCACGGGCCGCTTCGCACAGCGTATTTGCGGTATCCACCATGTCATCCATGATGACACAAGTACGCCCGTCCACTTCGCCGATAATATTCATGACCTTGGCGACATTTGCCTTAGGGCGCCGTTTGTCGATGATCGCAAGGTCGCATTCCAGGCGCTTCGCCATCTGCCTGGCCCGCACCACCCCCCCACATCCGGCGAAACCACTACCAGGTTCTGATGATTGTTCTTCCATAAATCGCCCAGGAGGATGGGCATGCTATAGATGTTATCCACGGGGATATCGAAAAACCCCTGGATCTGGTCCGAATGCAAATCCATGGTCAACAGCCGGTCTATCCCTACCGTGGTCAGCATGTTTGCAACGACCTTGGCAGTGATGGGCACCCGTACCGAGCGCGGCCTTCTATCCTGGCGGGCATAACCGAAATATGGCATTGCCGCGGTAATCCGCCCGGCGGAAGCCCGCTTCAACGCATCCACGAGCACGAGCAATTCCACCAGGGTGTCGTTGGTCGGCATGCAGGTGGATTGCAGCACGAAGACGTCCTTGCCGCGAACATTCTCCAGTATTTCCACCATCACTTCGCCATCGCTGAACCGGCCCACGGTTGCGCGTCCCACGCGAATATTGAGGTGGCGCACCACGTCCTGCGCCAGCTTGGGATTGGCGTTGCCGGTGAAAACCATCAAGCTGTCGTAGGCCATGAACGGAAGTTATCGGTTGAAAATTCTAAACGGGAGTGGCGTCCCAAAGCGTTGCACGAGGGCCCCGCAAGCGGACCGGCAGCGGAGGGGATGCCTCGACGCGGATATAGGTTGAAAACTGGCTGGGGAGGTAGGGATCGAACCTACGAATGCCGGAATCAAAATCCGGTGCCTTACCACTTGGCGACTCCCCAAAATTACTGTTCCACAAAATCATGCATAGGATGGCGATCCAGCCCCTGTGCCATAAAACCTTTCATACCGGCCGGAATACTCTCCAATGCCGTTTTCGCTGCCCTCTCGGTGGGGAATTCGGCAAACACACATGCGCCGGAGCCGGTCATTGCCGTCATCCTGGTATTGTCGAGCTGCTTGAGCCATTCCAGATGGCGTGCCACCTCGCGGGTATGTGCGGGATACCACGGGCTCAAGGTCATTATGCCCCAGCTCTACGGAAAAGGGCGGTATTTTGATGGGAATCGTGTTTCGTGTCAATTCCTTACTGCCAAAAATATGCGCAGTCGAGACGTGGACGGGCGGCGTCAGCACGAGATACCAGGCGGGCGGCAATGTAATAGCGGAGAGTTTTTCGCCCACACCTTCCGCAAACGCGCTTTCACCGAAAATGAACACTGGCACATCCGCCCCCAATCTCAGCCCCAGCTTCAATAACCGCTCTCTTTTCCAGCCTAGCTTCCATAATCGGTTAAGTGCAAGCAGTGTCGTGGCCGCATCGGAACTGCCGCCCCCCAACCCGCCGCCCATCGGAATATGCTTCTCCAGGAAAATATCCGCGCCCAGCGAGACACCGCTTTCCTGTTGCAGCAGCTTTGCAGCGCGTACGCATAAATCCTTTTCTTCCGGCACGCCGGGGATGGGCGTATGTAATTTGATCGCGCCATCGTCCCGCAAAGCGAATTGCAATCGATCCGAAAAATCCAGCAAGCGAAAAACCGTTTGCAAGAGGTGATAGCCGTCTTCCCGGCGCCCGACCACATGCAGGAACAGGTTTAGTTTAGCGGGAGCGGGGCAAACGAGCTTATTCATCCTTAAAAAGCAGTCCCGTACGTGTTGCACGCTCAGTTGCCAACGGAACTCCAGGTATCTATCACGAGTTTTATTTGAAGATCGCCGCGTTTGAGCAGCAGTAATCGCGGCCGCGCGGCGTGAATCTGTGCAACTTGCATCGCTGACGCCGGAAAATAAGTCGCATAATCGATGTTCCATCCATCCTGCCGGATAGCGACTACCCGGCCATCACTATCCAGGTCCATCTCGGCTGCGGTGCTGGGCGAATTCATGCCTTGAACCCAGTATTGCAGGCCCACGAGCGGCAAGTGCCACCCCAGCACCTGCTCAGTCAGGCTTTCGACGTCGGCGGCATAATAGCTTTGATGCTCGGACGTCGTCAGGGATGCGCCGGCCGGGTTGAGCTCAATCTGCGCCAGGGTCTGTCCCAACGGGGAAAGCAGAAGAATTTCGTCGCCTCTTTCGGCATGGCGCCACTGCACTCCGCCGGAAAAACTCTCCTTACCGCCCTTTACCGCTGCCCTGCCCGTCAGCAGGAAATATGCGGATCTCGCGTCCCCGCTACCGGCCACCGGCTCGGCGAAGACAGTGCTGACGACGTTATTTTTTTGGGCGGGTGGCGCCAGGGCGCAACCGGCAAGAAAAAGCGGCGCGCATAAAAACAGGCCCCACCACTGGAAAAACAAAGCGCATGGATTAAACCTAAATCCGGATGGCTTAAACCTGAAATCCGGCGTGATCTCGCATTTTGCATCTTTACAGCTTTACGGCCCGCCATCCTGTTTCATGACTATTTCATGAATTTTTTCATGGTGCTGAGCAAGGCTTCGTTGCCGGGATGCTCCTTGAGCGCTGCTTGCCAGATCTCTTTTGCCTCTTCCTTTGTCCCCTGTACCCAGAGAACTTCGCCCAGATGGGCTGCTATTTCCGGATCCTGGTTCATTCCGAATGCCTGTCGCAAAAAGCTGAGCCCCTGATTGAGGTTACCCATGCGGTAATGCACCCAGCCCAGGCTATCCATGATGTAGGGATCGTTAGGGGAAAGTTGAATCGCCTTCTCGATGAGTTCCAGCGCCTCCGGAAGGCGATTGCTATGTTCAGCAAGCCCGTAGCCAAGAGCGTTATAAGCATGGGCATGATCGGGTTTCAATTGGATCAGCTTGCGTAAATCCTTTTCCATGACTTCCGTCTTACCGATTTTTTCGGCCGCCAGCGCGCGGTCGTAGAGTAATTCCGGAGAATCGTGAAATTTGTCGAGGCCACTGCTGAGTAGGCGAAACGCTTTCTGGTAAGCGCCCGTCTCCCTCAATAACTGGGCCTCGGCGACGATCAACTGGGTACGCTGCTGATCATTCGTTGCCGGCAAGCTCTGCAAATATTGAAGAGCCTCGGTCATTTTTCCCTTCCGGCTCAACATTAGCGCATACCGAACCTGTGCGGGTATATATTGATTGCCGCTCGTCACGGAGCGGTAGAATTCCATCGCCTTATCAGGATGTTCGGTTTTTTCGTAAATACCCCCGAGATAAAAGCGCACCATGCCGGGATCCCTGTAATCCAGATCGAGCGCCTTCTTGAAATTGGCCTCGGCCACGTCATAATCGCGCAGTTCCAGAGACAGCAGAGCCACCGCTACGGCGACATCCGCGTTGCCTGGGTTTTCGGCCAGCAATTGCTGGAACTGTTCACGTGCCCTGGTGTAATTTTTTTCCGCCAGCAATAGCCGCCCGTACGTGATGCGTGTATCGTTGGCCTTGGGATAACTCTTTAGATAATTTTCGAAAAATTCGATAGCGCTGGCATTGGAAGTGCGCGCCAGTATTCGCCCCTGGTATATTGCCGCGATTTCCCATTCCGGCCGAAGCGCAAGCGCCTGCTTCATCTCTGCCAGTGCAACGTCGAATTGATTGGCGAACCATGCCGCCTGGGATACCGCAAAGTGAGCTTCAGGCAGTTTAGGATAGGGTTCAGCAAGTTGCTTCACCAATTCGAATGTGGCGTTCTTATTGGAGTTGCGCATCAGCAGGCTATTCAATTGCATGAAGGCTTCCCCGACATTTCCTCCTTCCGAGGCCAGCAATTTCTCCAGATGGGGCCGGGCTTCGTCCAGCCGGTCGATATTGACCAGCAGCGCCGCGACGGTCTGGCGCGCGCTCACCGAGTCGGGCTCAAGCTCAACCCATATCTTTGCCGCTTCGAGCGCTGGCAGAGGTTGACGCGAATGAAGGGCAATTTCGGTGGCGCGCTGGGCGACACGCGGATCACGCGTGGTCCTCGCGAGTTTGAGATAGGTACGGATGGCAAGATCCTGGTCGCCGCGCTGCAAAGCCGTTTCCGCCAGCAGAAAATCGAACAGCATGGGCGAAGTCAAATCCTGGTTGGGTAATTTTGACTGCCCAGCCTGACTCTTCTCCGGCGGCTTGCCAGCGCTGGCCTTCATATCGGTCTTGGCCGGAATCTGCGCGCAGGCAGCGAAAAAGGTGAGCAGCAACAATGCGCCAGGAATTTTTAGGCTCATGTGAAAAGGAAACCCAGGAAAGGTTTGAAAATAAGGCAAAGGCGGGGCTTAGTCTTTCGGCAAAGGCCACATATTAGGTATATTTCGCGCTTATCACAAGTATATAGCTGAACAAGTGAATCAGCACAACCAGGCGGATTTGTAACTC
>CAVUXR010000045.1:0-335608 GCA_963745455.1 uncultured beta proteobacterium
CCGCGAAGAGGAAGGATTCCAGCCAGGGCTTGTGGAAAAACGCATTCGCGAGCAGCACGAACATTACCATGAGCACGGTCAGTCGCATGATCAGCATGCCGAAGCGCGGGTACCGACCTCGAATGAAGTCGGCTCCGATGGCCGGGAAACGCTGTCGGCAATTTCGCCAATCGCAGTACCCGCACCCGTCTTAACCACCAGGATTCGGGCATTGCCGCTGATGACGGACGTACCCATGAACACCGCGTTAGTTGCCTCCTGAAGATCAGTGGCAGTATCCGGTAGTACGCCCGGCCGCTTTTCCACCGGATAGGATTCACCTGTCAGCAATGCCTGCTTGACGAAGAAGTCGCGCGATTCAAGCACCCTTCCGTCCGCCGGAATCAGATCGCCGGCCGAAAGCAGCACCACATCTCCGGGCACAACCTCCGTGACCGAGCCCTCCAGCGGCTTGCCATCACGCAGTACGAGGGCACGCACGGAAACCGATTGACGCAATTTCTTCGCTGCTTCGTTGGCGCGGTACTCCTGGACAAAATCCAGCGTAACGCTGAGCAGAACGATGAACGTGATAATGAAGAAGTTGGTGATCTCGCCGCTAAACGCCGAAACCGCACTGGCCATGAGCAGGATGATGACCAGAGGATTCCTGAAGCGGGTGAGATACTGTAGCAGCAACGATTTTTCGTGCCGCTCGCGGAACAGATTGGGCCCGAACCGGGCAAGCCGGGCTTTGGCTTCGGCGTCCGATAAGCCCAGTCCCTCGGCAGCACGCTTGGCTTCCTCTTCCGGCCACGGTTCAAGCCACCACGGCCGGAGATTCGGAATCTATCGGCATTTCACTAGCCTTGGTCAGTCCGGTATGGGGTAGTGGTAGTAGAGGGCATTCAGGTATCGAGCAACCTCCGCAATATCATCGCCACCTCACCCAAGCCGTGGAATTCCAAGCCAGCGACCGACGTGCGGCCCCGGAAGACTAGCCTGATCGGTGACGGATTTCCTGTTCCGTCAATGAACCTGTGCGCTGTGGCAGGCAATGCAAAGCGTTGAATACAACAACTCGCCGCGTGTAGCGTCACACAGTGGCTGTGCGTCGGCATAGGCATGGCTTCCAAACGAGGTTAACGGCAGAGTTAGTGCCGGTTGAGAATTGACCGTCCATACTAGCGCAAAGAATGGCCGGATGAAACGTTTTAACAGTTTGCCTTCTATTTATTTTTCTCCCGGTTGTCGTGGTCAGACGCTGATTGGCAAGGAACTCAAATTTTATTAATCTTCAACCGGCGCCAACAGGTGCGTTTAGTGCGCGCCAAAAACGCCCAAACCAGCCAGCAGGATAAGAATAAAGGTGCTCCAATAGATGATGTTGTCCATGGTAATTCCTTCACATGAATAAGAGGGTGGCCATAGGGTTGATGTCATGATCCCTCATAATTATTACATCTGTTCGTTACTGTGCTGGTACATATCGTTACGCTGTCATGAGCTCGACATCTATTTCTCCACTGATCCGGACAAGGTCACGACCATCTGCGATGGTTTTTCCACCCAGGCAGGGTTTGACCAATTGTTACCGTGGAGGCCGTGCCTTCATAAGCGGTGCGATGGTTCGAAGATCTTTTGACCATGAAACGCTCTTAAGAGTGCGATCGATGCCGCTATTATTGGTACTTGATAGGTTGCGTGACGATGGTATGCTGTTCTGACGCGTTGCGATCAGGAAGCAAAATTGTTTACACCACCAATGCCATCGAAAGCCTGCACATGCAACTGCGCAAGATCGTCAAGAATCGTGGTCACTTCCCCAGCGATGATGCAGCCAGCAAGCTGTTGTTTCTCGCCTTGCGCAATATCGAGAAAGATTGGAAGATGCCGTCTGTGACCTGGAAACAGGCCGCCAACCAGTTCGCCATCCTGTTCGGCGAGCGTTTCACCAATGCCTTGAATTGATTTCTTTGATGTTTAACCCGATCTTCCACACACAGAATTTCTGACACTACCGCGGATTTCAAATCAAAGCGGAAACATCGAATATTGGTATCGATTATTCATAATCCGTAAAGACATGTCATACCTTCATTGGTAGCTGCCTGCCAGCTGTGACCAGTATCACTGAAAACAGGACACCACCACAGAAAGACGCCAATGCACAATTTTTAAGCACCTTGGCGACTTTTCGCGGTTTTAGTCAAAAACACCTCATGTTATTAGCGGATCAGGAGAGACAGAACATTAACCCGTTCCAGCGTCACCTGTTGCGGCATATTTTCGAGCCTCAATAGTAATCAGGTAAAGAATGTACAACGCGTCCGTAGCTTATCCACTTTATCCACAAGGTTTTACAAGAATCCTGTGGATTCCTGTTCAGCGAAAACCAACGGGTGGCGATTATAAATTTTGATACTAACGCTGGGGCGCTTTAGCGGCTAGCTACTTTCCAATTTGCAGCATTGCTATGCTTATAAGCCGTGCAGGACGAGATAGGTATTCTTGTCCAGATCGGTCTTGTCGCTTCGACGTTGCTGCCCAGCGAAAGCAGCAGGTTCGGTTGGTTGTTCAGATAGCCAGAGTATTTGGCTGCGTCGACAGGGTTCTCAAGCAGCACGCCTTTTTTGGCGCAGCACATCACGCACCTTCTTGCTGGTCAGCACGATCAGGTAGTCTTGGATTCGAGCGCCCGAACGGAGGCGTCCAAGCACGTCAGCGTAGATATTTTTCACTTCTTCCACGGGGCGGCTTGTTTCTTTAGCGAGCCCCTCAACGACGTAAAGATGCTCGGGCTCTAACTGAATGGGGTTCGAGGTGGCCATCAAATTTTCTGACTTTCGCCGGGCAGAAGGGTTGCCCTAAAGCCAGGATACTCTCGATTGTGCTCGGACAGCGAAACTAGTTGATGAGATCTAGAAACTTTTTATAGGTCAGAATATTTACAATTGCAAGATACTCACACTAATCGAATAAAAGGAATAGCCATGGGAGTTTTTCAACCTATTGACTTAGACCCTATTACAAGTAATTTAGTTACCCGGCTACTCCGAGTCATGATGGCTGCGTGCAAGGAAGGACGCGGCGGGGGATCGCCGCTCTAAATTTAAAGCGCACCAGGGAACATGAAATCATGCGCTTGGTGAGTTTGGCCAAAAGGCCGGTGCCGGTGCTGCCCGGTTGTTCAATGTGCATCCGGCTGCGGTGTCGCGCTCACTTGCGCGCAACAAGTGACTCAATGGAGCTTGGGCCTTAAGTGCGGTTCCCGCTCCAATGCTCCCCAAACCTCAATATCCATTTCTCGGAGATCGTGGACAGGCTGGAGGCGTTGAAGGACGGCGAGAAAGCCGCTAATTGACTTTTCGCGGTTTTAGTCAAAAATATCTTTGCTGTCCCCCCGCAAGGGAGACAAAATCATTGTCGTTGTTATGAAGGTGAGCAAGTCCTATAGTTGTGAGCGTAATATTTGAGACTAACAGTTGTCCAGATTCAAACTGAATTGGCTTGCTATGCACGCCAATATTGCAATATGTCCCCTTGCTAACTGGGCAAAATTCCTCATTACGTTCAATTCACTCTTTTCCCACAGGCGATTTTCCATGCTATTTCACCAACGGAGCCTGGAATAATCGGCTGCACCGTGCCTGGATTGGTTTCCGAATAAACTAACTCCCCATCTCCCTTGTGGCGTGGATACCAATAGAAAGCAAGCGTCCGATATTGCTCATTTTTGCAGTCATATTCATCCAGTGATTTTGTTGATAAGTGAACCTTGCCATCAGCAGATCTGGGACTCTCATAGTCGACCACAGACCACATCTGTGCCATGGTTCCTTTCTTGCTGATAGTGTTTTTATCGATAGAAGTTTTTACACCTTGCTCGATATCATCACCAATCAACTTCCAGTCAGCAGCTAGCGCGCTGCCACTGAAAATTGAGAACATAAAAAATAAAACAATAGGTTGCATGATCACCCTTTATGGTACCTGACCCCGCCTGAGACGAACGTTCAGAATAACTCATCTGGCAAAGGAATTGAGGTAAAAGCACCATCAATCCCGCATCATCCCGCTGACAGACGCCAGCAAGTGTGCCGGTTGCAAAAAAATCCTCCATAACAGTAGTGGAAGTAAATACCATTTACTCTATTTATAACAGCAAATATTTCCATTGGCATCGCTTGCTGCGCCGTCGCGCTGTCTCGATAGCGGCCTCCTTGTTTGTTCCCGTAAAGGCAAGCCGCACGCCCCCCTTGTTTGCAAATATCGAAGCAAATACCACAGGCCGTGGTTGAATTGTCCCGAAATCAGGTCCACAATAAAATTTATGTGCCTTGGCGTTCCAATGCAAATAATCGATATTGACGGCTTTAACGCTTTTTGCGAGGCAAAAGGCGTACGGCGCGAGGTAAGCTTGTATCTCGTGCAGGGAGAGCAGGTTGCGATTGGCGATTTCGTCATGGTGCATGTGGGGTACGCGATTCAGAAAATGAGCGAAAGCGACGCGCGTTCAGCTTGGGAGATTCATGACGAGCTGCTCGCATCCGGGGCAGGCAGTGCATGAATTCTCGGTCTGTCAGTCCTTGATCGCGGAGGTCGAGCAAATCGCGATCAACCACAGGGCGCTGAAGGTGCAATGTGTGAAACTCCGGATTGGGCCTTTATCAGGCGTGGAAACACAATTGCTAGAGCACGCGTATCCCTTTGCCAGCGCCGGTACGCTTGCCGAAGGTTCCACGCTTAAGATAGAGCCCGCTGTACTCACCGTACAGTGCCAAGCATGTGGTTGCAAGACAGAAGCCGAACCGAACTTGCTGACATGCAGCGCCTGCGGAAGCTGTCTGACCAGAGTTGTGAGCGGGGCGGAACTGATGCTCATGAGCGTTGAATTGATCACCACTTGAGGGCCTCATGATGTGCGACACGTGTGGCTGCAATATCACGCCGGGTAATCGCGAATTCGCCTACAAGCCGATATACGGCAAGACCGCGGTTTCGGTTCTGAAGAACCTGTTGGCTAGGAACGATGATCAGGCCGAACACAACCGGCAGCATTTCGATAGGCACAAGTTGCTTGCAATTAACCTGACGTCATCCCCCGGCGCGGGCAAGACTGCGCTGCTCGAAGCAACAATCGACGCGTTGGGCGATCAGTATCGTATTGGCGTGATCGAGGGCGATCTCGAAACCGAATACGATGCCGTCCGAATCCGCGCCAAGGGCGCGCCCGCGCACCAGATCACGACAGGGTCGGCATGTCACCTGGATGCCCACATGGTGCACGATGCCTTGCACGCATTCCCGCTGGAAGAACTGGACATCCTGTTTATCGAGAACGTCGGTAACCTCGTGTGCCCGGCGAGCTTTGATCTGGGACAGCATAGGAATGTCACTCTGCTGTCGGTTACCGAGGGCGACGACAAGCCCGCAAAATACCCGGTGATGTTCCGTGCTGCGGATGTGGTGATTCTCACCAAAAGCGATCTGTTACCGGTACTGGATGATTTCGATCCCGCACGAGCAGAATTCCACCTTCGCAGCCTTGCCAGCGGGGCACCCGTCATCAAGCTTTCCGCACGGAAGAATCTGAACCTCGAGGCCTGGCTTGATTGGCTGATCAGCGAACTGGTCCAGAAACGCAGGAGATTGGATTCGGGCGTCGTCCCGGCACAATACATGGCGGAACCGCGCAGAATACCACTCGATACGGGGAGGACCGGATGACCATAACCGCAAAGGAGTGGCTTAAAAAAATCCGCGCGCTGCCACTCAAGCGGCGTGTGCGCATCATGAACGTGTGCGGCGGGCATGAGCGCGCGATTACGATGGCAGGCATTCGGAGTGCGCTACCAAAATCAGTCGAACTCATCGCCGGGCCCGGCTGTCCGGTATGTGTTTGTCCGGAAGAAGATGTGTACCAGGCGATTCAACTCGCGCTGCGTGCAGATGTAATTCTGGTTGCCTTTGGGGACATGTTGCGTGTACCTGTAAATGTACCGAAAAGGGAGACACGCTCATTAGAGCAGGCCAAGGCGGCAGGCGCCGATATACGGCCCATCGCTAGTCCGCGCGAGGCAGTCAGGATAGCGTTGCAAAATCCCGAGCGGCAGGTCGTTTTTTTCGCGGCCGGTTTTGAAACTACCACCGCGCCGGTGGCGGCGATGCTGCTGGAGCGTGCGCCTGATAATTTATCGGTCCTGCTGTCAGCGCGGCGCACGTGGCCCGCGGTAGCAATGCTGCTCGATTCTGATACGCCCGGCTTCGATGGATTGGTGGCCCCCGGCCATGTCTCCACGATTATGGGGCCGGAAGAATGGAATTTTGTCTTTGAAAAGCACGGCATTCCTACCGCAGTAGCCGGTTTTCAGCCCGTGTCGCTGCTGGCGGCGATGTATTCCGTATTGCGCCAATTGCTCGAAGGCAAGCGCTTCCTGGATAACTGTTATCCCGAGCTGGTTCGGCCCGGCGGAAATCAGTCTGCGCAGGCGCAACTTGCGGAAGCGCTTCACGATACGAATGCCAATTGGCGTGGTATTGGTGTTATCCCGGCTTCCGGTTTTGCCCTCAACCCGCGCTTTGCAAAAAACGATGCGAGGATTCAATTTCCCGCTTTCGATACTGAGGGACGCAAGCGCGCCGGTCAAATGCCGCCTGGTTGCGAATGCGCGAGCGTGGTTCTGGGAAAGATAAATCCAAACCAGTGCACGATTTATGGTCGCGCCTGCACCCCGAAAACGCCAGTGGGTCCCTGCATGGTATCGGACGAGGGCGCCTGCCGCATATGGTGGGCTGCCGGCGTAAGAGCAAATGCGGCAACAGCGGCGAACGTTCGCGCTGATGACGCGCCCGGTCCGGCGCCGACCGAGAAATTTGAACCAGGAGGCGAGAGCGCCGCATTGTAGTTGTTTCAACCCTTTCCCTTTGCTGCCCCGCATAAACATGAAGCACCAGCAAATCACTCGACCGGGCGAGCACGAGGCCCGCCGCTGGCTTGTGGCCGGACGTGTGCAGGGCGTGGGCTTCCGTCCGTTTGTCTTTCGTCTGGCGCAGCGATTCGGCCTGACGGGGTATGTCCAGAATACTTCTGGCCAGGTCCTAATCGAGGCCACAGGCGAAGAAAACATGCTCGACGCATTTGGAGCCGCCCTGTTGGCTGAGGCCCCGCCACTGGCACAACCGGAGATGGTCTGCGCGGAAAAAATCTCCTGCCGGCAGCGGGATCGCTTCGAGATCGTCCCGAGCTCAACGGTCGAAGAAGAACGAATTCACATCCCCCCTGATTATTTCCTGTGCGATGACTGCAAGCGCGAAATACACACACCCAGTGATCGGCGTTATCGTTACCCCTTTATTAACTGCACCCAATGCGGTCCCCGCTACACGCTGATCACGAGGCTGCCTTATGACCGTCCCAATACCACAATGGCGAGGTTTGAATTGTGCCCGGCCTGCCGGGCCGAATATGAGAATCCCTGCGATCGACGCTTCCACGCCGAGCCGGTAGCCTGCCCTGCCTGCGGTCCACAACTTAGTCTGTCTGCCCCTAATGGCAGAGTTGAGGGCGCCGCTGCACTCGCAGCTTCGGTGACCGCCTTGCAGCAGGGCGAGATTGTGGCGGTGAAAGGGATCGGCGGCTATCACTTGATGTGTGACGCATACAACGATGCCGCGATCGCGCGGCTGCGCGCCAATAAATGCCGGCCGCATAAACCCCTTGCGCTGATGTTCCCATGGCGTGGGGACGATGGGCTGGCGGTTGTACAGCAGGAATTGGAGATTGACAATGAGGAACAAGTATTGGTACGCGCGCCTGCGCGGTCCATTGTTCTTTTGCGCAAGCGCAGGGACTCCACGCTACCCGAATCAATCGCGCCAGGGATCGGCGAAATTGGTGCGATGATGCCCTACAGCCCTTTGCACCATTTGTTGCTGGATGAATTGGGTAAAGCGGTGGTGGCGACCTCCGGAAACATAAGCGGCGAACCCGTGTTAACGGATAATGCAGAGGTGGAAGCGCGTTTAGGGGGAGTAACCACGGTTTTTCTCCATCATAATCGCCCGATTGCGCGTCCCGCGGATGATACAGTAACTCGTGTCATTGCAGGAAAGGCTCGCCTGATTCGCGCGGGGCGGGGCATGGCCCCGGTTGAATTTGATTTGCCGGGCCTGTTTGAGCGGCCGTTGTTGGCTGTGGGTGGGCATATGAAAAACGCCATCGCATTGGGATGGAGCGGACGAGCTGTTCTTTCTCCCCATATCGCCGACCTTAATGCTCCCCGAAGCGTAGCGGTATTCGAACAGGTTATTTCTGATTTTCAGCGATTGTACGGGGTTTCGCCTCAGGCTGTCGTTTGCGATGCCCACACGGGCTATGCAAGCAGCCGCTGGGCGGCCCGGCAGAGCTTGCCGCTCATACGCGTCTGGCACCATCACGCCCATGCATCCGCACTGGCGATCGAACATCCGCAAGACCTGACCTGGTTGACATTCACGTGGGATGGCGTTGGTCTGGGGGAAGACAATACGTTGTGGGGCGGTGAGGCATTGCTCGGGGGTCCTGGGCGGTGGCGGCGCGTTGCTTGCATGCGCCCATTCCGTCTGCCGGGAGGTGAGCGGGCCGGACGGGAGCCCTGGCGTTCCGCCGCCGGGCTTTGCTGGGAAATCGGCGCGGACCCTGCGAGCGCAGAACCTAGTGTTGCGCTGCTAAAAAAAGCATGGAAAAAAAAATTGAATTCTCCGGTCACGACCGCAGTAGGGCGGATTTTCGACGGTGCGGCAAGCTTGCTTGGGCTAATCGAGCATGCGAGTTACGAGGGTCAGGCAGGGATGTATCTCGAACATACCGCGGAAAGCTGGGACTCAGGGGGTGACGCCGGCGCCATCGATCTGCCTCTTTCCCAGGATTCATCCGGATTGCTCAAGGTGGACTGGAAACCGCTCATAGGCACGCTGATCGATGAGGATGTGCCCGTGGCCCAGAGAGCGATGCAATTTCACGTGAGTTTGGCTGCTTCCATTGTGGCCCAAGCGCGGCGCATTCATACGTCAGAGTCATTCGATCGTGTGGGCCTGACCGGGGGCGTGTTTCAGAACAAGCTCCTTGCCGAGTTGACGATGTCACAGCTCGCCACGGCTGGATTCGACGCATCTCTGCCGGAGAGAGCCCCATGCAATGATGGCGGTATCGCGCTTGGGCAATTAGTTGAGGCGAGCAGGGCTATCGAGGTGGGTGAGCATGGATGACGCCCACATCAGTCTGGCCCATGGCAACGGGGGCAGCTACATGCGCGAGCTGATTGAGACTGTGTTCGTCCGGCATCTTTCCAACCCTTTGCTCAATGTGCAGGCCGACGCGGCTGCATTGCCACCGATGGACGGAGTGATAATGGTGACGACCGATGGGTTTACCGTGCAACCACTGGAATTTCCCGGCGGTACGATCGGCTCGCTGGCAGTGCATGGAACCGTAAATGATCTCGCTGTGTCCGGCGCCACACCCTACTATCTCACGCTCAATGCGTTTATCGAGGAAGGCTTTGGCATGGCTCAATTGGAACGCATCGTCGTTAGCCTCGCCAATGCCGCGCGGGAAGCGAATGTTTCCGTTGTAGCGGGCGATACTAAAGTTGTGCCGCGCGGCGAAGGCGGAGGACTCTATCTTGCCGCCACTGGGATGGGCGTGAGGCCGAAAAATCTCGAACTCGGCCTCAACCGCGTGCAGCCTGGCGACGCCATATTGGTGAGCGGTCCCATAGGCGATCATGGCATTGCTGTCATGCTTGCGCGCGAACAATTTGGCTTAAGCGGTGAATTATTGTCGGATGCGGCCAGCGTATTTCCCTTGACACAGGCGCTGGCGCCGCTAACAGGTTTGCGCTTCATGCGCGACCCCACCCGTGGCGGGCTCGCCACCGTATTACACGAAATTTGCCGCGCGACCGGCCTGGAGGCCCGGCTGAACCAAGCCGCGGTCCCGGTGCGTGAACAAGTGGCGGCAGTATGCGAAATGCTGGGGTATGATCCCTTTTATCTCGCATGCGAAGGGCGGGTAGTTGCGGTTGTGGAACCAACACAGGCGCATGAGGCGCTGTCGCGGATGCAAGCATTACCGCAAGGACGCGAAGCTGCGATTATCGGCAACGTCAACGCCGGTCGCACGCAAGTCGTACTGGCAACCGAGCTGGGCGGCGAGCGTATCCTGGACGAGCTGGATGATCCGCTCCCCAGGATATGCTAAAAATAAGTGATGGAGCCCCGCAATTCTCCCAATATTGAGCAACGGCTTGCATCGTTATGCGAAAGGCATGCCGATGAATCCCGCCGCCTGCTTCAAATCCTGATCGAAGTGCAGGAGATATACCGTTTTATTCCCCCTGAAGCCATCACCTTTATTGCGAAGCGTCTCAGTCTTCCCCGTGTGGCCGTCGAAGGCGCGGCCGGTTTCTACTCGTTCCTCTCGCTCGAGCCGGCGGGCGAATATAGAGTATTGTTTTCCGATAACGTGACCGACCAGATGCTTGGCAACCAGGAACTGATGAGGCAGTTTTGCAATAAACTGTGGCTGGAACCGGGCAAGGTATCGGAGGACCAGCTGGTCAGCACGATTTCACTTCCTGCACTGGAATGTGTGACCAAGGACCGGCAGCCTTGGTCAACGGGCGGCCGATCACCAACCTGAGCATGGAACGAATCGATCTCATCGCCGATTTGATCCTCGAAAGATCGCCCGTTTCGAAGTGGCCGACGGCCCTGTTTGAGGTCAACGACAATATCCGCAAAGCAGGCATGTTGCTGGGCGAGCCATTCGAATCTGGCAACGCAATCAAGGCGGCGCTCGCACGCGGCGCGGACGCCACATTGGCCGAACTCAAATTATCCAGACTGCGGGGACGGGGGGGGGCGGGTATGCCACCGCCGACAAGTGGACGGGTGCCGGAATGCCCCGGGGGTCGCGCGCTACCTCATCTGCAATGCGGATGAAGGCGAACCGGGCACGTTCAAGGACCGAGTATTGCTGAATAGTTATGCGGACCTGGTGTTTGAAGGCATGACCGTTGGCGCAAGGTTGCTGGGTTGTGCGAAGGGGCTTTTGTATCTGCGCGGTGAGTACCGATATCTGTTGGAAAAACTCGAAGGGATACTGAAACGGCGGCGCGAGGCCGGGCTGTTGGGCTGCAATATCCTTGCAGAGACCGGGTTCGATTTCGATATTGAAATCCATTTAGGGGCTGGGGCATATATTTGCGGGGAAGAATCGGCATTAATCGAGTCACTGGAAGGCAAGCGGGGCCGACCGCGCAATCGCCCGCCCTATCCGGCAACGCATGGGTATCTTGATCAGCCGACCGTAGTGAATAACGTGGAAACATTTGCCTGTGCCGCCATGATCGCGATGCGCGGAGGCAAGTGGTTTGGCGAGAGGGGCACGTGGCAATCCAGCGGCAGCAAAGTCCTGAGCATCTCCGGCGATTGCGCCCGGCCTGGCATTTACGAATACCCGTTTGGCATCTCCGTGCAGGAAATACTTGACGATTGCGGCGTGGACGAAGCCTATGCGGTCCAGGTCGGCGGGCCTTCCGGTGTTCTCGTTTCCTGGAAGGAATTCGAGCGACCATTTCGTTTGAGGATCTGCCTACTGCGGGCGCTTTTACCATATTCAAGCGCGGACGCGAATATTGCAGGCTTGTCCGCAATTACGCCCATTTCTTTGCCCATGAGAGCTGCGGTTTTTGCACGCCCTGCCGAGTTGGAACCCAATTGCAGGAAAAGATCGTGGACAAAATCGCGAATGGCCATGGCACGGCCTCAGACCTGGAGGAATTGAAGCATCTGGGGCACCTCATGCGAACAATGAGCCACTGCGGCCTGGGACATACCGCACCGAATCCGGTGCTGGATATGCTGGAAAAATTTCCCGGCGCCTATGAGCAAAAGCTCAAGAACCTGTCATTTGAGCCCGCTTTCGATCTGGATGCCGCACTGGAGACTGCGCGCAGGATTACGGGAAGGGACGACCCGGGGCGCATCTGCCATGAACAGGACCATAACGATCGACGGAAAAACTGTGCCGTTCGCGGACGGCCAGACCATCATGGATGCAGCGTTAGCGGCTGGCGTTTATATTCCTCATCTATGCCACAATCCCGAGTTCAAGCCTCACGGCAGTTGCAAGCTGTGTGTAGTAAACGCGAATGGGCGCAACGTCACAGCGTGCACCATGCCCGCCTCGGACGGCATGGTAGTGACAAACAATACGCCCGAGCTCAACGAAGATCGCAAGGCGCTGGTGCAAATGCTGTTCGTCGAGGGCAACCATATCTGTCCGGCCTGCGAAGCGTCAGGGAATTGCCAGTTGCAGGCGGCAGGCTACTACCTGCATATGCAAAGCCCCCACTTCACGCATTTTTATCCGCCGCGGAGAGTGGATGCATCCCATCCCGACATTTTTCTGGATCTCAACCGTTGCATTCTCTGCGAGCTATGCGTTCGAGCCAGCCGCGACCTCGACAAAAAGAACGTATTTGGTATTTCCGGTCGCGGCATAGACTCTCATCTGGTGGTGAATTCCGAGAGCGGCAGGCTGGGAGACACCAATATGGCGGTAACTGATAAGGCCGCGCATGTCTGCCCTACCGGGGCGATCCTGATAAACGCAAAGGTTACACAATACCTATCGGAAAGCGCACCTTCGATCAGAAGACGCTCGCCGAATTCCATCTGGACCAGATGAAACAGACGGAGCCAGATGGGGAATAACCAGGCCAGAATCAGTAAAGTCAAGATTGCGACCTGCTCGCTGGCTGGGTGTTTCGGCTGCCATACCTCGTTGCTCGATATCGACGAAAGGCTGTTCGACCTTTTGGGGATGGTCGAATTCGACCGCAGCCCCTTTACCGACATCAAGCATTGCGGGCCATGCGATATTGGTATCGTGGAAGGCGGGGTCAGCAATGCCGAGAACGCACGCGTGCTCAGGGAATTCCGCGATAACTGCAAGGTGCTGGTTGCGATTGGCCCGTGCGCAATCACCGGCAATGTTCCGGCGCTGCGCAACAATATCGATTTATGGGATTGCTTCCAGGAGGTGTATTTGTACGACCCGGGCACGGAAGGAAACCAGATACCCAACGACCCGGAACTGCCGCTGCCTTTCGACAAGGTATATCCCATTTACGAAGTAGTGAAAGTGGATTACTTCCTGAATGGCTGCCCCCCCTCACCGGACGCGATCTGGAACTTTCTTACCGACCTGATAGAGGGAAGGGAACCGGGAGATCGATTATAAATTGCTGCGCTATGATTAAAGGAGCCTGCGGATGCCGTTTGAACTGGAAACTGCCGACACTCCTGCTGCAAACCTGAAACGGGTCGTCATCGAGCCCGTTACCCGGGTGGAAGGCCACGGCAAAGTCACCCTGCTGCTGGATGAGGACAACCGTGTGCATCAGGCGCGCTTTCATATTGTCGAATTCCGCGGGTTCGAGAAGTTTATCCAGGGGCGTCCCTACACGGAAGTACCGGTACTGGTGCAGCGCCTGTGCGGCATTTGCCCGGTGAGCCACAATCTTGCCGCATCCAAGGCGATGGACGTCATCGTGGGCGGAACGCCGCCGCCTCCTGCGGACAAGCTCCGCCGCCTCATGCATATGGGGCAGATACTGCAATCTCATGCCCTGCATTTTTTTCACCTCTCGTCGCCCGATCTGCTCTTCGGTTTTGATGCCGATGTGGGCAAGCGCAACATTGCCGGGCTTGCCGCGGATTTCCCGGATATCGCCAGGCAGGGGGTTGCGCTGAGGAAATTTGGTCAGGAGGTTATCAGGGTCACCAGCGGCAAACGTGTACATGGCACGGGCGTGATTCCGGGCGGAATGAGCAGAAACCTCTCGCGGGATGACCGGGATTACTTGCTGAAAGACATCGATCAGGTCGTTCAATGGAGCCTGGGCGCGGTGAAATTGATCGAAGCTATTTTTAGCAAGCAGCCTGAGTTTCATAATGGCTTCGGCTCGTACCGCTCCAGCTTCATGAGCATGGTGCGAAACGATGGCGCGATGGATTTGTACCATGGCGGGTTGCGCGCCAGTGGACGAACAAGGCCAGACCATTTTCGACCACGTGGATTACAGCCAGTATTCCGACTACATCCATGAAGAGGTCAAATCCTGGTCTTATATGAAATTTCCTTTTATACGCTCCCGGGGCAGGGACGCAGGCTGGTACAGGGTGGGGCCGCTCGCGCGCGTCAACAATTGCGATTTCATCCCGACGCCTCTGGCGGATGCGGAGCGAAGGACATTCAAGGAATTTGGCGGGAGGCAGCGCGACCCACGCAACCCTTGCGTTTCACTGGGCGCGCATGATCGAGATGCTGCATTCCGCTGAGGCGATACAGGAACTGTTGCAGGACGATGATCTGCTCAGCGACGATCTCTCGCGTTCGGGCGAACGGCAACTGCAGGGCGTCGGGCGTGATCGAAGCGCCGCGCGGCACGCTGATCCACCATTATCAAATCAATGAAGATGAGCAAATCGTGCGCGCCAACCTGATTGTTGCCACAACTCATAATAACCAGGCCATGAACGAAGCGATACGCCGGGTTGCACTGCAATATCTGGACGGGAACCAGCTCACAGAGGGTCTGCTCAATTATATTGAAGTGGCGATTCGCGCCTTCGATCCGTGCCTTTCCTGCGCCACCCATGCGATCGGCAAAATGCCGCTGCAAGTCGAGCTCATGGAGCCCGACGGCCGGATGGTTCAGCGGCTGATCAAGGATTCTGACGGGCAGCTCAAGACTTGAATAGTGTGAATGGCGCAAATGGATGGAAGGCACCCTTGCTGATCTTTGGCTATGGCAACCCCAGCCGTGGGGATGACGCAGTCGGACCGGTGCTACTCGAATGGCTGGAAGGCTTGAAGCTACCGCATGTCGAATTGCTTACCGACTTTCAACTTCAGGTGGAACATGCGCTCGACCTGCAAGACCGCGAGACGGTGCTGTTTATCGATGAGCGTTTCCTGTGCACCGCCGTATGCTTTTTCCCGCCTAAGGCCGCGAAAAGACATGAGCTATAGTTCCCATGTGATGAGTCCGGCCGCATTGCTTCATGCTTACCGCGAGCTCTATGGAAACCCGCCCGCTGTCTACCTGCTGGAGATTCGCGGGGAACGATTCGAACTGGGGGAAGCACTCAGTCCGGAAGCAAGCATCAACCTGAAGGCGGCCTTTAACTTTCTGCGAGAACTTCGTTCCAGACCTGATCTCCGCGAATGGGAGCAGGTTTCATAACACGTCTCATAAAAGACATGCCATTTTATCGGGAATGGAAGAGGGCGGACGGAGTCGTACTACAGCTTTTTGATTCCAGCTCACGCAAGCCGGCTTTTTCTTGGTGCGATGCCGGCAATGAATGGCTGAATAACAGCGGGACGATAACGCTTGATGTTGCTCAAGTTGTGCCAGAGCCACACATATACGCAGTGCTGTCTGGAAGGCTGGTTCTTATCTGTGCTAGTAGCGCGACGGAGAGCCGAGCCACATGCTTGATATCAATACCTGTAGCTGCATTCACGGACAGTCTATAAAAGAAAACAATGCTTGAACATCGATTAGAGCGAGGCGCGTAGTTCAAAGTCATGAGCAAGCACTACCTTAGCCCGCTCTTTACTCCGCAATCCGTTGCCGTATTTGGCGCCAGCAACAGTGCCGGATCGGTGGGCCAAATAGTATTTGAAAACATGTTGAAAAGCGGTTTTCAGGGCGCGCTTTACCCTATCAATCCGAAATACACTGAGGTGCAGGGAAAGCCAGCCTATTCTTCGATCAATGAAATTCGCGGACCTGTCGAACTGGCGGTGATCGCAACACCGCCACAGACAGTGCCGGGGATTATCGAGAATTGCGGCGCGGCGGGCGTGAAGGCGGCGGTCATCATCACGGCGGGGTTCCGGGAGGCCGGGGCGCGGTTGGAGGAGCAGTTGCTTGCCAACGCCGCGGGCATACGGAATCCGCCTCCTTGGTCCTAACTGCCTGGGCATTATGCGTCCCTCCATCGGCCTCAATGCCACATTTTACAAGGGAGCCGCAAGCAGTGGAAACATCGCGTTTGTTTCCCAATCCGGGGCGCTCTGTACGGCTATCCTGGATTGGGCGCAAAACAATGACGTCGGCTTTTCGAGCATCGTTTCGATGGGTTCTTCGAGAGATGTGGATTTTGGCGAGATCCTTGATTATCTGGTTGCCGACCCCAGCACGCAAAGTATCCTGATGTATATCGAAGGGATCCGCGACGCGCGCAGATTTATGAGCGCGATGCGGGCCGCCACACGAGTTAAGCCCGTGATTCTCGTCAAGGCGGGACGTCACCCGGTGGGTGCGAAGGCCTCACTTTCGCATACTGCCGCGCTAGTGGGGGCGGATAACGTTTTCAACGCCGCGGTCAATCGAGTGGGCGCAGTGCGCGTGCTGACAGTAACCCAGCTCTTTACCGCCGCAAAGGCACTTTCACTCAATTTCTGCCGGTTTGGGAGCCGGCTCGCCATCGTTACTAATGGTGGAGGGCCGGGCGTAATGGCGGCGGACAGCGCGACGGATCTGGGACTTACCGTGGTTCCTCTCGCAGATACCACGCTTCAATACCTCGATAAGCCATTTGCCGCTGCACTGGTCGCATGGTAACCCTGTGGATATCATCGGCGATGCGGGAGCGGAGCGTTACTATCACGCTGTGAAAGCCTGCCTCGAAGATGAGAACGTGGACGGGGTATTGGCCATCCTTACCCCGCAAGCCATGACTGCCCCGCTCGACTCGGCACGGGCGCTGATAGAACTTGCCGGGAACCAATGCAAGCCGCTGCTGGCCTGCTGGATGGGTGAGGCACAAGTCGCAGCGGCGCGCGAAGCACTCGCCAAAGCGCGCATACCTCACTTTCGGACTCCCGAACCGGCGGTTGAGGTTTTTTCCCATCTCTCGGCCTATTATCGGAACCAGCAATTGCTACGGCAAATGCCAGGGCGGTTGTCGCATCATCTCGAACCCGACATGGAAGGCGCCCGGCTGATTATCGAAGGGGCAATGCAGGAGCATCGCAAGGTACTGACCGCAATGGAATCCAAAGCTGTTCTGGCGGCTTTCCACATCCCCGTTGCCCAGACATGGTCGCCCGCTCGCCCGGCGAGGCGCTTCTTATCGCACAGCAGTTGAAGTTTCCCGTGGCAATGAAAGTGAATTCGCACGACATCACCCACAAGACCGATGTGGGCGGGGTGCTCCTCAACCTGAAGAACGCGCATGAAGTGCGCGCGGCCTATCAGGACATTCTGGATACCGTGCGGGAAAAGCTGCCCGACGGCGCATGTGGATGGCGTTTCCATCGAACCGATGATTCTCAAGCCCAACGGGCGCGAATTGATGATCGGCGTAACCAGCGATGCCGTATTCGGGCCGGTGATCACATTTGGTCCGGTGGCACGGAGGTCGAGATCAAGAGCACGCCTGCCATTGCCTTGCCGCCGCTGAACAAGTTCTCTCAAGAGAGTTGATACGAGAGGCAAACATTGAAAGGTTGCTGGGCCCCTTTCGCCAGATGCCGCCGGCTAATGTGGAAGCGCTGGAAGACGTATTTTTGCGGGTGTCCGAGATGGTTTGCGAACTCCCCTTCGCTTAAAGAGATGGACATCAACCCGCTCATTCTCGATGAGGTGGGCGCATTGGCGGTCGATGCCCGGATAATCGTCGAATTCGGGCAGCCGAGTCCGGATCGCTACGCGCACATGGCCATCTCTCCGTATCCCACTCACTTGGTCAGCCATTGGCAGTTCGCGGATGGGATGGACATCACCATCCGCCCTATCCGACCGGAAGATGCCGAACTGGACCAGCGATTCATCCGCGGTTTGTCCGATGAGTCCAGGTACTTCCGTTTCATGGACACGATGCATGAACTTCCTGAAACGCTACTGGCCTCGCTCACGCAGATCGACTATGGCCGAGAGATGGCCCTGATCGCGCTGACACAGGACAAAGACCAGGAAACTGCGTTGGGCGTCGCCCGTTACGCCATCAATCCCGATGGCAACTCCTGCAATTTTGCGCTGGCGGTTGCGGACAAATTGCGGGAAAAGGATTAGGAGGAAAACTGATAATTTCCCTGATGGGGGCCGCGCGTGAGCAAGGACTGAAGGAGATTGAAGGCAGCGTACTAAACAACAACCATCGCATGCTTCATCTCATGAATGAGTCTCGGCTTCGCAATCAAAACCGCGAGGATAATCACGGACTCATGAAAGTGAGCAAACCGTTATAAGCAAGCGTACGGTTGTACATCTGTATCTAGACTTGACCAGCCTTGGCCGATCTCAATTCCGTCAGCTCCCGAATGTTCTCGCCGCGAATTCGCGCTGGCTTGGAAAAATCTTTTCAGCGTAAGCCGGTATTATTAAAAAATAAAGCAACTGAAAAGAGCAGCGTGAGTAACTTCATTGTGGGCTCTTTATGAAAATATAGCACTGGCAGAACCCCTCGTAATGGCAACTGGTAAAGATAAAACGATGCAAGCCATTGTATGGGTCGACTGGACCTGAATTGGCTACATTCAGGTTGGCAATATCAATCGCCATTTAGCTCATTATTTCCGTATCAAAATGATCTATTTCGACCATGCGGTAGCTCAACATTCGTGAATACACCGCTTGAAATCGATCCGATGATCGGGTTGACTGATCATGAAGCATCGCGGCGCCTTGCCGAGGAAGGGTACAACGAGTTGCCTTCGGCAAAGCCGCGCAATGTATTTGCGATTGCGGTTTCCGTCGCGCGGGAACCGATGTTCATGCTTCTGGTCGCTTGCGGGACGATTTATCTGTTGCTGGGAAGCAGGCAGGAAGCGTTGATGCTGCTCGGCTTTGTCTTTGTAATCATGGGAATCACATTTGTTCAGGAGCGCAAGACCGAGCGTGCACTTGGTGCCTTGCGTGACCTGTCAAGTCCGAGAGCGCTGGTCATTAGAGAGGGGCAGCAGAAACGAATACCCGGGACGTGACGTTGTGCGCGGCGACATTGTTGTCCTGGTTGAGGGGGATCGCGTCCCGGCGGATGCGATTCTTCTTGAATGCATCAGCATGACGGTGGACGAAGCGGTACTGACTGGCGAATCTGTTCCCGTGCGCAAGCTTGCCAGCACGGATAACGCGCAGAGCATGGGTGCACCGGGCGGCGACGATTTGCCATTCGTCTTTTCCGGCACGCTGGTGGTACAAGGCAAGGGAATGGCGGAAGTCGTCCGGACGGCCTCCGATACAGCAATCGGCCGCATCGGCAAAGCCTTGTCGGGAATAAAACAGGAGACCACCCGCTTACAAAACGAAGTGGCACGGGTGGTAAAACACGTTTCCTGGATTGGTCTCGCGCTTGCGGGCATTGTTGCGCTTTGGTATGGCGCGGCTCGTGGCGATTGGCTAAATGGTTTTCTTGCCGGCATCACGCTCGCAATGGCGTTGCTGCCCGAAGAATTGTCAGTCGTACTGACGGTTTTTCTTGGCTTGGGCGCATGGCGCATTTCCAGAGGAAAAAGTGCTGACACGGCATATTCCTGCTATCGAAATGCTGGGTGCGGCAACTGTACTTGTGCGTGGATAAAACCGGTACGCTCACGCAGAATAAAATGGTGCTGGCGCAGATCTGTACGGCAGACAAGGTCTTCGATGTTACTCCATGGCGAGAACGGATTCCGTCGGTCTACCTGAAGCATTTCATGAAACCCTGGAATTTGCGGTTCTGGCAAGCCGGCGAGATCCTTTCGATCCCATGGAGATGGCAATCCGCGAATCCGGCCTGAAGCTGCTGGCAAATACCGAGCACCTGCACAGCAATTGGCAACTGGTGAACGAATATCCTCTTTCCGGGGAGTTGCTTGCGATGTCGCGAGTCTGGCAATCTCCTGACCAGGTGCAATATATTATTGCAGCCAAGGGGGCACCCGAGGCCATCATCGATCTATGCCATCTGGATGCCAGCATGGTGCAGGACATCTTAATCAGGTCAATGCGCTGGCTGAGCAAGGCTTGCGCGTGTTGGGGGTGGCAAAAGCCACATTTACACAACAGGCCTTGCCTGACATTCAGCACGATTTCTTGTTTCAGTTTCTTGGTCTCGTTGCCTGGCCGATCCGATACGGCCTATGGTCCCGGCTGCAATTGAAGAAAGCCATGCCGCAGGGCTGCGCGTCGTGATGATTACCGGTGATTATCCGACTACAGCCAAGAATATCGCACGTCAGATCGGCCTTGAAATGCCGAAGGAGGTAGTCACCGGTGCGGAGCTTAACAATTTAAGCGACACTGAGCTCCAGAGGCGTATCAGGACCGTCAACATCTTCTGCCGGGTGATGCCGGAACAGAAGCTCCGCCTCGTCAATGCATTCAAATCGAATGGCGACATTGTGGTAATGACAGGTGATGGCGTAAACGACGCGCCAGCATTGAAATCGGCACATATCGGCATCGCGATGGGCGCCCGCGGTACGGACGTGGCGCGCGAGTCTGCTCGCTGGTTTTGCTGAATGATGATTTCTCTTCGATTGTGTCGGCGGTAAAGCTTGGGCGTCGCATCTTCGACAACCTGCAAAAGGCCGTGGCGTTCATCATCGCCGTGCACATCCCGATTGTCGCTTTATCGTTAATTCCGGTCATGATGGGTTGGCCTGTCGTCCTCATGCCGGTGCACATACTTTTCCTGCAACTGATTATCGACCCGGTGTGTTCCATCGTTTTTGAAGCAGAGCCGGAAGAGGAGGACGTCATGCGGCGCCCGCCAAGATCACCCGATGCCGGCTGTTCGATCGCGAGCTATTGAAGCTTGGATTTATGCAGGGTTCGGTTTTGCTGGTGTTGTCCTGGCAATATTCGGCTTTGCGCTTTATCGCGGACTCGGCGCCGATGAGGCAAGGGCGCTTACCTTCGCTACGCTGGTATTGGCCAGCATCGGCCTGATCTTCACAAATCGCTCCCGCTCACGGTCGGCATTCGCCACTCTACAGTCGCCTAATGTAGCGTTGTGGTGGATTACTACTGGCGCTGTAGTCGGTCCTTTCCCTGATTCTTTTTCTTCCGGTGCTGAGCGAGCTATTTCTCCTTCGGTAAGCTGGACCCCGCCGAAGTTGTGTTTTGTCTTCTTTGCAGGCTTTACGACATTCGGGTTATTTGAGGCATTTAAGTTCATCCGGGTGTCCCGCCTGTAATGGCCATGGCAGGGCTTAAGAAGAAAGATGATTTAGGAAGGCGGGAAGGTATTCAGTATGGCCGGACCGCTGACATCTATTGCCACGGGTTTTCTGACTGAAAAGAAGCATGAAAAATGCAATAACGTCATATTTGGCCTAAATTATAAGAGGGTGCCCCTTGCCTTACTCGACATGTTCAACAGCCTTGTCTTGCTCTTCTTTGCCATTCTTATCGCTGGGCTTCCCAGTTGCTCGACGATAACTGGGCAGGAAACGGGTGCGCGCACACTTACCGAAGAAACGAACACGGCCGATACGGACGAAAACGGTGATAGTGCTATTACAGCCAGGGTGAAAGAGGCAATTTACAGCGAACCGTCCCTTAAGGACGAAGAGATTGGCGTCGAAACCGACCAAGGAACGGTCAGGTTAACGGCGAGTAAGCTCTATACTCGTCATGAAAAAAGCCATCGAAGTCGCGCGCAGTGTAGAGGGGGTAAAAGAGGTAAAAGACGAGATGCAATTCCGATGGCAGTACTAGTGCCATTCCGAGGATTGTTATGGCAGGAGGAGACATGCAACCCCAAGCCCGGTTGTGCTGAGGACGGCTGACACAGGGATGACCTCGTAGGCTCTCGACCTTCGGCGTTAGCGCCGCGCCTCTTCTCGCAGGTTGCAGGGATTGCTTCGACAGTCTTGCCGGAACCGAAAGCTGCGCGGACTTGTTAACCTTTTAGTCCGGCATGGGGTAGTGGTAGTAGCGAGCATTCAGGTATCGGGCGACTTCCTCAATATCATCCTCACCCCACCCAAGCCGCTATAAAATTTCTGCCAGCGGCGTACTTCCGCCTGAAGACTAGCCCGGTCAGTAGCAAGTTTTTGTCCCGCCAATGAACCTGTGTGCTATGGCAGGCAATGCAATGCGTTCAGATACAACAATTGACCGCGAGTAACGTCAGGCAGTGGCTGTGGGTCGGCGTAAGCGATACTCCCAAACAAGATGAACACCATTGCGAGTACCGATTTCCGAGACATGTTGTTTCCTTTGAGCATCGCCATTTGATTGAGTATATACCTCATCAGTTTTCTTCACATAAAACCATCACAGTCATTGATTGAAAATAAGTGCCTTATCTCTTGCACCAAGGAAAAATATTTGTAACTAAGGAGGAGGCGTGATCGCCGCCCGTTTCCCTGTCATCATCAGTGTGTCAGCGATGCCAGCAGCGTTTCCGGAAGTTTATCCGCCGACGAAGTGGAAGGATCTCGATTCCTGCAATAACCGGGGATAAATCTCTGTTCCAGTTCGGGCATCTTCCTGCGGATTGGACAGATGGCGATGTCACAATATAAGCAAGGCTCGCTGCCAGCGCATCAGGCGTCTTATCTGCTTCAGGACGAAGGGCTTTCCTGGAAACGGCTTCTGATCTCTTCCAGCTGAGGCCGAATTTTGATAAGCGCTTCAACGCAATCGTGGTCGAGCTTGCTCCCCGCAAGCTTGCGCAATTCCTGGAAAGCGTCGTCCATATTCCATGCCTCCTTATACGGGCGCTCGGCTGGTAAGTGCATCGAAAACATCCGCTACAGCAACGATCCGGGATTCGATGGGTATATCATCGCCGCCAGCCCATGGGGATAACCTTCTCCGTCCAGGGTTTCGTGGTGGTATTCCGCAATGTCGGCGGGAGAATGTTGAGATACTGGAAGGATCCCAATCCGAAATCGCGCAGCATGTATGTCGTCGAGCTGCCGGCCCTTTCGGGAGTGCTTTTCATGACCTCCCGCTCGCTGACGTCAGCAAAGCCAGTTTCAAGCAGGATGCTATCGGGAATACCGATTTTCCCGATATCGTGCAATGGCGCGAACAAAAATACCTGCTCGACGTATTCGTCATCGAAGCCGTATTTTGGCGCGAGCTCTTTAGCTACGATTCTGGCATAGCGCGACATCCGGTCAGATGTGAGCGCCAGTCTCCGTATCGCGCAAGTTAGCGAAGTTGCGCGCGAGCGTGGACAGTGGAAATCAGGGTGCGGAGCGAGGTGCTAACTCCCCAACACAACCAACGAAATGAGATGGGCAACATATCCAGGAGGCGTAACACCTTTTCGTCAAAAACGTTCTTTCGGTAAGAGTTGAAAAAAACGAATCCGAGAAATCGCCGTTAAAGTACATCGGCACGGTGTAGCTTGCGCCATAGCCCTGCGCTGCGATGCGGCTGGTATGCTCGTGGGCGCCTTTGGCAAATATCGTCAAGTCATTCACGACGCGAGGCTTGCTGCTTTCCCGGATCTCCTGCAGCGAGCGGGCTTGACTCAACTTGGCCTGATACTGAGCAAGCGGATCAGCTTCCCCGCTGCTGTGGATAAAGGTCTTGAGCTCATCCGTCTTGGGATCATAGATTGCCACCGCTACACGGTCTATAAACTCGAAGCGCTTGGTAAGCGCGTCGTGCAGGATTTCAGCTTTTCAGAAAGCGGAGCGTGCTGATTTAAAGGGCTTCAAGAGTGCTTGACGATCAGACATATCCACCTAGCCGAACATGACTTTGGCATGACGATGTGTTGCGCAGGAGAAAAGTGACTCATATGGAAAAAGAAACTTTGAAATCGATAAAGTCGCTGAGCAGCGTTTCGCAATTAACAGTAAAATTCGCATGAAAAATTGTTAAAAGGGTAAAGTTTCACGATGATTGACCCATTGGAATCGCGGATGATCTGTCCCACCCCCTCAGGCAGGGGCGAGGGCAAACATCCGCCTCACGTTCCAAGCCAGCGTTACCAAATTCCACTCGCCTTTGACCTTATGCAGCCCGCGCAAGGAGAATTGTCTGAACCCCATCACCGATTTGATGATACCGAACACCGGTTCCGGTATCTGCTTGCGCAGAGCATACAACCGTTTGCCTTCTCTTGTCGCCAGCCGATGCGCCATTGCCTCCATCGACGAAGGGTTTTCTGGAGGCGGCGGGCTTCCCCGAATCGCTCTTTCCAGCCCAGGTGATGGCGCTCACGGCCCAGGGAAATCAGCGGCGCAATCTTTGCTGCCTCGCACCGGCTCACATTCGCCTCGCTGAAATAGCCATTGTCAGCCAAAAGGGTTTGCGGCTTGCCCAGCATCTTGGGCAACGCGGAGAGTTTCTGCACCATCGGCGCAACTTGCCGTTTGTCATTGGCGTCCTGCACGACGTCTTGCGCCACCACCAGCATGCTCTCGGCTGCCACCACCGCCTGCGCGTTGCAGGACTGCTCGAAACCGCCGCCTGCGACTCTCATGATGCGCGATTCCTCATCGGTCAGGTTGACTTGGTCAGTGATGGTGGGGCCAGAGCGGGTGGGCGCAGGCGGCTGCTGCGCCAGTGTCGCTCGGGCAGCCATTCGTCTACCGAAGGCCGCAGCAGAAATCCAGTCATGCGGACTATAGGGCGAAAATTGCTCATAGTAGGCTCGCCATCTGTGTGAACTTACAGTGATTATCGCATTTCATAACGTTGCCGATTAAGTCCGACAGGCTGCTAGGCGCTAGTTTCCTTCAGGCCAGCGTTGTGCCATGTAATGGATACGCAAGATTTCAACAGTCTCTGTTTTGATGCGATATCGAATGACGTACGGCAGTCGGGGAATGACGAGTTCGCGTGTGCCTTTGAGTCGTCCCGGTCGGCCCATATGAGGATGTTGTTCAAGCCGAGTAGCGGTCTCCCAAATACTTTCTGCCACGTCCGCCGCTGCAACGGGATTTTCTTGCGCTATATAGTGAACGGCTTGATGTAGATTTTGTAGCGCGCCACGCAACCATTTAACGCGCATTGCGCCTGTATCTGGCGAATGCCTGCTGGACTTCCCGATCGCTGGCAAAATCGCCCGCGTCGGCTTCTTCAATTGCTTTACGAGTGTCCTTGAGATGCCATTGCTGCATCTCAAGGTAAGCGGTAATTGCTTCGTTCAAGATGTAACTGCGGTCGCGATCCAGGGCGGTTGCGATGGTGTCCAACGCGTCGCGGTTTGCTTTGTCGGTGAGGAACGAGATCTTCACGCTTTCGTGCTCAGTATCAGGTTTTAAAGTGCGGACTGCCATATGATACTCCAATATCCGATGTGATCTTATTATAGCGGATAAATCCTCCTTCATCACTGGTGACCCACATTAGCGAATTGCGCCGAATTAAATGTAACCGAAAGATATTCTAAGAATAACGTTGCGCCATATTAAAGGTTACCGAAAAGGAGGGCTCTGTTGCAAAAAATAAGAAGCGTGGTGCACTATTGTGCTTTCTGGGTAGATCCTCGATGTCAGACTTCAAATGGCGTCATTACCGTGGCGAGATCATTCTGAGTTGTATCCACTGGCCGAGTTTGAACGAGGGGTTATCCGGGACCGGACCAATGCAGGTTTGAAGTCTGCGCGGGAAAGGGGGCGTATTGGCGGCAGACCTCCGTCTCTTTCGGCTGAGGATCTGCAAGCGGCTAAAGCCATGTTAAAGGACCCCAATATTTCTGTTGCTGCGGTTGCAGGTCGGTTAAGGGTTGCACCCTCAACGTTATATCGCCATATTCCGCATGCAAGGAGCGCAAGCTTAGAAGGAGGGGCAGATTCATGAGAACATTAACCAGGGATGACGTAAAGGCACTTACAGCAGACCAGAAGCTTGAGCTGATGGACCTGCTATCGGAAAGCCTTGAAGAGAATCAGATCCCGGTGTCGCCAGAGGTAAGGGACGAAGTGGAATCCCGGCTGAAGACATACGATGAAGACAAGAAAACTGCTATGCCGTGGAGGGACGCGCTGCGTCGGCTCACGCCTTGAGGATCACGCGGCAGGCATTCAGTGATGTAGCTCAAGCAAGAGATTGGTACGAAAAGCAGCGTCCGGGATTAGGCGCGGATTTTGTCTCCAAGGCCGGAGTTGCGGGTTTGCGACCTCTGAGCATCTACAGATCTATGAGGAGACACGATGCCTAAACTGACGGATTACGTCAAGATGGCAGCAGAGATGTATTTAGAAGAAACGGGAAACACCGAACTGAATGCTCATTGGATTGCCGAATTCTTTCAGGATTGTGGCGTGCAGGACGCTTATCCCCGACAGGACTTGATCGCTTTCGCGGAGATGGTTCAGAAAGAGTTGACGAAAAAAGACGAGCGAGCTGCCAAAAAAACGCGTTTTCTACTGGACAAAGCGATCCGCGCGATAAAGAGCCCACGCAAATCTTAGGGGCGAACTCATGCAGTCGCCCGTACCGATTGCTTAACTAATGCGCAACGCCTGCATTTTTGCTTAGCTGTGCGCTTCACGGGGGATTACCGAGGAGTGTTTGTTGTAGGTTGTGAGTGATAAAAGACGTTATCAAGAGTAAATAACCAAAACCAACCATCCCGCGCATTGCCTGTTCGCGTTCGTGCTGCTAAAGTCCGATGAATTTCGGATATCCAGCTCAGCCAATCCAATGTGTAAATCATGAGCGGCCGCCAGCTATGCCAGCGGTTGATGAGATATATCGCGCCTAACTGGGAGGTGCTTGCGATTTGCGCTGGCAGGGCTGATCGTGATGGCGGCGACAGTGCCGATGCTGGCTGCATTGCTGCGGCCGATGCTGGACGGGGCCATTGCCGATAAAAACCGTGAACTGATGCAATTGGTCCTGATGGGCCTGGTAACACTCTTCGCAGTCCGGGGCGCGGCGGGGCATATCAGTACTTATGCCATCAATTGGCTCGGCAGCAAACTCGCTGCCGGATTTGCGGGTGGACATGTTCGATAAATTATTGAGCCTGCCGGGCCGTTACTACGCCAGCCATTCCACCGGCAGCCTCATCTTTAAGCTCACCTCCGATACCGGCCAGGTCGCTCGAACCTTTATCGCCGTGGTTACTATCATGGTTAGGGATACACTCACGATTGCCGGCCTGTTGGGGTGGGCGTTTTATCTCGATTGGCAACTCTCGATGTTGGCCCTGGCGTTGACTGCGCTGGTTCTGATGATCATGCGCCTGGTCGCCATACAGCTGAAAAAAATGGGAACCGAAATAGGCCAATCCATGGATGGCATCACTTCGGTGGTAAAGGAATCCATTGAAAACTATGCGGCCATCAAGCTTTACGGCGGCCAGCAGTATGAAAGCCGCCGTATTCGCGAGCAGACGGCCGGAGTACATCGTTTTACGATGAAGCGGGTAGCCCTCGCGGCTCTGGGCGTTCCCCTGATCCAGATGGCTACTGCCGTTGCATTTGCGGCCATTATCTATTTTGCGGCTCAACAATCTTTTGCCGACGAGATCACGGCGGGCGGATTCATTTCGCTTATTGCAGCCCTCATAATGCTGATCGCACCTGTGAAGCGCGTTGCCGGCATAAAGTCTGCTTTACAACCGGGGCTGATCGCTGGCCGGAGCATATTTTCGCTATTGGACGAGCAGCCCGAACCGGAGGCTGGAACAGTTGCCATTGAGCATGCGCGCGGGGAGCTGCGTTTCGAGCAGGTCAGCTTCTGCCCTGCCTTGGGAGGGTTTGAATCGCGCTCTGAATCGGGTTTTGAAGCATGCCCAGCGCTACCGGACATTATGCTCCGGAACGTCAATCTGACAGTGCATCCGGGCGAAATGGTCGCACTCGTCGGTTTTCAGCCAGGCAGCGCGGCCGCGCTTGCGAACCTGGTGCCGCTTTTTTTTCATCCTGCGAGCGGAAGAATCCTGCTTGATGGCTGCGATCTGCAAAGCATCAGTTTGGCCAGCCTGCGCGCCAATATCGCGTTGATATCGGCGGACGCTGAGCTATTCAACGACACCATAGCGGCCAACATCGCTTATGGCGACATGCGCTGCGCAACCGAGGTCAGGATCATGTCAGCAGCATATGCCGCCCATGTGTCGGAATTCGTGCGTCAAATGCCGGAGGGTTTGCAGACGCCAGTGGGGACACAGGGTTTAAAACTATCCCCTGGGCAGCGGTTTCGTATCGCTATTGCTCGCGCATTATTGAAAAATTCCCCTGTCCTTATCGTGAACGAGATAAGTGAACGGCTCGACTCCGGCACTGCGCACCATGTGGATGCGGCGCTGGAAGCCGTAACGCGGGAGCGCACTACTTTGATTATCACGCACCGATTGTCCACTGTGAAGAAAGCCGATCGGGTTGTGCTGTTGCATAAAGGCGGCGTTGCCGCCGTTGGCACCCATCGCGAATTATTAACGAAGGATGAAACCTATGCCAGGCTTGCCCGGACATTCATCTGAACCAGAGTATCGGTGGCCGCCGCGTCGTTACCTTATTCTTATCCTTATTCCTATCCATAAGGCAAACTCAGAACATCTCTGGGGAGATCGCCGTCAATGGTTTCGGTGAACTCGTGCATTGTCCGGCGTTCTTGGTGGCTTGATTCGCCAGGTGAATATTCGGGAACCCATTTCCCCAATTCCCGCTTGGCCTCATCATCGCTGAGTACCGGATATTTTCCGAGCCATACAAGAAGATTTGCCAGCCACTGTTTATCCACCTGCCGGGCTTGGGCAATGCGTAATTTTGGATGAGGTGTTGGTAACGTGCTTTCATCGTCCGCCAATAATTCTTCATGAAGCTTTTCTCCGGGCCGAAGCCCATTGTAGACAATTCTTATATCATCCTCGCTCAGACCCGAAAGACGAATCATGTCTCTCGCCAGGTCGGCAATTTTTACCGGCTCACCCATATCCAGCACGAATATCTCGCCGCTACCTTTTTTTCCTCCCATCAGGCCCGCTTGCAGAACCAGTTGCGCCGCTTCGGGTATGGACATGAAATAACGGGTGATTTCAGAATGGGTAACGGTTATCGGCCCGCCCTTTTCAATCTGCTCGCGAAATTTTGGAATCACGCTGCCTGCGCTCCCCAGTACGTTACCGAAGCGCACGATCACAAAGCCCGTCTCTGGCGCCTCGCGCACCGAACCGCTTCTGCCAGGGAGGGAAACGGGTTGTTGTAATGCCTGGCACACCATTTCCGCCAGACGCTTGCTCGCGCCCATCACATTCGTGGGATTGACCGCCTTATCGGTCGAGATCAATACGAACTTCTCCGCCCCATGCTCAATGGCGGCCCCCGCCAGGATGTAAGTTCCAAGGACATTATTCAATACCGCCTGCCAGGCATTATCCTGTTCCATGAGAGGCACATGCTTGTAGGCGGCGGCGTGAAATACGACTGCCGGACAATATTGTGAAAAAACCTGAGCCAGACGATGCTTATCCTTGATATCGCCGATAGCAAAAGACATGGGTATATCAGGGAAACCGGCCTGGAATTCCTGTTCGACGCTGTACAGCGCGAATTCATTCAATTCGAATAGCACCAGGCGGCCGGGTGTGAACCTGGCGATCTGCCGGCACAATTCAGATCCGATTGAGCCGCCTGCGCCGGTAACCAGCACTGTTTTTCCCGCCAGCAGTTCATGCAGCCCTTCATTGTCCAGCACAACGGGGTCTCGACCCAGCAGATCCTCGGGCTCGACACTGCGAATTTGAGACACCGTAACTTTTCCGCTGATCAGATCATCATAGGAGGGGACTGTCAGCGCCTTGACCCCGGCTGCAGCGCACATCTCAAGCGCGCGACGGCGGTCGCGATGGAGGCGATCCGGCCGGCGCCGGTCAGGCTGAGCGCGAAAGGATTGACGTCGGTCATATCCGGATGAGGTCATGCGATAATGGCATGACCGACCTCAAGTTTTTTGGCTATCCTCGGCAAGTCGTCGATCCGGCCGAGGACTTTGAAATCATGCAGTATCAAGCCGCGCTTTGCGGGATCGTCATCCAGCAGTCCGGCGACCCTCCATTGCGCGCTGCGGGAGAGTTCCTTCACCAGGCTGACAGAAGCATCTCCCGCCCCGAGAACCAGCACAAGGGTGCCCTCCAGTTTCTTCTGCCCGTAAAGCCGGTGTTCCTTCCAGAACCGGTAGGAGATCCGGCTGCTCCCCATGATGAACAGAAGCAGGATGGGAGCCAGCAGCAGCACTGAACGCGGCACCCCGGAGTGAACTTGCAACATGAACAAGGCCAGCGGCACGGCGAATGCGGATATCAATACGGCAAAAAGGATGCGCCGCAAATCGGGCAGGCTGGCGTAATGCCAGAGCCCGCGATACAGGCGAAATCCCAGGAATGCGGCCGCATGGATCGGTATCACCCAGGGCAGGATGTGTTTCAACGAGCTGAAATAAAGAGGAGGTATTTCGAAATTGAAGCGAAAAGAATAAGCCAGCCACCACGCGACGGCTGCGGCCACAACGTCATGAGCGAACGCGATAAGGGACCGTACGTTGGGCTTGCGCAATGGCATTATGGCTTCATGATAACGTCATGGTACCGGTCATATTACGAGCCGCCTGGGCGGCGCTTCCAATGGCGATCTGAGACAAGCATCATCACTGCATAAATTCCGCACCAGGCGATGCAGACCCCAAGCTGAACAGAAGTATTCTGTCTCATTGCCCACATTGCGCTGACGCCCGCCGCCAACATAAGAATATAGGCGAACAGGGCCGTAGTACGGTGACCCAGCCCGCTTTGCACCATGCGCTGATAGTAATGCTCGCGATGCGCCTGCCAGACTTTTACACCGCGGAGACCGCGTTTTATAAGCGTAACGGAGGCATCGGCAATGAAAGGCGAAAATACCAGCAGAGGCAACCATAATGGCCAATCACCGTTCATCCAACCTGCCAGCCCAAGCACCGCCGCCAAAAATCCCAACGGGATCGATCCTGTGTCTCCCATGAAAATACGTGCCGGATGAAAATTGAACAGGAGGAAGGCACTGGCAGCGGCGGCAATGCAGAAATTTATCATCGCAAATGATTCATTTCCAGCCGACCATGCAATAGCTCCATAGGTGCCAAAACCAATTAGCGCCATGCCACCCGCCAGACCATCCGAGCCATCCATGAAATTATAAAGATTCAGCATCCAGGTGATTGCGACGGTAGCCACCGTTGCGATTATCCAACCATGCGTATCGAACAGCATCGCAAAGGAGAGCGCCGCTGCAATTGCGCCATGCAGCAATAATCTTAACCAGACCGGCAGGCCGGAAACATCATCGGCGAAGGATATCGCCATCAGCAGGGTGACGCTCACCCATATGAGCAAAGGCAGGGCGTCAGGAACGAGCATCCATGAGACAAGGACCCCGGTCATCAATCCCAGTCCTCCGGTTCGAGGAGTCGCTCTGCTATGAAGCGACCGGGAGTTCGGATAATCCAATATCCGGAGAATGCCGCTGCTGATCAGATAACGAACCAATGCGAGCGTCACCGCAAATGCTGTGAGTGGAGCTAAAACAACCGAAAGCGAAGGACCGGCAATCACAATGGTCGATTATAACTTTTGAAAATATCGCATTCGATCAGGGAAAACAAGCCCGAAGTCATACGGGCGATTATGCGTCTTATACTGATACGGAGCAATGAAATACCTGCCTCTCGGTAAGCCGGGGGATATTTTCGCCAGTCTGATCCCGCTACCTCTTATTGCCGGCTCGCTTCCAGCCAAACTCCCGGATTCAGGAATCTTTGAAGATGGTCATGATTTCCTGCGCAAGGCTGGTTCGAATGACTCTCGGGAATCTGGTATCGTTACCCGGTAAGACGGTAACCTAACCCATATCTTCCATTTTTACTCGAAGAACCGAACAGTTTTGCCGGTTCCTCATGAAAATTTAAATTGAGGAACGAGGACTGTTTTACCGCACTATAACGGATTGTGTTCCATAACAAAAACGGCTGATGAAAAAACCATCGCTTAACGCGCAAATTCTGTTCGGCGTGGCCGCAGGCGTGGTACTCGGCCTGGCGTTGGCCGCGCTCGGAAAGGAATCGGCAGCCGCCCAAACAGGACTATATCTGTCCGAGCTGATCGGCACGCTGTTTATCGACTTATTGAAGATGGTGCTTATCCCGCTGGTGTTTACGTCCATCGCGGTAGGGGTTGCCAATTTGCGTGCGCATCGGCAGATGCATAGGGTGTGGAAGGCAACGCTTGGTTTTTTCATATTTTCCATGGCCCTGGCGATTCTGCTGGGAATGACAGCCACTAACCTTGTCCGCCCGGGCGAGGGACTGCAACTTGCAATGTTTCAGGATGCCATGCAAGGCTTCCAGGCCAAGAATATGGGTTTGTCCGAGTTTTTCGCCGATCTGCTCCATTCACTTTTTCAGAACCCCGTGGCAGCTCTGGCTCAGTCAAATGTGCTGGCGGTGGTCGTTTTTGCGCTTTTGCTCGGGATTGCGCTGGTGATAGGAGGTGAGCGTTACACCAATATTCTGGTTCTGCTGCAGGAACTGCTCGAGCTGATGCTGATGCTGGTGGGCTGGATCATGCGGTTGGCGCCTCTCGGCATCATGGCGCTGTTGCTGAAGCTGGCTGCGACGCAGGATACCGCTTTGCTTGTGAAGCTGATGGAATTCGTCGCAGTGGTCATCGTCACCACATTATTGCATGGGGTGATCGTACTGCCGCTGATCCTTTATCTGGTCACCGGCATGGGGCCGCTCAAATTCTGGCGCGGCGCCCGCGAGGCGCTGATAACGGCTTTTGCCACCAGTTCCAGTTCCGCCACGCTGCCCGTCACGCTGCGCTGCGTGGAGCAGCATCTGCACGTCAAGCGCGATATTGCCGGCTTCGTGGTGCCCCTGGGGGCGACCCTCAACATGGACGGTACCGCGCTGTACGAGGCCGCGGCGGCTTTGTTTATTGCCAATCTTGCAGGCATTGACCTTAACCTCGCGCAACAGATGATTGTATTCATTACTGCAATGCTCGCTGCGATGGGAGCACCCGGCATTCCAAGCGCCGGAATGGTAACGATGGTGATGGTGCTGCAATCGGTCGGCCTGCCAGCCGAAGCGATCGCCATCCTGCTTCCCATTGATCGTCTGCTGGACACTTTCCGCACGGCCGTCAACGTCGAGGGCGATATGGTGGGAAGTCTCGTGGTCCAGAAATGGGTAAGTAAGTAACTGGGTAAGTAACTGGGTTAGTAATCGGGCAAATAACAGGCGATTAGCAACCCGCATCACCTGCCTAATCCCCTGGCTATACTCTGCGGTATTTGTCTGGCAGTTGCCTGCGGCAATTTGCCACATTCCCAAGCTGGTTTTCCCTCTCTACAATTCGATTCAGCCATTGGAAAATAGGGAAGAGGGAATGCCATGAAAACGCCTGAAAGGATTCAACCGCTGATCGAAGAGGGACTGGTGGACGAGGTTATCTGTCAGCTCATGGGCGGCAAAGAGGCCATGGTCTACGTAGTCCGCTGCGGCGAAAGCATTCGCTGTGCCAAAGTTTATAAGGAGGCCAACAGGCGCAGCTTTCGTCACAGTATTGATTACACGGAAGGCCGCAGAGAAAAAAACAGCCGCCGCGCTCGTGCTATTGGCAAAGCGACTCGATATGGACGCAAAGCGCGGCAGGACGCATGGCAGAGTGTTGAGGTGGATGCTCTGTATCGCCTTGCCGCTGCTGGCGTGCCTGTCCCTCAACCCTACAGCTTATTTGAAGGCGTGCTGTTGATGGAATTGATAACAGCCGGGCACGGAAGCATTGCGCCCCGCCTCAACGATTTAACGCTGACAGCGGAACAGTCGCGCGACTATTACCACCTACTGGCAGGCAAGTCGTCCGCATGCTGTGCGCTGGGGTCATTCACGGCGATTTATCTGAATACAATGTGCTTGCCGGCAGCAATGGCCTTGTCATCATCGATCTGCCTCAGGCTATCTCTGCCGCGCATAACAATAACGCTCGGGGCATGCTCGTACGGGACATGGATAACCTTGCGGCTTATTTCGGCCGCTTTGCTCCGGATTTGTTGGCAATGGACTATGGCACGGAGATATGGTCTCTTTACCAGAGCGGGAAGTTGCACCCGGACATTGAACTGACCGGCCATACCGAGCACAACAGAAGGCCTCCCGATGTGGCAGGCGTCCTGCGGGCCGTCGACATTGTGCTTAAGAAAGAGGCGGCATGGCAGCGTTACAAGTGTGAAACGAGGCGCCACGCGCGTTCTCGCTGATCCAAGGGATCCATTTTATCAAGGGGCTTCCGGGAGGCAGCCGGTGAAGTGCGACAATTTGCCGCATTCTCAATCCGAGGAAAATGAATTATTCTCCTCCCCCCGATACTCGAGCAATAACCTGAACATGCGTGGGATCTTTCACATTGCAGCGGCTTTCTGGATGGTCGCTTCGACGATTGCATTTGCGGACCATGACGGTCCAACTGGGGGAGAAGGCCAATCAATGCCTCGTCCCCCAAAGACGACCTTGGCGGTCGGAGCAGCGCTGGACGAGAGTGGGCGATTGTGGATAGCGAAGGTTGAGAACCAGCGTCTGCTGGTTTTTTGGTCGGATGATGATGGAAAGAATTTTTCCGTCCCGGTTCCGGCCACGCCTGAGCCGGAAAACATTCTTGCTGATGGAGAGAACCGCCCGAAGATCGCCATCGCACGCGACGGAACTGTACTCTTGACCTGGGTACAATCGCTGCCGCAGAAATATTCCGGCAACGTTCGCTTTGCGCGGTCGACAGACTCGGGCCGGACTTTTTCCCAGCCCATCACCCTAAACGACGATGGCCGTATTACCAGCCATCGTTTCGATTCGTTAGCAATAGACGGTAGGGGCGGAGTAGTGGTTGCGTGGCTGGATGCTCGCGACAAGGATATGGCGAAGGAGAAGGGCGAGGCATTTTCCGGTGTATCGATTTATACCGTGCGCTCGTTCGATAACGGTGCGAGTTTCGGTCCTAACCGCCGATTCCAGAAGCATACTTGCGAATGCTGCCGGACAGCGCTTACCTGGACGCCGGAAGGTCCGGTAGTCTTCTGGCGGAACATTTTTGGTACGAACACGCGCGATTTCGCCATTGCGAATCTGGATAAGGGCAGCGTGCGCCGCGCTACCGACGATGAATGGCAGATCGACGCCTGCCCGCATAACGGAGGCAGCATAGCGGTGGGTTATCAGGACCAGCTTCACTTGGCCTGGTCTACCGATGGGGCTGCCCGCCGCGGCCTGTTCTACAAACATATCGATGGCAATTGGCAATCGCCGCCTTTGCCCATCGGCAACCCTTCGGCTCAGGCAAGCCATGCGTCTATAGCGGCAGCGGGCAAAATCGTTCTGCTCACCTGGCGTGAATTCGATGGAAATTCCTACTCCGCGGAGTTTATGTACTCGACCGACGCCGGCTCATCCTGGAGCAAGCCCATGCGCCTCATGGAGTCAACCGGCGCGACCGATTATCCTGTGCCTCTTATCGATGGCAAAAAAATATTCATAGTGTGGAATACCGCAAAAGAAGGCTTGCGTATCGTGCCTATCGAGCGAATTACTGCAGTACGCCCCGGCTGATAAAAAAATAAGATGAAATCCATTCCCCTTGCCCTGGTGGGTCTGCTTGGGCTGTCCTCGGCTTGTGCGGCCGATAACGTGGAACTGGCGGAAACGTCCGTTCAAAAAAGAAGTATGGCAGTTTCAACTCCACAAGAAACGCCTTCCGAATCACTACTGACTGCCACTCCAATTGATGGGGCAAGCGCCCAGCCAGGCAAATCCGCTGCGTCCCCATATCGGAGCCGCGTGGCATCAAGTGCAACTCAACCTTCCTCTCTGAATAAGAAAACTCCGGATAAGAAAATTCCGGATGAGAGAACTCCGGATGAGGTGACTGGCAAAAGCGATGAAAAAGCTACCAGCCAGATTAAACCGCCGTCAGGCACTGAAAAGGAAACGGTATTCAAGGAAATGGTCGTTACGGGCGAGGTCGAGCGCGATACGCATTACACCTCGCCCTCGACCCGCGTGACCCGCGAGCAGATCGAGCGTCAGAACGCGCAAACAACTGAAGAGGTACTCAAATACCAGCCCAGTTTGCAAATTCGCCAGCGTTACGTCGGCGATCCCAACGGTGTTCTCGGTATTCGCGGAGCCGATATGTTCTCGACGGCGCGCAATATGGTGTATGCCGATGGCCTGCCGCTGCACAATTTCCTGCAAGCTACATTTAACGGGGCCCCGCGCTGGTCGCTGGTTGGCCCGAACGAAATCGATGCCGTGGACGTGGTCTATGGACCCTTCTCCGCGGAATATAGCGGCAACTCCATCGGCGGCGTAATCAATATAAAAACGCGCATGCCCAAGAAGCAGGAATTCTACGTCGAGAGCAGCGTTTTTATTCAGCCGTTCAAAATCTATGGTCCAGATAGCGGAACATTCGTGGGCGACCGCCAGTATGTGGCTTACGGCAACCGGTTTCAGGACAGGTTCACGGTCTACCTGGCCTACAATCGCCTTGAGGCGCAGAGCCATCCCATGAGCTATTTCATCGACAATAGCGGCTTGCATGATGCCGCTGGCGGCACACTGGTTAATGGCGGCATCCGCACGCCGGACACGCGTGGCACCCCGAGCATTATTTACGGCGATACCGGACCGGAAAAAGTGAACACTAACTTGTTCAAAGTCAAACTGGGCTATGACATCAATTCCGAGCTCCAAACCATCTTTACCGCAGCGTACGAGGACCGTACGCGTAACGGTAATAATGTACAAAATTTTTTGACCAATGCATCCGGGCAGCCATTCTGGGGAGGAGCCGCGCCTACATGCAACTCTCCCGCGACCTGCGCGGTTCCCGGTAATGCTTCCCTGAACGGAACCCGGTTTGATGTCGTGCAGAACGGCTTTGGCGGCAATCAGGACAAGCGCGAAACGCTGAATCTTGGATTGCAACTTCGCGGTGCGCTCAACCCGAACTGGAACGTCGATACGACGATCAGCTATTTCGATGTTCTGAAAGACACTCGGGCTACCGCCTTTTTTAATGCCAACGACCCTACCAATAATGGTTCGGGGCAGATTCAGGATTTCAAGAAATTCAATTGGCTGAATTACGACCTCAAGTTGAGCACTCCCGCGTTGCTCGGTAATGAAAAGCTATCGCTTTTAGGTGGATATCACTTTGATCTGTATACCCTGAGCTTCCGGCAATACTCGCTGATCGATTACAACACTCTTACTCGCGGCGCGTTGCAGGCGAACCGCAACAATGATGGGCAGACCTCCACCCATGCGGTTTTTGCACAGTCCGCTTATCGCTTTCTACCGGACTGGGACATTACAGTGGGTGCGCGGCAGGAATGGTGGTCGGCTATGAACGGCGCCGTCGGAAGTACTTCTGTACCTGATCGTGAAGTATCTGCTCTTTCACCCAAAGTTTCCCTGGGCTATGAGCCTGGGCCATGGAAGGTCCGCTATTCGTTTGGCCGGGCCCATCGATTTCCAGTTATCGCTGAGCTGTTTCAGTCGCTCAGCACGCCGACCAGTATCCTTACCGCCAATGCCTTACTCAAACCCGAAAATGGGGTGCATCATAACTTCATGGTTGAATACGGGTTGCCCAAGGGCTACATCCGCGTGAACGCTTTTCGCGACGATATCAAGGATGCGATCCAGCAGGTGCAGCGGGCTGCGGGAGTACTTACTTCAAGTGCTTTCCAGAACATTGATCAGACGAGCACGACCGGTGTTGAGCTGATCTTCGACCAACGCCGCATCCTGGGCTCGAAATTCGATTTCAGCTTCAATGGAACCTGGATGAACGCGAAAGTGGATAAGGGAGGAATCGTCGTATTCACGGATCCAACTGGAGCAAACGCTAATTTTAATCTTGACGGTAAACAACGCATCCGTTTACCTCACTGGCGAGCGAATTTCTTTACGACCTACAACGCAACTGAAGCATGGGATATCTCGTTTTCGGGCCGATACACCAGTGATTCGTTTAACGATCTCGATAATAAGGATCATGTAAACAACGTATTTGGCGCTCAAAGCGACTTCTTCTTCATGGACTTCAAAACCAGTTACCGGTACAAGTTCCAAAACGGGTTGAAAAGCCGATTCTCATTTGGCATTACCAACCTGAACAATGACAAGGCATGGGTTTTCCATCCTTATCCGCAACGAACTTATCTGGTTGAAGCCGCGTTTAGCTATTGAAAATTCTGAATAGAAGCATCCGGTCTTGCGGATGCGAAAAAATCATGCAAACAAGTTGACTACGCCATCCAGGCCGACATGGTTAATCGCATAAGTAGCCTTTTCCTGTACGATAGGCTTGGCGTGGTAAGCGATGCTGACTCCCGCTTCTTCCATCATTTTCAAATCATTGGCACCGTCCCCAATGGCGATTATCTGCTTCCGCCCCAAACCGAGTTTGTCGGTTACTTTTTTTAATGCTTCCGCTTTTCCCTCCGCTCCTACGATTTTTCCCAATACTCTGCCGGTAAGTTTTCCGTCCACGATTTCAAGCGTGTTTGCGGCCGTATAATCGAAATCCAGCCTTGCCTTGATTCTTTCGGTGAAAAAGGTAAAGCCTCCCGAAATGACCATGGTTTTAAGACCTGCCGACTTCATCCGCTGCAACATCTTTTCCGCGCCGGGACTCAACCGAACCCTGCTGTCATACACTTGCTGCAGCGCCTCCTCCTCCAGGCCCTGCAAAAGCGCCGTGCGCTGCCTCAAGCTTTCCTCAAAGACGATCTCGCCGCGCATAGTTCTCTGGGTTATTTCCGCTACCTGAGGCTTCATCCCGTGCATATCCGCTATTTCGTCGATTGACTCAATCGCAAGCAGCGTCGAATCCATATCCATTGCCACCAGACCGAAGCTGGCAAGCTGTACCGATGGTTCCACGAAAGCAAAGTCCAGTCCGGCATCTATGCAATATTCGGCAACATGTTCGCGCCGGGCAGCGTTTTTTAATCTGAAAGCCTCGCCAGTGATGCGCTCGATATGTTCAGAGCCAGCAAGCTTCGCCAGCGCCCGCAAGTCGCTATTTTCGATCTCGAGTCCCTGAATGATGAGATTCATATACAATTCCGTTGCTATTGAGAATGGGGCGGCATTTTGCCATTAATCGTTCCCAGCTCCTATATATGAAGTTGGTCACAATCCTGTTCGGCATCCAATTAATGCCGTTTTTTAATAGAGAGTCCACGCCATTATAATCTCCGCCTCGGCCATTCGTCCAAATCCTGAAGAGTTTTTTAAAGAAGGGCCTGAACAGTGAACAAACCGCTCGTTATCGGGACCCCCCTCAGTCCGTCCGCTACCAAAGTCATGCTGTTAGGCGCGGGCGAACTCGGCAAGGAGGTCATCATTGCGTTGCAGCGCCTGGGTATAGAAACCATCGCAGTGGACCGTTATTCCGATGCACCCGGTCATCAGGTGGCCCACCGTTCGCATGTCATAAATATGACAGATGGCGTGGCATTGCGCAAATTGATAGAGCGTGAGCAACCGGATGTCATCGTGCCGGAAATTGAAGCGATCGATACGGGCATGCTGATGGAAATAGAGCGCTTGCAAATGGCGCGGATCATCCCGACAGCGCGCGCCGCGCAGCTGACCATGCATCGTGAAGGGATTCGCCGCCTTGCAGCGGAAACGCTGGGTTTGCCAACGTCGCCTTATGCTTTTGCAAGCAGCCTGGAAGAACTGCGTGCAGCAATCGGAAATGGTATTGGTTATCCTTGCGTCATAAAGCCGGTGATGTCTTCATCTGGCAAAGGACAGTCCAAAATAGACCGTGCCGAAGAGGTCGAGGCGGCGTGGCGTTACGCTGCCAGTGCCGGCAGGGTAAATCAGGAACGCGTGATCGTCGAAGGTTTTATTGATTTCGAGTACGAAATAACACAGCTCACGGTGCGAGCTACTGGTGCGGATGGTAGGGCGGAGACGCATTTTTGCGAGCCCATCGGCCATATCCAGGTGGATGGCGATTACGTGGAAAGCTGGCAGCCGCAGGAAATGTCGCCATTGGCATTGCGACGGACGCGCGAAATTGCCAAAAAGATTACCCATAACCTGGGAGGCGTGGGCATCTTTGGCGTAGAGTTATTTGTCAGAGGTGACGAAGTATGGTTTAGCGAGGTCAGCCCGCGACCGCACGATACCGGTATGGTAACGATGTGCAGCCAGATTCAGAACGAGTTCGAATTGCATGCGCGTGCGGTAATCGGACTGCCGGTGAATACCGGCCTACGAGCGCCGGGCGCGAGCGCAGTAATCTACGGCGGATTGAAAGAGCAGGCTATCGCTTTCAGGGGAGTCGATGAAGCCTTGCGTGTGCCTCAAAGTGATTTGCGCCTGTTCGGTAAACCCGAATCATTCCCCAAGCGGCGAATGGGAGTGGCACTGGCGAACGGTACTGATACCGTCGAAGCCCGAGCCCGGGCGAAACTCGCGGCCAGCCGTATCGTTCCCATAAAAATGGCCGTTAAAGAGAATTTGGTTAGCAGTTAGTGGTAAACATGGCTAATTCTCTTGCATTTTGAGCATGAAGCGCCGCGAGAACCGTTTTTGGTCCAGTTGGCATTCACCGATGTTATTCCAAGTTCTTAAAACCCTGGAGAAAAACAAGACTATGGGATTGAGAAGATTGATTGCGTTACGCAACCTGCCCCAAATCCGGGGCAGACGTGCGCCAATGTGGGCAATGATAGGGCTTCTGGGTTTGAGTATGACGGGATGCAATATTCTCATGAAGCCATCACAGCCCGGGTCCGAGATCCAGGTAGCCGCTCCCGAAGCTTGTGACAAGGAACAGTGCGAGGCCGAGCGAGAAAAGCTGTTGGCGGAAAAGGCGGCACAACAGCAGGAGATCGAACGGCTACAGAAATTACTGGGGGAAAAAGATGCGTTTATCCGCAACCAGCAGGTTCGCCAGCAGGATCAGGCGAAGACATTGCAGGAAACCAGCAGCCAGGCTGCCCATGCCCAAATAAAGCTGCGCCGTTTGGCTACGCGCCCGGCAGCCGCTTCAACGATCGCGGAAGCCGAAATATCCATGGAAGGCCTGAAGCCGTCTCCCGTCTCGGATACCGAGCGTATGCTGCAAACTCAGGCACAGCGTCTTCTCGCCGCAGCCACCGCGTCCTATACGGAAGACAATTATGCGCTCGCGATGGACCAGGCCGCTCAGGCGCGTGAGTTTATAGACATGGTGAAGAATAATCGAATCCGCAAGGCGCCTGATCAGATACCGGTTTCATTGCAGACTCCGATCCCCCTGCGCGCCACCGTCAACAGTAATCTACGTCAGAAACCCGGTTTAAAAGGCGCCACGCTTGGGATACTGAAAAAAGATTCGACCGTGACAGCGGAAGCTTATCAGGGAGATTGGCTGCAAGTTCAGACCGCCGATGGGCGCTCCGGATGGGTGCTGAACACGCTGGTTGAAGCGCAGGTAGGGAAGAGGGAAGCTGTGAACTACTGATGAAACGCCTGATAAGCGGGCTGATAAATCGCAAATAGCTTAAGAACTCAGTGCGTGTGGGGGTTCAGTGGTTTCCTGATGATCGCAATATGCGCGATTGCGGCCGGCGCGCTTTGCCTCATAAAGCGCATTGTCAACACGAGTGAGCAACATGACCGGTGTTGCATCGGCGGACTGACACTGGACGATGCCGATACTCACAGTTATGGGAATCAGGGCTCCATCGGCACTGTAGCGCATATTTTCCACTTGGGAGCGGATGCGTTCCGCGGTTTTTCGTGCCGTAACCGCCGACGTTTCAACCAGAATAATGATGAATTCGTCGCCGCCATAACGTGCCGCGTAATCAATGCTGCGTACTGATTGAAGAAGAATTCGCGCGACCGCTGCCAGGATTTCATCGCCTGTGATGTGTCCAAAAGTATCGTTGAGCGTCTTGAAATGATCGATATCCAGCATTAGCAGGCTGAACTGCCGCTGAGTTCGCTTGAACCGTGCAAGCTCATCGGCAAGGATCGTGTCCAGCTTGCTGCGGTTGTGCAAGCCCGTAAGACTATCTGTAACGGAAAGCATCTCGAGCATTTGATTCTGTTGTTGCATGGCTTCGTTGGCAGCCATGATTTCAGCGTGATTGCAGCGCAGCCGATCCGCCATCTGGTTGAATACTGCGGTCAGACGGCCGAGTTCATCGCTTCGCGCCACGGCAAGCTGCACGTCAAGATCGCCCGCGGCAATCCGGTCTGCCGCACGGATCAGCCGCTGGAGCGGTCCAACGATCGAGCGACCCATCCTGAAGGCAACTGTTGTGACGATGAGAACCAGCGAGCCTACCAGCGCCAGGAACATGTCGCGCAACTCTGTCCACGCCGCATAAACCTCGGCCCGATCGCGTTCCGCCAGGATAGTAAGACCAAGTTCTTTGGACACATCCGCCAGGCCGATGACCTCTCTGCGCGTCATGCCCCGAAATACCAGGAATTCATCGGGCTGCGCCAGCAAATCTTCCAGCAACGATGGGTCGAGTTGCATCGGTTTACCGGCATCAGCCTGGCTGCTTACGAGTGTTTTGCCGGCTGAGTCAAGCAGGAGCACTTCTCCCGGTGGTGATTTCGTATCGCTTTTGAGATAAGGTTGCAACGTGCGGAGGTCAAGTACGGCTATTAGCGCTCCTCTTATGATATTGTCGTATGAGAGCACCGGAACCGCAATCGCAAGTGATGCCGTGCCATACCGCTCATCCCAATGGGATGGCGCAATCACAAGACCTCCTGTGGCGATATTGCCGTGCCAATCATTCGGAAGCGATACCTTGGTAGGGAGCTGAGCGCTGCTGGCCACAGTTTTCCCTGCGGGATCCACCACGGTTAACTCCAATATCGTATCGAGCTTCTCCTTTACCGAATGCAGGTAATGAGCCAACGCCCGCATATTTTTCTCGGGCATGTTCGCTTGCGGCCGGTTAATCGCCGACAATCCATCTATGACTGCACCGGAAGCAGCCGCCACGTGCGCCTCATGGAGACGCTTATCCATCCAGAGTTCTATTTCGCGGTTTGCATAACTTGTCAGAGCGCGAAGCTGGCGGGTCACATTTTCGTTGATCTGAGCCTCGTTCTGCCGGAACGACAGCAGTCCAAGCCCGAGCGACGGAATAAGCGTAGCAAGCACGGCAAACACCATGATCTTGCTTTTAATGCTTTTCAGGAAGCCCATTGGATATTTTTATTGACTTCAACGGAAAATTAACGGACGAGTTCTGTCTGAAAAGGGTTCATCAGGCTCAAAAGCAGTGGTGGAGCATGGAGTTTTAGTCGCAAAACTACCGAAAGAAAGGCTGCGGTGATCAATATGGGCGGCCATTCAAGCAAAACGGGGCTTTGAGCGGGTTGTTCATGGCGGAGCCGGTTAAGGATATCTGAGGCACGGGTGAGTGTGCATTCATCCTAGCTGATGAGCATCTGTTCAATTCTTCGAATAAACATGGTTCAACTGCTCAACTCTGCAAATAGACTCCTTATACGCTTCACACGTTCTCTTACTCCAGGGATCTGTACCTGTACCTTCAGGCGATCGGGACCGGAAAGCTGATACTCTCGGCTGCGCTGTATGAGTGCTACGATTTTGCCGGCGTCCACCTGAGGATTGGGCGCGAACTGGATCTGGATGCTGTCAGCCCCGGCGTCCAAGCGCGCTATACCCAAGGGTTTGGCGATGACTCGCAGACGGTGGCAATCCATCAATGCCTTCACGGGGTCGGGCATCAGGCCAAAACGGTCCGTCAATTCGGTTTGCATATCGTCCAGTTGATCTTCGCTTGTGCAGTTGGCCATGCGCTTGTATAGAACCAGCCGTTCATGTATGTCATTACAATACTCATCCGGCAAAAGCGCAGGCACATGCAGGTTAATTTCGGTGGCAATGCCCAGAGGATGTTGCATGTCGGGCTCTTTGCCCTCTTTCAATGATCGAACCGCAGTATCAAGCATAGTGGAGTAGAGATTGAAGCCTATTTCCTGCATCTCCCCGCTCTGCGATTCGCCCAATACTTCACCGGCGCCCCGGATCTCCAGATCATGCATGGCGAGATAGAAGCCAGCCCCCAGCTCTTCCATCGTTTGGATGGCTTCAAGACGCTTCCTGGCCTGCGTTCCCAAGGCCTCCTCCTCGGGGACGAGGAGGTAGGCATATGCCTGATGATGCGAGCGCCCGACACGCCCGCGCAATTGATGCAATTGGGCAAGGCCGAACTTGTCCGCGCGATTAATGATGATGGTATTGGAAGTGGGGACATCGATCCCGGTTTCGATAATGGTTGTGCAAACCAGCAGGTTGAACCGCTGCTGGTAAAAGTCCTTCATCACATGCTCGAGCTCGCGTTCACGCATTTGCCCATGAGCGATATTTATGCGTGCTTCCGGCAGCAGGCGCGCAAGCTTATCCTTCATTGGCTGAATTGTGCCAACCTCATTGTGCAGGAAATAAATCTGCCCGCCGCGTTTTAATTCGCGCAAGCACGCCTCGCGGATGATCCCTTCGGAAAAAGGGCTGACGAACGTTTTGATCGCGAGTCGTCTTTGTGGCGCGGTCGCGATGACGGAAAAATCCCTCAAGCCTTCCAGAGACATGGCAAGCGTGCGTGGAATAGGCGTAGCAGTGAGGGTCAACACGTCCACCTCCGCGCGGAGATTTTTCAGTTGTTCCTTGTGGCGCACGCCAAAGCGATGCTCTTCATCAATAATGACCAGCCCCAGGTTTTTGAATTTCACATACTTCTGGATGAGTTTGTGTGTGCCGATGACGATATCTATCTGCCCATCGGCCAGTCCTGCGAGGGCCTGAGCTTGCTCCCTGGCCGAACGAAAACGGGACAATTCGGCAATTTTTACTGGCCATTCGTTTCCGATCAGGCTGAAGCGGTCCGAAAAATTCTGAAAGTGTTGCTCGGCCAGTAGCGTAGTGGGTACCAGAACCGCTACCTGTCTTCCATCGGCCACTGCCAGAAAAGCGGCGCGCAGGGCTACTTCGGTCTTGCCAAAACCCACGTCGCCGCAAATAAGCCGGTCCATCGGTTTATTCGATCTCAGATCCTCGATTACGGCTTCGATAGCCGTAGCCTGGTCGGCAGTTTCTTCAAAGCCGAAGCCTTCGACAAATGCATCGTAATCTTGCTGGCGGAAGGCAAACGCATGGCCGGGCCGGGCGCTGCGCTGAGCATAAAGATTGAGCAATTCAGCAGCCGTATCGCGCACTTGTTGCATTGCCTTGCGTTTAGCCTTATCCCACTGGCCGCTGCCCAGTTTATGCAGCGGGGCTGCCTCGGATGCGGCTCCGCTGTATCTACCGATAAGATGTAGTTGGGAGACAGGTACATAAAGTTTGTCTCCCCCATCATATTCGAGCGACAAGAATTCGGTGGCTCCTTCGCCCATATCCATGGTTACCAGCCCGAGATAGCGGCCGATACCATGCTGCTCATGCACGACCGGGTCACCCGATTTGATCTCGGAGAGATCGCGGAGCGTTGCTTCGCTCATCACGGCAGCCTTGCGTGAATCACGCTCGCGGCGGCCATGCAAATGCCTTGCATACAGCTCGCTCTCGGTAACGAAGGCCAGTCCGTCACCCGAGGATATGAAGCCACTATGCAGCGGCGCCACGCCCAGCATGAAGGGTTTATCGCTCTTCAGGAATTGCGCGTAATCGTCGCAACTATCCGGATAGAGCCCATATTGCATTAAGTGATCGGCTACGAGTTCCCGTCTGCCGAGGCTTTCGGTCAACAGCAATGTCCGGCCGCCGGGTGGTTCGAACTTCGCCGAGAATTGCTTGACGAAGGTGGCAAGTTTCTCCGCCGGATTATCAGCGCGACGGTCGATCTGGAGTGGCGGCAGGGGTTCAGTCAACTTCTCCGTTTTGATTTTCGTGTTTTGGGTATCGGATTGATTTTGGGTACTGGATTGAATTTCGATGCGCGGATACGGTTTGAGCGAACCGAAGAAAGCCTCCACCGTGAGAAACAGATCACTCGGCTTCAGCAATGGTCTGTCATTGTCGCCGCGCAGCAGTTGATAGCGTGATTGAGTATCGCGCCAGAAGTTTTCCACCGTCGAGTGAATGTCATGATGAAGACATAAAAGCGCGGTTTGAGGAAAGTAGTCGAAGAGTGTCGCGGTGGATTCAAAAAATAGTGGCAGGTAATATTCAATGCCTGCGGGGATCATGCCTTTGCTGATATCTTTATAAATGCGGCTTTTCGACGGGTCACCCTCGAATTTTTCGCGAAAGCTGCCCCGAAAATGAGTGCGGCCGACTTCATCAAGGGGAAATTCGCGCGCTGGCAGCAAACGTATCTCTTTGACAGGGTAGACGCTTCTTTGGGTATCCGCATCAAAGGTGCGGATGGTTTCGATTTCGTTATCCAGCAAATCGATGCGGTAAGGCAGCGGGCTGCCCATCGGAAACAAATCGATTAATCCGCCGCGCAGGCTGTATTCTCCTGGCGAAAGCACTTGCGTGACGTGGTTATAGCCCGCCAAGGTCATCTGGGCGCGAAAAGCATTCAGATTGAGCGTTTCGCCCCGCTTTAGAAAAAACGTATGCGCGGCAAGATATTCCCGAGGTGGCATGCGATACAAGGCGGTAGTCACAGCGGCAATCAGAACATCGCAACTGCCGCTCATGAGTTGATACAGCGTGGCGAGCCTTTCGGAAATCAGATCCTGGTGAGGGGAAAAGACGTCATAGGGCAATGTCTCCCAATCGGGCAATAAGTTGACTTTCAGTTCAGGTGCAAAAAATGGAATTTCTTCAAGTAGCCTTTGCGCGTCCAGCGCGCTTCCCGTAATGACCACTAGAGGATTGGCGTCTCGTGCCAGTTGTGCTAAAGCGAGCGCGTCTCCGGAGCCGTCGAGATGCTCATACCGAATTACTGATCCGGGTGAAGGAATAGGCAACTTGAACGGCATGTTTTCCAAAGACGAGGCGCATCGCGGCCCCGCTGATCATTTAAAAGGCGACATTATATGCCAGTATTTGAGCGCTATTCTTGCGCCACGACTCGTGAAAAAAGCGAAAGTGGAGCGAAAACCAATTAGGGACCGTTCAGCTGAGAGCTAGACCATTCGAGAGACGCAACTTAAACGTCGAGCTATCTTTTCGGTCCAAGGTAATTTGAGTGATGCACCTTACTGCTATTTCTCGATTGGCAGTATCAGCCCAGTATCAGCCGAGTATCGTTCAGTTTCAACCTCAATCAGGTTTTTTATATTCTTACCGTCCGCTCAGCTCCATTCTGAGTGAGTGAAAAGTAATTGCGAATTGGGAAGTCAACCCCTTGCTCGATCGTGATTGGCACACCTGGTGTATATGAAACGCATGCGGTTGCATAAAGTCACCAAGAATCATCAAAGCTGATCTGACCTAATTTGACCCATTGATGATTAACTAACGAAAAACCGTCGAGTTTATCTGCTTGTTCCCCCACTATTTTCATTGACTTTACTCTGGGGCGGTTCGGCAGATGGCAGATCAATCCAGAATGTGCTACCGACCGCGGCAGAGCTTTCGACGCCGATTTCTCCCCCCATAATTTCAACCAGTTTTTTGGTAACGACCAATCCGATTCCAGTACCCTCCTCAGAGCCGGTCTCCCGGCCAAGGCGATTGAACGGTTGAAACAATTTTTCGATTTGTTCTGGCGTCAATCCGAGGCCAGTATCACGGATATTGATGCGAGTTATTCCCCAGTCATTCTGAAAATACTCAACGGTTACATTACCTCCCTCACGGTTATATTTGATCGCGTTGGTAAGAAGATTGATTAGCACCTGCTTCAGCTTGGTCTCATCAGCCAGAACGTACAAGGGCAGCTCATATCGGGGAAAATTCAATCTGATATTCTTTTTTTGTGCCTCGGATTTAATCATTGTTTGGCACCCTTTTAGCATGCTGAACAGCGATAGTGGGGTTGGTAACAGGGATAACTCGCCCGATTCGATCGTTGCAGAATGCAGGATTTGATTAATGAGATTCAATAGATACCATCCCGATTCAAGAATATGTTCAATACTTGTCTTTTGGGATGGCGTTGGCGGTGGATCGCCCATTTCCATAAGCTGAGCAAATCCCAGTATGGCATTTAGCGGGGTTCGTAATTCATGACTCATACTGGAAATAATTTCCGATTGCTCCAAACTTGTTTTTTTAGCAACAGCCTTATTCCGGATTATCTGCGCCAATGTTCGGGTGGAGATCAACCTTGATTCCAATCGATCCATGACTAAATACGCCAAGTCTTGTAATGTGGCAATTTCTCTCTCATTCAATTCTCGAGGCTCTCGATCGATAATCCACAGTGCCCCCAGATTAAAACCTTCGGCCGTGATCAGGGGCGCTCCCGCGTAAAACCCCATACCTATCACCTCAGCTGCAAGCGTTTTTGTAAGCGGGCAGGTATCAACTCTCGTATTCTCAACAATACAAGGAGCGTCCGATAGCATTGCGGTTGCAGGGTATCCTGGCGCAAATCCGATTTCGGTGGTTTTAAGGCCATACCTGGATGCAAGCCGAATGCAATCAACATCGACAATGCCGATTACCGAAATCGGCACATTAAACAGGCGCGCTGCCAACGCGGTAATTCGATTAAAAGTACCGTCAATAGAGTGCTCTACCAATATATTGTATTGTTTTAATGCAAGCAGGCGGCTTGCTTCATTCAATGGCACATAAGACTGATCAATTTTCATGTATCCACCACTTATATAGCAGGTATGAGGTGTCCAGAATATGATCTCTTTTTGACGGAAGCTTTTTTTGCCTGTCCGAAGGACAACGGTACTGATGGGAAGAATTTAGTCCCCACATATCGCGCTTAATTGGCCATATCTCTAGCAAAGGCGTGGTCCATCAGTTGTTAGTTATCCAGCTGAATCTCTAATACAACAATACAGTGTCAGTAACTCACCTTAAACCCGGAGGCTTCAGCGGGTGGAATCAAATATGGTTGCTGCCTAAACTTCAACAGAAAAAGAAACGGAAAAACAGGTATGGCTGCAAAAAACCCAGCACAACAGTACCGCAATTGAAGGGCGAGGGAAAGATATGGGGTCCGTCGACGTTCCGAGCGGACACCGCACGAACATAACATCGGAACAACTCTGGGCGAATCTGATTGTTAACGCCTCAGATATGCTAATAACAAATCGAAAGGAGAAGCGTTTATCGCATAGAATCCGTCGACTCCAGGGAATCAAGATTCGTTATGATAAGGTAGTTTTGGATTTATCCCGGTATTCATAAACATGGTAGTGATCCCGTATTTACGCCTCATAATCTTCCCAACAGGCCTTATAGAGCTATGTAAGGAAACCTTCCCCAATCGTATGCGTGCGAAAGCAAAGGATGAATTCTGGCTGGCGATATCGGAATTTAGCGAAGATTGCGTGCTAGCATCCAGGCACATCAATCAGGTTGAAACCAATGATCCAGGACGAGTTGCAAGGTTGAATTGCCCTTGAACTCATTCACTTGTATGCGGTAAACCGCATCTATTATTTCAGGAACCGGAACATTGCACGAGAATAGTATTGCCTCGTATGAGCCAACCCTGTTTCCTGACTTCAGCTTTCCGGTTGCTGCTGCTGAACATCTTTGCAGCTTCAGCTTTAAATGCTTTGCCCCAATGACGCGCTGCTCCTGCACGTGAAAGCGAGTGATGAAGCTGGGCTGGCTAAAGCCTTGCCCCCATACTTGATTGCCAAGTTGTAGGGCCAAATCCAGGGTCATTTCGGATTCATCCAGATCGCCGTCGGTTTCAACGGCGTGCTTGAGATCAGCCGGTGTGAGCATCGCCCGGGCAATCTCCTCGAAAGCTTCGCGGAATTTTGCAAAGTCGCACGCGCGTATGGTCATTCCAGCGGCGGCCGCATGTCCGCCAAACTTGAGCAAAAGGCCGGGGTAGCGTTTGGAAACGAGATCCAGTGAATCGCGCATGTGAAGCCCTGGAATGGATCTCCCCGACCCTTTTAACTCCCCTTCGTTACCAGTTGCAAATGCGATCACGGGGCGATGCAGCCTCTCCTTTATGCGGGACGCGAGTATGCCAATCACGCCTTGGTGCCAGCCCGGATCGAAGAGGCTCAGGCTGGTCGTGCTTGCCGCCGGGGACATGGAGTGCCGAGTATGATCCGCTGGAAAGGCATTCTCCAGCATGGCTTGCGCCGTAGTCTGCATGCCCGCTTCAATTTCCCTACGCTTGTGATTAAGCGTATCAAGTTGCAGGGCAATTCGGGAAGCGCAGGCTTCATCATCGGTGATCAGGCACTCGATTCCAAGCGACATATCGTCGAGCCGGCCCGCTGCATTCAATCTCGGCCCGAGGATGAAACCTAATTCATAAGCGGATACCCTCTGAAAATCCCTTTGCGCGACTTGCAGCAGAGCGCGGATGCCTGCGCAGCCGCGGCCGTTGCGGATGCGCTGCAGGCCTTTATGCACCAGAACGCGATTGTTGTCATCGAGTTTCACGACATCGGCAATGGTGCCCAATGCGACGAGATCAAGCAGACTGGCAAGATTAGGTTCTTGTTGAGGGGAGGCAAATTGCCCTCTGGCGCGCAATTCGGCGCGCAGAGCCAACATCAGGTAAAACATCACGCCCACTCCGGCCAGGTGCTTGCTGGGAAAGCCGCAGCCCGCCTGGTTGGGGTTTACGATTACGGCGGCATCAGGCAGTTTATCCCCCGGCAAATGATGATCGGTGATAAATACTTGAATTCCACGACGGTTGGCTTCAGCCACGCCTTCTACGCTGGCGATGCCATTGTCCACCGTGATCAAAATATCCGGACGAATTGTGGCAGCGGCCAGATGCACGATCTCCGGCGTGAGGCCGTAACCATATTCGAAACGGTTGGGGACAAGATAATCAACTGTCGCGCCGAACTTCCGCAACGCACGCATCCCAACGGCGCAAGCGGTGGCGCCATCCGAATCATAATCCGCGACGATCAGCAGGCGTTTTCGCGCAATGATTGCCTCGGCAAGGTGCATCGCCATCAGGGAAACATTCTTCAGGAGCGAGAATGGAATCAGCCGAGGCCACTCCGCCTCGAGTTGATCGGGTGCTTCGATACCACGCGCGGCATAGATGCGGGCCAACACCGGGGGGAAGCCATGCCGAACTAGCCTGTCAAAAGCATGGGGCGGATAATTGCGAACAATAATATTGAGCACTAGAACAGGAGCTGATGATTTCAGTTCTAGTATAACGTGTGGGAAGTACTAAAAAGAAAGAAGCGGCGCCGGGAATTTTGCTTCGGGCATTTTCGCGCCTGCCTGTATCTCGACTTTATTGACATTATTACCAGGCGCAACTTAATAATCATGCAGCCGGGTCGGTACGGTGGCGCGCATAAAACATTTCTTTTTGTTATCTTATAATCGGTGGCGTTCCTGGCCGGATATGATTGTATTATTATCTCATAACGCGCAAATTATTCCCGCACCCTAATAACAGAGACGGTAGAAATCCGCGATGAAGCCATGGCTTTTCCTTTCTATCGCAATTATCAGTGAGGTTGTGGCAACCTCCGCGTTGAAGTCGAGCAACGGTTTTAGCCAGTTCTGGCCATCGCTCGTCGTAGTAGCGGGTTACGCCGCTGCGTTCTTCTTTCTGTCCCTTACTTTACGCACGATCCCGGTGGGTGTCGCATACGCGATCTGGTCTGGCGCGGGCATTGTACTTATCACGGTGATCGGCTGGCTCGTTTTGGGGCAAGCGCTGGATGTCCCTGCTATTGTCGGGCTGGCGCTCATCATTGTGGGTGTGGTTATCCTGAATGTATTTTCCAAATCGGTTACGCATTAATTTGCTTTTTTATTAACCGTTGAGCTGGAGGGCATATGGCATCACTGCACGCAGCGGCAGGGAAGACTCCTAAAGAACTACAGCGCATCCTGCGCCGTGCGGAACGCCATTGGGTTGGAGATGGATTTCCAGTGCGAACACTCTTTTCTTACCCGGACTTGGGACCTCTGATCAGTCCGTTTCTGCTTCTGGATTATGCAGGCCCAGCGGAATTTCCTCCGACAGAGAAACGCGCGGGTGTAGGTGAACATCCCCACCGCGGATTCGAGACAGTGACTATCGTCTATAGTGGTGAGGTGGAGCATCGCGACAGTTCCGGTGGTGGCGGCCATATTGGCCCTGGTGATGTGCAATGGATGACTGCAGCATCCGGACTTGTTCACGAGGAATTCCATGGCCGCGATTTTGCACGCCATGGAGGTGTGCTTGAGATGGTGCAGTTGTGGGTAAATCTGCCCGCCAAGGATAAGATGTCGCCGCCGCGCTACCAAGGCATTCTGAACAGCCAGATTCCTTCTCTGAATCTTCCCGATGGTTACGGAAGTTTACGTGTCATTGCGGGGGAGTTTGGGGGACTCAAGGGGCCGGCACATACATTTACGCCAATTCATGTATGGGATCTTCGTCTGACAGGTGAGCAACAGCTTGTCCTGCCACTACCGGAAGGTTATACAACCTTGCTGGTTGTACTCAAAGGTTCGGTGCGTAGTGGTCCGGAAACGATTGGTGCGGCGGAGGTCGCTATGTTTGACAGGGCAGGCGACCACATCCGTATTGATAGCGCACAAGACGCAACAGCACTTCTCCTCTGCGGTGAACCAATCGATGAGCCGATCGTAGGCAGCGGCCCCTTTGTCATGAATCGCCCCGCGCAGATCAAGCAGGCCATCGAGGATTATCAGAGCGGCAGGATGGGGCACTTGGCATAAATAACTCCATAAATACCCGGCAAGCCGTTTCGGCGTTGAGCTTGTTATTTGACTCAAGGGCCTTTGGGTATCATGAAGACACCAGTAAGAGGCAAAGGGGGACACTCTGAGTTCCTACGCAATTTAACAAGAGCCGCCAGGGAAGAAAGAGCGACGAGGATGAATGCAGCGTAGCCTCTGGCAACCGCCAGCACAAGAGCGTGTATGTCAAACAGTTACAGATATAGTAATTGACAACCTGAGAGGCGTTCAGTACATTAAACTTTGTTCTAGTGGAGATGATCTTGTTTTCCTAGAACATTTTCTGCCAAACAAAAAATTGATGTTTTTTATTTGGATTTACGGGCGATAACCAACCTCTTGTGGAGAGAATAATATGGCACGATATAGTCGGATTGCAGTAGCAGCTTCTCTATTTTTACTTCCTGTTTCTGTTTTTGCTGCTGGGTATGGTCCAGCGGGCTGCGGATTAGGTTCAATGGTTGTCGGATCAAAGCCCGGTGCAGAGCAGATTTTTGCTGCAACAACGAATGGAACATTCGGGTCGCAAACCCTTGGAATTACATTCGGGACCTCAAATTGCGGGGACAATGGATTAGTAAATATAAGCAAAGAACGAGAAGTATTTGCGCAGGAGAATTACACCAGCCTGGTAAAAGAAATGGCGCAAGGCAAAGGTGAAAATCTATATACCTTAGCCAGCTTGTATCAATGTCCCGCAGCGAGCCATCAGGAATTTGGCGCAATGGTTCAGGAGAAGTTTGAAAGTTTGGTAGCGAATGATCAAACAACTTCAACTGAATTACTGAGCCATCTCGAAAACCAGTTGACTCGTCATCCCAAGCTTGCAAAATCCTGCAATATCAATCTATCCGCATTGAATTAAGAAGAAATGATAAGCGGGTATAGGTGAAAGCCTATACCCGTTTTCGATATCGTTATCACTCCTATGGTTTCGTTGTGCAGTCTGTTTGTCTTGTAGCCGGGTTACTGCTCTGGTTCTGTTTATTTCCTGTAACTGCTCATTCCAAACCTAACGTCGCCGCTGATTATCTGGCTGAATTGCAACAGCAAGCCAGGCAGAAGAAGCTTGCAAACGAGCGTGTCTGGCATCTGCTTTTGAAATACGACAAAAGACCGATGGTCGGCATCGTCAGCGAAGCCGATGGAATGGAGTTTTTCAACTCTCCGCAAGGGAAAACTGATCCGGAAGCGGAGCTGGCCGCCACGCTCGCAAGCTTCTTTGTTCCGCTAGCCGAGATTCCGAAGGACAAAGAGCATCCGCAGTGCAACTTTCCCGCGCGGTTCAAGTGGTTGAAGCAGCAATTAGCGTTCGACTCTCGTCTCCTGGAAATCCAGACATGTGATCGACTCGACCGTTGGATGAAGAATCTGGATCCGGTCGGGGCAACATTAGTATTTGCATCGTATTTCATGAACAATCCCGCCTCCATGTTTGGACATACCCTTCTGCGCATTGATAGCCGCAAAACGGGTGGTGGGAATAACTTGATGAACTACGGGGCAAATTATGCTGCGAATCCCGATACAGACAATCCGTTTCTGTATGCGCTGAAGGGTTTAATAGGCTCCTTCGAAGGCCGCTTCGCCATTTTTCCTTATTACACCAAAGTGCAGGAATACAACAATTGGGAGAGCCGGGATCTTTGGGAATACGAGCTCAAGTTTACCGAAGACCAGTTGAACATGATGCTGCTGCACTTATGGGAATTAGGCGGAACCTATTTTGATTATTATTATTTCCAGGAAAACTGCTCGTACCATGTGCTTTCCCTGCTTGAAGTCGCCAACCCCAGTCTGCGACTGAAAGACTCGTTTTTTTTCAGCGTGATCCCGACTGATACCGTAAAAATCGTGATGGCGCAGGAAGGGCTGGTGAAAGAGATCGTGTATCGGCCGGCGGTGCTCAACCAGATGAATGACAAGCGACTCAAGATGGCCGATGATGAGAAGCACATGCTGCGACGCATGATCAAAAGGGACATTTCGCCGGAAAGCCCTCTTTTCAAAGGCCTTCCCGCTCGATCACAAGCACTTATATTGAATGCTTATATGGACTACTTGCAGTATCAAAGCATGCAGGAAAAGAGCGACAAGGAAATAAAAATTTCGCGTGACGTTTTGCTGGCGAGAAGCCGCCTGCCGGCCATCGACGATGGGCTAGGAGACATCATCACGCACTTTTCGAGCCGCCCGGACCAGGGCCACGGCACCGATCGCTTTCGGTTAGGGGTGGGCCATAATGCTCACGAGCCTTTCCTGGAATTGGCCTATCGCCCGGCTTACCATGATTTGATGGCCAGAGACGTGGGATATGATAAAAACTCGGAAATCATTTTTATGGACTTCAAGCTCCGTTATTATTCGGAATCAGAGCGGCTCAGGCTGGATCAGGCAAAATTTCTCTCCATTACCTCTCTCAATCCCTACGATCCGTTGTTTGCGAAGCTTTCGTGGCGCCTGGACGTGGGAATCGACACGTTGAGAGACCGTAACTGCGGCTATTGCAATTCCCTCAAAGGCAGTTATGGGAGAGGTCTTTCCTATCGGCCGGATTTTTTTTCACCGCTGCTGTTATTTTCGTTTATTGATCTAAAAACCGAAGTTTCGGATCATTTGAAGCAGAATTATCGCCTGGGTGGCGATGCGGAAGTCGGCGTTTATTATGATATAACCCAAAATCTGAGAATCAAATTCTCAGGCAGTTACGAGGTTTTTGTCCTGGGTGAAAGCAAGCGTTTTTTCACTGCTCATTTTATTACCCGCTACGCGCTGTCACAAAATCTTGATGTAAGAGTGGAATTGAATCGCTACGATCATAATAATGAGGGGGTTTTTTCAGCCAATTATTTCTTTTAGATTTCGAGGCTATTTTTCCCGGCACGGTTAGGCATTCCGGGCTCCATGCGAAGCGTGTCAATGCTGCAGGGCGGATGCAGCCTAAGACTGTGTGCCCATAAAGCCGCCGTTGCGCCCGCCTCGGATTTATGTCAGAGGTTCACTTGATTTTGCCCGGATAAAGGCATACTAAAAGGTGTACTAAAGTCCAATTGTTACTGTTGCTGAAGCTGCTACGATGCCAACTGGCTCATACAGCATAAGTAGCGGAACAAGCATGACTTTCCTCGGGCGATATGACAATAAGGCAAGAATTTTACGCACGTTCAGGTGGATCATATTTTTTACATTTTCGCTTTCCACCAGCGCTTACGCACTGCCCATTCAATTTGATATATCGCGCGTCATAAATTTAGCTATCATGGATGGACGTGGGGCGCGTAGCGGAGAGGACTTGAATTCACTGCCCAGTAATGGCCCGGACAGTGACAGGTTTCACTTGCTTTACAGGCCGTCCGATTTACTGGCTGGCGGGTCGCCTCAAGGGGCTTTTATGCCTCTTTCAATGCCTCCTTTCATAACCTCCTCCATGCCTTTTGAAACCGGGTTGGCGGGCCCGGATGCAGACCCTCCGATCCTTGAATCCATTGACAGAAATACCGGGGATACAGCAGATACCGGGGGATGGGAATGGTATACCGGTTTCGATGCGGCGGCGATGGCTGATTTCCTTGCTGGACTCGATTTTTTGACGACGGATTGGCATGCGGACTCAGGCCATTCACCGGTTGTCACGCATGAAGCGCCCCCTCCCCCGCCGACTGAAGTAATCCGGCGAAATCCGCGGGAGTGCCTGCAAGGAAACCATGGGTCAAAGCGCGGAGTGCAGGAAAGCCTCTGCAATGATGGCAGCGGTTTGGCGGGCTCGGGTGTCAGGAGCCCTGGTGGCGGAAGCAGTGGTGGTAGCGCGGCTTTTCTCGCTGGAGCAGGCGGTGCCAGCGGAAATTCCAGGAACGTATTTGGTGCTGGGGATGGCATTGGCGGGGGGGGTGGGGGTGGAGCGCAGGTGGAGCTGGAGGCGGGGGAGGTAGTGCCGGGGGCAGCAATAATAGCGGGGGTGCCGGTAACAATGGTGCCGGAAATGAGGGGGGCCGATAAGGAGTAGATGGCAGCCCTGGCGGCTCCTCCGGCACAGGCAACGGGGGAGGCATTGGCCAGGGGGGCGGCGCCGGCGCTGGGGGCGGAAACGGTACCTGGGATCAGGGTGGGAATGGTGGATCTGGGGGTGGCGGCGCTGCGGAAGTAAGGTCTGTCCCGGAACCTGTCTCGCTCGCTCTCGTTGCACTGGGATTTGCAGGCATGTGTTTCGTACGAAGCCACAGTAGATCGCAAGGTGCAAGCTCCAGGCTGATTAGATCTGCTTGAGTACGAGCTTCTGCCCGATGGACAAGCGATTCGTATCTCGATTCCAGGATTTTATTTGGCCTACGGTAAGGCCGTACCGTCTGGCGATATTGAATAATGCGTCACCTTTTTTCACGGCATAAATAAAAAAGCGCTCAGGCAACTTCGGTGAAGCAGGTTTATTGCTCATCACCGAAATATCTTCGCCTCCGGCGCGCCCGTTTATCGGCACCAGCAAAGTTTGTCCCGGCGTTATATCGACATCTCCATGTCGATATCATTGATGTCCTTGAGCCGTCTCGCACTGATGCCATACTGCGCTGCGATTCCTTCCACAGTCTCCCCTTCTTTTGCCCGGTATGCTTGCCACGATACCAGAGATGTGCCATGGTTTTTCAGATTCTCCACAAAAGTCTCCACTTTGTCAGCGGGAAGCAGTAGCGTACGTGAACTATCCGCATTGATGACAGGGCGATTATGTGCCGGATTGAGCGCCTTGAACTCATTCAATGGGATATCCGCCAGCTTGGCTGCCAGTTTTACGTCGATATGGCGAGTGGCCGTGACTTTTTGGAAATATGGCTGATCCGGTATGCTGTCAAGCTCGATGCCGTAGATAGCCGGGTTTAGGATGATATTTTTTACCGTGACCAGTCTTTGCACGAAATTCTGGGTTTCAGGGGGCAGGGCAATACTGGGGAAATCCGCCGGCAGGCCCCTGTTACGGTTCCTGACAAGTGCTCGCCCCACAGCCCCTTCCCCCCAGTTATACGACGCCAGCACCAGCTTCCAGTCGCCAAACATATCATGCAATTTTTTTAAATAATCCAGGGCGGCGCTCGTGGCAGCGATGATGTCGCGCCGCTCGTCGTACCACCAATTCTGCTTTAAACCGTAATCTTTTCCGGTAGATGGGAGCAACTGCCAGATTCCGGCGGCATTACGATGGGATTGTGCCTTGGGGTTGAAAGCGCTTTCGATGATGGGGAGCAGCGCAATCTCGGCTGGCATGGACCGTCGTTCCACCTCTTCCATAATATGGAAAAGGTAGCGTTTGCTGCGCTCAATAATGCGCTTCATGTAATAAGGGTGATTGACATAGAATTCTTCGTCATGCGGTATCTCCCCGCTATCCAGTTCCCTCATGGTAAAGCCGTTGCGTATGCGCTCCCAGATATCCCGGCTACTCCCGCCACCCTTATCAGGTAGAGGCATGCCGGAGATGTCATCAATGGTAATTTCACCAGGCGCTGCCGGAGCGGTCATTTCCAGAGCAGGAACATCTTCGGGTAAGACGTTTTCTTCAGCGTTTTCTTCAGGTTTTAGTGGTACAAGCGGGCGGCCGAAAGGTTCCGTGGCGCCTGGGAACTCTGGTGTGATGGAAAACGTCGATGAAGCATGCTCGGCCGTTGCTACAGGGGAACCTGCATGGGCCATGACTGGATGGGGCATGGCCAGACCTATAACCAGGCCTATAACCAAACCTGTAAGCTTGTATTGCGGTAATCGTGTTCGCATGGCGCAACCGTTGCTGTTTTTTTAGTTGTTCTATCGGTAGGCCTGGAACATTTCGCCGCGCATCAGAATTTGCACGGTGGGTCCAGGGAACCCGTGGACAAACACAGACTGGCCGGGCTCATCCGGAGGCCATGTACAGCATACAGCACGTCAAGTAATCGATCTAGCCGCGCGTCGTAGACTGGCTTTCGAATTTTCCAAGCTCTACTGGAGGTAGAGGGTTCCAGTCAGATTTTCGATGCTCCGCAACGACTGTGGTAAAGATGCCGCCCCGCACATAAAATTTTGCGGCAAGCCGAAGATATCTCGGCTTGAGCGCTGCAACCAGGTCATCCACAATGCGATTGGTTACGGCTTCATGGAACGCGCCTTCGTTACGGTAAGACCAGATGTAGAGCTTGAGGCTTTTAAGCTCTACGCATTTTTTTTCCGGGATGTAATCGAGAATCAGCGTGGCGAAATCCGGTTGCCCGGTTTTTGGGCACAGGCAGGTGAACTCAGGGATTTCCATATGGATGAGGTAATCCCGGCCTGGGGTCGGGTTAGGGAATACTTCCAGCTCTTTCGAAGGGATACTGGAAGAGGTACTGGGAGGAGTACGGGGCATTCTCTTATCTCGGTCATATCGGTTAGAATGGCCTGCTCTGGATATCTTCTTCAAGAACCCATTTCAAGCTTTCTCGGGCTGCACATCTTGGGCCGCACATTATAGCTGGTTGCGAACGAAAAATTGCGCCTCTCCCACATCAAACTCGCGGGTTTTAAATCCTTCGTTGACCCCACTGAAATACCGGTCCCCGGCGATCTGGTCGGCGTCGTAGGTCCCAATGGCTGCGGCAAATCCAACGTGATCGATGCGGTGCGCTGGGTTCTGGGCGAATCTCGCGCATCGGCATTACGCGGCGAATCCATGCAGGATGTGATTTTCAACGGTTCCGCCAACCGGAAGCCGGTCGGGCGCGCCAGCGTGGAGCTGATGTTCGACAACAGTCTCGGCAAGGCGGCGGGGCAGTGGTCGAGTTATGCGCACATTTCCATTAAACGCGTATTGCGGCGGGATGGCGAGTCCACTTATCACATCAATAACATCCATGTCCGCCGGCGGGACGTCGCAGACATTTTTCTCGGGACAGGCATCGGAGGGCGAGGCTACGCCATCATCGAGCAGGGAATGATTTCCCGCATTATTGAAGCTAAGCCGGAAGAGCTGCGTATATTTCTCGAAGAGGCCGCCGGCATATCGAGATATCGCGAGCGCCGTCGAGAGACCGAGTTGCGCCTGGCTGATACATCTGAAAATCTTTTGCGGGTGGGAGATATCTGCCAGGAGCTGGAAAAACAGCTGTCGCGCCTGGAACAACAGGCCAAGGTGGCCAGCCGGTTTAAAGAGATGAACGCCCAGTTGCAAACGGCGCAAAATCTCTTGTGGTGTGCCCGCAAACAGGAGGCTGCCGCGCAGCGTGCCCAGGCGGAACGCGAGCTCCAATCGATGCAGACCGCTCTGGAAGCTGAAACTGCGCGCCTGCGGGCTGCCGAAATCCATCTGGAAGAAAAGCGTGCTCAGCACTACGCAATGGGCGACCAGATGCACCAGGCCCAGGGCGAGCTCTATGCGGTCAATGCGGAAATTGCTCATATCGAACAGCAGATCCGGCATTTGCGTGAAAATCGCCAGCGTGTAGCGCAACAAATAGCAGCCGTGAACAGCCAGCTTGGACATCGGGAAACGCAGGCGGAGGAAGCCGCGAGCAGCTTGATCCAATGGCGCTCAAAGTTCGAACAGGCCAGGTTGGTCCACGAAGCAAATAAGAAAAAGGCTGCGGCGGAGAATGAGAAACTGCCGCAGGCCGACGCCGCTTTTCGCGCCTGCCAGAAAAAATTAACGGAAACACAGCACAATCTGATATCGATTGAGCAGGCTGGGCGCCTGGAAGAGAACCATCGGGATTACGCGGAAAAAAGCATCCAGCAACTCGAATTGCGCCGCAAGAAGCTGCTGGTGGAGCGGGATGTCTTGCCCCTGCCCAACATCGAGCAGTTGTCGCATTTGAATCTCGAAGCCGAGGGGAATGCGGTTAATCTGGAACAAAAACAGGCATCGCTTGCACACTCTGAAGACCTGCTTCTGGAGGCGGAAGAAGTAAAGAGCGCGTGCGCGAGCAAGGTGCAGATGCTGCAGCAGCGTGTTATTCAGGCGGAAGCCCGGCTCGGCGCCTTGCAGCGCCTGCAGCATCGCCTGGAAGGCAGCGAAAGGCTGAGTGCGTGGCTGATAAAGCATCATCTGGATACGCTGCCCCGTTTGTGGCAACACATTCAAATCGAGAAGGGATGGGAGGATGCGCTTGAAGCAGTGCTGCGGGAGCGCCTGAATAGCGTGCAGCTCGATCAGCTGGAATCCACGCATGACTGGATGAATGATCCACCTCCTGCGAAATGGTCAGCTTACCAGCCAACCAGCCGGCCGGCACACGGCGAGCAGACAAAGGAACCTTTGCATGAGCCACCGTATGAGCCGGCGCATGACAAGCAGCATTGGACACTGCTGCAATCCTATGTAAGCTGCGACGACTCCAGCATAAAAAGGGTTATGGAAGAATGGCTTAATGGAGTTTTCGTGGTCGACAGCTTACGCAAAAGTCTCTCCCACCGGACCAGTCTTTCCGCCGGAGAAATGCTGGTGACTCGCGAGGGCCACATTGTTACTTACCACAGTCTTACCTATTATGCGCCGGATTCGCAATTACACGGGGTGCTGGGACGGCAACGGGAGATAGCCCAGATTAAACTCGAATCCGATGGGCTGAAAAAGCATCTTTCGGTAGAGAAATGCGCGCTGGAGGCAGCGGAAGAGGCACGGCAGGAACTCGAATCAGCGGTATCGCGGCTGCGTTCTGATATTGGACAGCTTCAGCAACAGCAGCATGACTTCCAAATGCAGGTGTTGAGACTCACTCAGCTTTCCGAGCGCGCGAGCCAGAGATGTCGCCAGATCGAGGGGGAAGTTGCGGAGATCGAGCAGCAGGCCGGGTTGGAAGGTTCGAGAAAGCGGGATGCGGAAATAAAACTGGGGGAATACCGGGCTCGGATTGAAACTCTGCGGGATCAGGTGCAACAGGAAAAACTGGCTGGCCATGCAGCGGAACAGGCACTCAATGCACAGCGCCAGCTCGTGCAGAACGCGGCGCGGGAAATGCAGGAAGCCTCATTCCATGAGAAAACCTGTCACAATAAAATCGCTGAGGTGGAGAATTCCATTCAGTATCATCGACGAGAATCTCGTTGAGCTCAAAGCCCAATTGCAAAAACTGCAAACCGAGCAAAGCGGTTTTGACGATACCCGGTTGGGCGTGCGTCTGCAGGAATGGCTGACCCTGCGCGGACAGCGTGAACAAGTACTGGCCGCGGCGCGCAGTGCACTGGAAGACGCAGCCGCCGAGCTGCGCAATATGGAGCAGGAGCGCCTGGCTTCCGAGCAAAAGTTGCACCCCTTGCGGGAATCCATCAATACCGCTCGCCTCAGGGAACAGGAAGCCCGCATCATCGAGAATCAGTTTGATGAACACCTCAAGGAATCGGAGGCGCCCGAGGAGGCGTTGATACAAGCTCTCGGGAAGACCCGGCCCTCTACATTACAGGCCGAGATCAATCGCCTCAATAATGAAATCACCTCCCTGGGAGCGGTCAATCTCGGTGCACTGGAAGAGTTGCAATCATCTCAAGCACGCAAGGGTTACCTCGATTCGCAATTGAACGATTTGAAAGAAGCATCAGAAACCTTGAAGGACGCAATTCGACGCATAGATGCTGAAACGCGCGAACGCCTGCTGGAAACTGTCGATAAGGTTAACGCCAATCTGGATGAGATATTTCCCACCATATTCGGGGGCGGGCAGGCGAAGCTGTTATTGCGCGGCGATGAAATACTTGATTCCGGCATACAAATTATCGCGCAACCGCCGGGTAAGAAGAACAGCTCCATTTACCTGTTATCCGGAGGTGAAAAAGCCCTGACTGCGCTCGCGTTTGTATTTTCCATGTTTCAGCTCAACCCCGCGCCTTTTTGTCTGCTGGATGAGGTGGACGCTCCGCTGGACGATACCAATACCGAACGCTTCTGCAATCTGGTAAAAAAAATGTCGCGCCAGACCCAGTTCATATTCATCAGCCACAATAAAATTACCATGGAAATGGCACAGCAATTAATCGGCATCACCATGCAGGAAAAAGGAATCTCGCGAGTGGTCGCAGTGGAAATCGAAGAAGCTGCCAGGCTTGGCAGTGTTCCCCCACGGACCGGGCAGGCATGGTAAACCCCATGGTAAATATGAGCGAGCTGCAAATCAGCCTGATCGCTATCGGTATCGTCGTGGTCATGGGCGTCATTCTCTTTAATTGGTTGCAGCAGCGGCGTTATCGGCGGCATGCGGAAGAGGCGTTTGGACAGAAACATGAAGACGTGCTGTTGCGGGCGGTTACACCTGCCGCGAACGATGAACGGATCGAGCCCCGGCTCGGTACAGGGACATCGCCGGAGCTCCAGCCAGATCCGGATACAAAACCGGATGAACCGGTTGAACCGGTGAACCGGTTGAACCGGCTGAAGCTGCCCAGGCAGGCGAGCCGATTCCGGAGCCGACTCCCAAGCCGATTCATGATTCAACTCATGATTCAACTCCAGCAGCAATTTCCAAGCCAATTCCTGGGCCGGCTTTCGAACCAGTTCCCGAACCAATTCCCGAACTAATTCCCGTACCAACTTACGAGCCGGTTTCCATGCCGGCCATGGTCGTTGAAACGCCGGGAACGGCTCAAGCCGCGCGAGCGGGAAACAGGGTGGACTATGTGATTGAGATTCATGCCGCAACAGTGATCGCGGATTCGAGTTTGGCGGGGATGCTGCTGCGGAAATTCGATTTCAATAAGCCGGTGCGGTGGCTGGGACAACGAACCGCAGATGCACCTTGGGAAGAAATTACCACACAGAGCCAAGGAAAGTCAGGCTATTCCAATTTGAAAGGCTGCATGCAACTTGTCGATCGCGCCGGTCCCGTAAGTGAGGTGAATTTATCCGAATTCCGCGATATGGTGCAAAATTTTTCTACGCGAATGAATGCGATCGCGGATTGTCCCGATGTACATAAAGCCCATGCCCAAGCATTGGCGCTGGACGAGTTCTGCACCAAAGTGGATGTCATGATAGGCATCAATATCATCAGCAGGGATGGCGGTGCGCTGACTGGAGCCAAGATTCGTGTTCTGGCAGAGTCGTCTGGCTTCAGGCTTGGGGCGGAAGGTATGTTCAGTTATCGCGATGATAACAATACTGTACTGTTTTATCTGAGCAACTTCGAGCCCGCCCCATTTCTTCCCGATACCCTGCGGACACTCACGACTCACGGCATTACCTTTCTGCTTGATGTGCCCAAGGTGGCAAGGGGAGAGATGGTTTTCGACCAGATGGTGCGTCTTGCGGGAAATTTTGCCGATACCCTTGGGGGTGTCATGGTGGACGACAACCGCATTCCGTTGAATGCCGTTGGAATTCAGAAAATCAGGCAGCAGTTGATTGCTATCGAGTCCCTGATGTCAGCACACAATATACCTGCCGGGGGTGAGATTGCGCTGAGGCTGTTTGCGTGAGCGAGACGGGTGGTAAGATGGATGATATCAGGCATCGCGCACAGGAGCTGCGCGAGGCTATCGAATTGCACAATTATAATTATTACACGCTTGACGCACCGGTCATTTCCGATGCCGAATACGATAAGTTGTTCCGCGAATTGCAGGAACTCGAACAATGCCATCCCTGGCTGGTTACGCCCGATTCTCCCACGCAACGCATAGGCGCTGCCGCACTCAAGCAATTTTCCCAAATTCATCATCGCGCACCGATGCTCTCCCTCGGCAATGCGTTCAACGCGGCGGAGGTGGAGGCATTCGACCGGCGGGTCCGCCAGATTCTGGAAGTGGACAAAGCGGAATACGCGGTAGAGCCCAAGTTCGACGGTCTCGCGATCAGCCTCTGCTATGAGAATGGTGTCTTGACGACGGGCGCGACGCGCGGTGATGGTTATGTCGGCGAGGATGTGACCAGAAATTTGCGCACTATCAAATCCATTCCCTTGCAGCTTGCAGGAGATTCTCATAATACGCCAAGACCCGCCTTTGTGGAGGTGCGTGGCGAGGTCCTGATGTTGAAAGCCGATTTTGAAAACCTCAACCGGCAACAGCGCGAAAAAAATGAAAGAGAATTCATTAACCCCCGCAATGCCGCGGCCGGCTCGCTGCGCCAGCTCGATCCTGGCATCACCGCAAGCCGCAGGCTGGCGTTCTTCGCATATGGTATTGGCGCCTATGAGGGGAAAAACGTGCCGCACGATAAACACAATCATGTATTGGATTATCTTGTATCGCTCCGGTTTCCGGTTGTGCGCGAACGCGACACGGTCGTCGGTTTACCGGCTTTGCTTGATTATCACCGGCGAATAAGTGAAAAGCGTGGAGAACTTCCCTACGAGATAGATGGCACGGTTTACAAGGTTAACGATATGGCGCACCAGGAGAAACTCGGATTTGTTTCCCGTGCTCCCCGGTTCGCCATTGCTCACAAATTTCCGGCTCAGGAAGCGATAACCGAAGTGTTGGAAATCAACGTACAGGTGGGCAGGACTGGCGCATTGACTCCGGTTGCGCGGCTGAAACCCGTCTTTGTGGGCGGAGTCACCGTTACTAACGCTACATTGCACAATGAGGATGAGATCAGGCGCAAGGACGTGATGATTGGCGACAGTGTAATCGTGCGGCGAGCAGGTGATGTCATTCCTGAAGTGGTGGCTGTCCAGAAGGACAAACGTCCGTCATACGCCAAACCCTTCGTGATGCCCTCGCATTGCCCTATATGCGGCGCCAATGCGGTGCGCCTGGCCGGCGAGGCACACACGCGTTGTACCGCCGGACTGTTCTGTCCGGCACAGCGGAAACAATCCATTCTTCATTTTGCTTCCCGCCGGGCAATGAACATCAGGGGCCTGGGGCACAAACTGGTGGATCACCTGGTCGATCATGGCATCATCAAAACTCCCGCGGATCTTTATGCACTTACCGCCGCTACGCTTGCCGGTCTGGAGCGAATGGCTGAAAAGTCTGCGGATAATGTTATAGACGCCATTGAAAAAAGCAAAAATACTTCCCTCGCACGATTTATCTATTCGTTAGGCATTCGCAATGTCGGCGAAACCACTGCCAGGGATCTCGCTCGACATTTTGGGCGGCTGGACGGGTTGACGGCAGCCGATGCCGAGAGCTTACAGCAGGTGCAGGACATCGGTCCCGTGGTAGCTCAAAGTATTGCCGGCTTTTTCAGTGAAAAGCACAACAGGGAGGTTATCGGGCAATTGCGCGCCCGCGGCGTGCGTTGGCAAGAAAGCGAAGGGCCTGGGCAAGCACAGGTCATGCTCGGCCCCAATATAAGTTCCGGCGCCGGTAACATTGCAGGCAAAACTTTCGTGCTCACCGGAACCCTGCCGAATCTGACGCGAGAAGATGCCAAGGAACGAATCGAAGCGGCGGGCGGGAAGGTGACCGGGAGCGTATCAAAAAGAACTGATTATGTCGTAGCTGGCGCTGATCCGGGCAGTAAATACGAAAAAGCGGTTGAACTCGGGATCACGATTCTCGACGAGCCCGGGCTGTTACAATTACTCCAGAATACCCAAGCTGATTCCGGTCCAGGACTACTGAACCTTATTTCTTAAGCGAGCGATCCGTGCCAAGAATAACGAAAGCTGTTTTTCCCGTAGCCGGTATGGGCACACGCTTCCTGCCCGCCACCAAAGCCAGTCCCAAGGAAATGATGCCCGTCGTGGATAAACCGCTTATCCAATATGCGGTGGAAGAAGCCATTGCGGCAGGCATCACGGAGATGATCTTTATAACCGGCCGGCATAAGCGGGCTATCGAAGATCACTTCGATAAGGCATATGAAATGGAAGCGGAACTGGAAGCGCGGGGCAAGAGCGATACGCTGGCAATATTGCGAAGTATCCTGCCGAAGAACATCTCTTGTATCTACATCCGCCAGCCAGAAGCACTGGGGTTAGGCCATGCGATACTGCGCGCGCGTCCCGCTGTAGGCAATGAGCCCTTCGCGGTGCTACTGGCGGACGACTTGCTTGTAGGGGAAGTCCCCATTATGCAGCAGTTGAGCCGAGTCTATGAACAGAACGGCTGCTCGATCCTGGCCGTCGAAAATGTCGAGCCGGAAGATACAGGAAGCTACGGTATCGTAAAATGCGGGCCCGGAATGAAAGGTTTGTATCCGGTCACAGGTATCGTGGAAAAACCCAAACCGGAGAATGCCCCCTCGACATTGGGAGTGGTGGGCCGTTATATTTTAACGCCAAAAATTTTTGAGCACCTGGAAAAAATCGAGCCGGGCGCGGGGGGCGAGATTCAGCTTACCGATGGCATTGCTTCATTGCTACAGGAGGAGCGGGCGCTTGCTTATGAATTCTGCGGAACGCGTTATGACTGCGGAAGCAAGATAGGCTATCTCAAGGCAACCGTTGCGATGGCGCTTGAGCATGCTGAAGTGGGCCGGGAGTTCAAGGAATATTTGAGCGGCCTGGGCTGTAGCCGCCTTTCTGCCTGATAACGCCGTTTGAACTTCTTTTTTATCATTTTATCTAAGGAAGCGTTGAATAAATCCTCCGTCGCGCCCGCGTGGGACTTGTTCAGAAGTTCTCTAAAACCTCTGAACAGTTCTCCACTCATATGGATATGTCGGTGATGTTCGATGGTAACCGTTGATGCTGCCCTCCGAAGAAGCAAGGAAAATCTTCGATACTGCGGAGCAGATATTTTCTGCGGAAGTGGTATCGCAGACCGTGAAACGCATGGCCACGGATATTACCGCGGTGCTATCGGACGAGTATCCCCTGGTGCTGAGCGTTATGGGTGGCGCTGTCATCTTTACGGGACAACTGCTGCCTTTGCTGGAATTTCCGCTTACTTTCGATTATCTCCATGTCAGCCGCTACGATAACAAAGTCCGCGGCGGCGACCTCGACTGGAAAATATCCCCTCATGAGGATGTGCGGGACAGGGTGGTGCTAGTGTTGGATGATATTCTTGATGAAGGAATTACGCTTTCAACGATACGCGACTGGGTGATGAGCCGTGGCGCGGCAGCCTTCTACAGTGCCGTTCTGGCCGAGAAGGAAATAGGCCGGCCCAAGCCGATCAATGCGGATTTTGTTGGTTTGGTGCTGCCGGATCGCTATGTGTTCGGGTTCGGAATGGATGTTTATGGCGTATGGCGAAATTTGCCGGCAATTTATGCTGTAAAAGGTTAGGGAATCTCTGACTCTAAATAAGAGCGGCCCCAACAGTCGATTTTTATCTATCTATATGGAATCCTGAAAGACAGCTATGCTCGCAATCATAGGCGGTACTGGAATGGCCCAGCTCGCCTGCCTGGAAATATCGCATCGGCAGATTATGAGAACTCCTTATGGCGAGCCGTCCGGCCCGCTGACTTTCGGAAAAATCAACGACAATGAGGTCGTATTCTTACCTCGCCATGGCTCTGGCCACACGATCCCTCCGCATGAGGTAAATTACCGGGCGAACTTGTGGGCTTTGCAATCGCTGAAGCTTTCCCGGGTAATATCCGTGGCTTCGGTAGGGGGGATTCGCGAAGATCTGGCGCCCGGTAAGATCGCTATCCCCGACCAGATTATCGACTATACCCATGGCCGCAACTATACATATCACGAAGGGGTGGACAGGCCGGTTACCCATATTGATTTTACTGAACCCTACTGCCAGCTCACTCGGAAGTATCTATTGAAGGCGTCGAAACTTGCAAGTGAGCAGGTCATCGATGGTGGTGTTTACGGTGCGACACAGGGGCCGCGTCTTGAAACCGCTGCTGAAATCAACCGGATGGAGCGGGACGGCGTTGATATGGTGGGTATGACGGGAATGCCGGAAGCGGCGCTGGCTAAAGAGCTGGGCTTGTGCTATGCCGCTATCGCCGTCGTGGCTAATTACGCGGCAGGCCGAAAAACCAGTGTTCATGCGATCCGCCTGGAGGATGCTCATGCGGTTCTGGAAAGAACGATGGTAAGCGTCAGAAATATTCTTGAACGCGTGGTGGAACTCGATGGCGATTAAACCGGTATTGAAAATGGGCGATCCTCGCTTGCTGGAAGTGGCCCAGAAGGTCAAGAACTTCGGTACGCCCGCGCTCCATGCCCTGATTCAGGATATGCGGGAAACCATGGATGCGCTTGATGGCGCGGGGTTGGCTGCGCCACAGATTGGTGTCGGCCTTCAAGTTGCGATATTCGGCATCAAGCATAATCCACGCTATCCCAATGCGGAGGAAGTGCCTTACACTGTTCTGGTGAACCCGGTGTTGACGCCTCTTACACAGGAAATGGAATCCGGTTGGGAAGGTTGCCTGAGTGTTCCCGGCATGCGCGGGATGGTGCCCCGTTTCGCAAAATTGCGCTATCAGGGCTCGGACCAATATGGCAGGCCCATAGATCGCACCGTGGAAGGATTTCATGCCCGTGTTGTGCAACATGAATGCGACCATTTGCAGGGAATTCTCTACCCGATGCGCATCACCGATTTTCGTACGTTCGGTTTTACCGACGTGATGTTCCCCGATCAGGCGCTGATAGACGAGTAGGCACTGGCCTTTCTATTGGACGATTGCGGGCCGGCATGGTGGGCAGCTGTGTTGCTGTCGTGGCGGAATCTTTGATTGTCCGGATTCTTTATCCATTTCCGGATCTGAAACCGGAGCTAAGGAACCTCTGAATAAATCCCGCGCGGTCGCGCCTGCGTGGGATTTATTCAGAGGTTCCCTAACTGTTGTGCCAGCAATTGAGCCAGGTGGCGTGCGCTGCGTTTTCCGCTTTCCACGACGATATGCGCCGTCTCCCGATAAAGCGGATCACGCTGAGTATAAAGTTCAGTCAGTTTCCTCCGAGGGTCCGGGGTCCTTAGCAGTGGCCGGTTCTTATCCTGCCGGGTGCGCCGCCATAAATCGTCGACCGCGGCCCGCAGATAGATTACAGTACCCCTTCGCTTCAGCATCTCCCGGTTTTCCGGGCTCAGTACAGCGCCACCTCCTGTGGCGAGCACGATATTCTCCATTTTTACCAGCTCCGAAAGCATCTCGGCTTCACGCTTGCGGAAACCAGCCTCACCTTCAATCTCGAAAATCAGAGGTATTCCGACACCTGTTCGTTTTTGAATTTCGCGATCGGAATCATAAAACGTCTTGCCCAGGAAGTGTGCGAGAAGTTTGCCTACGGTGGTTTTTCCCGCACCCATCATGCCCACCAGGAAAATATTACCGTTCGGTTCATTTACGGTAAAGTTTGAAGCTATTGTTATGCTTAAAGAATCCATCGCGCAATTGTAGCGGAAATGCCACAATTCGCGGAGAACATCCCTTCTGTCCGTTATTGCTCTATCGAGGATTTAGCACCTTCGGCGTTTGTTCGATCGCAACAAACGTATCACGGGGGGCAGGATGCGCGTTATCATCGATGTCTTCGTCCGGCTGCCCGATATACCAGCCATACCAGCCGCGATCGCGGCACTGCCTTTGACGGCTTTTCTCACCGATCCTCTAGGCAGGACGGCCACGGCGGCAAGCGCAGCCAGGGTAGCGGAATAAGGGTGGCGTATTAAAAATTTGAACGTATGGCTGCGTGGAAATGCGTGAGCCTCATTGGCGTGCTCATGGCTATCCTCATGGGCGAACATATGCCAATAGTTCCGGCGGCTGGCGCTCATCCGCTCAAGGATGGCTTTTCGCTCGTCCTCAAGGGAATTACTCATACAACATCCTTCATCAGTTTCACGTCCTGCTGCAATTCACTGCGCAGGGTGTCAAAAGCTGAAACGGAATCTGTCCGGCTTGGAGCGGCTATATAGGCCCCGAAGGCTATCACGGCATAAAAACCCGCTACGCCCCATGCGGAAATGACGCGATAAGGCGTGTCCCAGCAGGTAACGATAACAGCCGCCCCCAAAAAAATGAGACTCAAGATGGCGAAGAGCGCTACCACCAAAGCGCTGATCACCCGCTTTATAAAATTCTGACCTTGAATCTCCGCTGATACTTTCAATAACTCCAGATAATCACCCACACGTTCCAAAGCGATCATTGCGAGCTGCCTGGCTTTTTTGACGGTCTCAAACATAGCGGTTTGTCTCGACTATTTGCTGGGGGGCGGGTGCAACGGTTAACGGCGCGTCATGAGCAAGCCGATCAGAAAACCGACCGCGGCGGCATAGCCCACCGATTCCAAGGGACGGTCTTTTATACATTCCCTGGTGCATTCAATACCATGATCGAATTGTTCGCGGGCATTGTCCGCGACGTTTCTGGCCGATTCCTTGGTAGCGGCAACTTTTGCCAGCAGTTTTTCTTTTGCATCCTCCAGATCGATATCCGACAATGTAGGGATGCGGGCGATCAAATCGTCCAGATCGGCCCTGAGATTGGCCAGCTCTTCACTCGCCACGGCGCCGACATGCTTGCCAGCCGACTTTGCGGCCTCGCCTACGCGCTGGGCCGCGTTACCGGCGTGATGCGCCATATTTTCCGCGGCCGCCTTTGCATCGTTTGTTCTGTTCGTGGAAGTGTCCGTTTGCATGATGAGCTCCTTTAATCTGTTAGCAGAAAAATACTTTTTCTTTCTTTTCAAGTCCATGCGTACCATCTGGAAGGATGGCGCCCATGGCCTCAACCTCATCCCCAGTTTCCCGCAAACGGCCGACGATGGTATGTACGTTGACACACATAAACAAAATTATCGTTTAATCATGGATTGCCTGCCTGTTACGAATGTCATTTTCCGTGCCTTCCGCCCATATGACCCCAATAGAGCCAAACATAATCCCGGGTTCAAATTGAGCGACGTGGGGCAAAAATGATATAATTCCCCGCTAACCTGTCTTGCGGGGAATCTTCTTGAGCTCGTCCAATTTCGTGAGCTCTTCGATTTTCCAACGGGCTGGCTTAATTCACATATCTGCCTGTTTCACAAGGGTGCTGCTCGCAGGAGGGCGATTTGGCGGATAGAGGCTCAACCCTAAAGGAGAAAATCATGTCAGTAACCATGCGTCAAATGCTGGAAGCGGGTGTTCATTTCGGACATCAGACCCGTTTCTGGAATCCCAGGATGGCCCAGTATATTTTCGGCCATCGCAACAAGATACACATCATCAATCTGGAAAAAACCCTGGGGATGTATCAGGACGCAATGAAGTATGTGCGTCAGCTATCAGCCAACAAGGGCACTATTCTATTCGTCGGAACCAAACGCCAGGCACGTGATATCGTCCGCGAGGAGGCCATCCGCTGTGGTTCGCCCTATGTCGACCAGCGTTGGCTTGGCGGAATGCTGACCAATTTCAAGACGATAAAGCAATCGATCAAACGCCTTCATGATATGGAAGCCATGATGGAGGATGGCACTCTCGACAGACTTTCAAAAAAAGAGGCGCTGGATATTCAGCGCGAATTGGAAAAACTCAATCGCAGCCTCGGCGGCATTAAGGACATGAAAGGTCTTCCCGATGCGATGTTCGTGATTGACGTCGGTTATCAGAAAGGCGCAATCACCGAGGCCAGGAAACTCGGTATTCCCATAGTCGGAGTAGTTGATACCAACCACAGCCCGGAAGGCGTGGACTACGTAATTCCAGGAAACGATGATTCCAGCCAGGCGATACGCCTGTATGCGCGAGGTGTAGCCGATGCGATCCTGGAAGGACGCCATCAGAGCGTACAGGAAATCATAAAAAGCGAATTCTCAGGAATGGATGAGGCGGTGGCAGCGGAAGAGTGATCAGGCCAGCTCTGGCACATCTGTCTAAAATCAATCTGTCTACGATCAATATATCGGGAGCAAGCATGGCGGAAATCACCGCACAAATGGTGAAGGAATTGCGCGAGCTGACGGGCCTGGGCATGATGGAGTGCAAAAAGGCGTTAGCTGAAACCGCTGGCGACATCAAAGCAGCGGAAGACTTGCTGCGGATCAAAAGCGGCGCCAAGGCGAGCAAGGCGGCGGGACGCACCGCGGCGGAAGGCATGGTCGGAGCATATATCACGCCCGATCGCAAGCATGGCGCGCTGGTCGAGGTCAACTGTGAAACGGATTTTGTCGCGAGAAACGAGGATTTCATCAATTTCGTGCGCAGCTTGGCCCGATTGTTGACTACTGAAGTTCTGGCCGATACCGAAGCGTTAGCGGCCGCGGCATTGCCAGGGGGCAACAATGTTGAAGAGTTTCGTAAAGCGCTGGTCATGAAGCTGGGTGAAAACATCAGCATTCGCCGCTTCACGCGATACGCGACGCAGGGGCAGCTTGCTTCATATCTGCATGGTGCAAAAATCGGCGTAATGGTTGATTACACGGGTGGCGACGAGACGCTGGGTAAAGATTTGGCGATGCACATTGCAGCTAGCAAGCCGATCTGCGTTTCCAGTGAGCAGGTATCATCCGAGCAACTGTCGCGCGAGCGGGCGATTTATACTGCGCAGGCGGCGGAAAGCGGAAAGTCTGCAGATATCGTTGCAAGAATGGTGGAAGGCCGCATTGCCAAATACCTGGCGGAGGTCACGCTGCTCGGTCAACCTTTCGTCAAGAATCCGGATCAGACTGTAGAAAAATTGCTTGCGTCGAAGTCAGCGAAAGTGAACGGCTTTACGTTATATGTCGTAGGAGAAGGCATAGAGAAGAAAACGGATGATTTTGCCGCCGAAGTGATGGCTCAAGTGAACCAGGCAAAAGAAGACAAAGTGCCGCAGTCAAAGTAGTTTAATGACGACTGCAGCTTATAAGCGTATTCTGCTGAAGCTCTCCGGCGAAGCCCTCATGGGCGATGACAGCTATGGTATCAATCGTGCGGTGGTTGAGCGCATCGTCGCCGAAATTGCAGAGGTAACCCGGCTGGGCGTTCAGGTCGCGGTTGTAATCGGGGGCGGCAATATTTTTCGCGGTATGACGTCCGCTGAAGATGGGATGGATCGCGCCACTGCCGATTACATGGGGATGCTGGCTACCGTGATGAACGCCCTGGCGCTGCAGGACGCCATGCGCCGTGGCGGCCTCATAAGCAGGGTCCAGTCGGCGCTTCGAATTGATCAGGTGGTGGAGCCTTACATTCGGGGTAAAGCCATCCGCTACCTCGAAGCAGGCAAGATCGTTATTTTTGCCGCCGGCACGGGCAACCCCTTTTTTACGACAGATACGGCTGCGGCATTACGCGGGATGGAGATGAACGTGGATATCGTGCTCAAGGCCACCAAGGTCGATGGGGTATACAACTGCGATCCCAAGCAAAATGCTAACGCTATACGTTATCAGAAATTGTCGTTCGATACAGCCATTTCACAGAATCTCAAGGTGATGGATGCTACTGCGCTGACGCTGTGCCGCGACCAGAAGCTGCCGCTCAATGTGTTCAGCATTTTCCGCGCCGGCGCGTTAAAGCGGGTAGTGATGGGTGAGGACGAAGGGACACTGGTTGAGGTTTGAATTGATCATATATCAATTTAGCCCGATCAATATCATGCCTTTTCAGGGCAATTCATACCCGATTTTCATCCATTGACATATCATGATCGCTGAAATTAGAAAATCCGCTGAACAAAAAATGCAGAAAAGTCTGGAGGCGCTAAAGCTTGATCTGGGCAAAGTGCGGACCGGACGAGCTCACACCGGTCTGCTGGACCATATTACGGTCGACTACTACGGCTCACCCACGGTTATCAATCAGGTAGCCAACGTCACGCTTGCTGACGCCCGTACCATCACCGTCGCACCGTGGGAAAAAAAGATGCTGGGTGCGATCGAAAAGGCGATACGGAACTCCGACCTGGGATTAAATCCGGTCACGGTAGGCGAGCTCATCCGGGTGCCCATGCCGCCTCTGACCGAGGAGCGCCGCCGTGACCTCACCCGGATAGTGAAGCATGAGGCTGAAACCGCACGGGTGGCGATGCGAAATATCCGTCGCGATGCCAATGCCCATCTGAAGGAATTGCTCAAGGAGAAGAAGATCGCCGAGGATGAGGAACGCCGCGGGCAGGATGAAATCCAGAAGCTCACTGACCGCTATATCGCGGAAATCGAGAAGGCCTTGCAGACCAAAGAAGCCGAACTGATGGCAATATAATAGAGCCAATAAGAAGGAAGAACGCAAGAGCAGGAATTATTCGAATTTTGCGGGATTTAACCCGGCAGGTTGTTCGTTGGCCCGATGGCTGCCTCTAACCAGGTGGCCAACCGTGACTAGCTTAATCAACCATGCTCAACTGGATCAATTACGCCCATGCTCCCCAACACCAGCTCAACCCGTGAAATACCTGAGACCGGCATGGTTCCACGGCATATCGCCATTATCATGGATGGCAATGGGCGATGGGCAAAAAAAAGATTCTTGCCGAGGGTGGCCGGGCATAAACGCGGCGTGGAAACGGTCCGCACCGCTATAAAGGCCTGTGTCGATCGCGGTGTGGAATACCTCACCCTGTTTGCTTTCAGCAGTGAGAATTGGCGCAGGCCAACGGACGAAGTCGCGTTCCTGATGCAACTATTCATAAACGTGCTGGAGCAGGAAGTTAGCAAGCTGCACGAGAATGGTATTCGTTTCAAAGTAATCGGAGATTTGTCAAAATTCGAGCCCAAGATTGTTGAGTTCATTCGCAATGGGGAAGCACTCACAGCGGATAACAAGCGCTTCACGCTCACCATCGCCGCAAATTACGGTGGCCGCTGGGATGTTATGCAGGCGTTTCGCAAGATGCTGGCACAACATCCGCAATTGGCGAGCGGTTTTGATGAGCAGGATTTGATGCCGCATTTTGCATTGAATTTTGCCCCCGAACCAGATCTCTTCATTCGAACTGGCGGCGAAAAACGCATCAGCAATTTTCTGTTGTGGCAACTTGCTTACACCGAGCTGTACTTTACCGATACCCTGTGGCCAGACTTTGACGTGCATGCGTTGGACCTTGCCATTCAATCCTATCAGCAACGCGAACGCCGGTTTGGACGAACCAGCGAGCAACTTCAAATAACGCCATCCATCCATGGGGGAAGGGAAGTTGCAGTTCAAAGAACGGCATAATTTCCACATTTTCCGTTTAATTCGCTTCCCTTTCTCAACTTTCCCCAGACATACCCAGTTATGGTTAGTCATGCTTAGGGCCAGGATTTTTACCGCCGTAGTTGTGCTATGCCTGTTTTTGGCGGCATTGCTCTACTTGCCGGCCATTTTCTGGATGATATTGCTGCTTGCATTGACAGTAACCGGGTCATGGGAATGGAGCAGGCTTGCAAAGTTTTCCGTTGCATATTCCATCGTCTATCTGTTGCTTACAGCAATGCTGGCGGGGGAATTGCTGTTCGTATTGAGCCAGGCCGTCGTGGCTGACCCATATACCACATCGTTTTTGAGCTTTTATGTTGCATCGCTGATATTCTGGACGCTGATCGTTCCCTATCTGCTGAAGTCCCGGTATCCTATCAGGAACCCGCTGCTTCTGGCTTTAGCAGGATGGCTGGTGCTGCTGCCAACCAGCTTTGCCTTATACCAGTTGCGAGCCATCGATCCGCTGCTCCTGCTGGGATTCATGGCCGCGATCTGGATATCCGACACAGCGGCGTATTTTGCCGGACGCGCTTTCGGTAAACACAAGCTTGCACCCAATATCAGTCCAGGCAAGACCTGGGAAGGTGTTGCAGGAGCGCTGGTGGCTGTTTTCATTTATTCGCTGATATGGAGCCATGTCGCCGGAGAACCAACACACATCAAATTCCTGATGCCATTATTACTGGTGCTAGCCATGATGGGCATCATTGGCGATCTGTTCGAGTCTTTGATGAAACGTCATGCAGGGGTCAAAGATAGCGGCAATATTTTGCCCGGTCACGGTGGTATACTTGACCGCATTGATGCGCTTACGTCAACACTACCCATAGCTGTTCTGCCACTTTTATTTTTACAGTCCGAACTATGAAAGCTATCCGTCCTGTCCGTCATCTCACTATTCTTGGCTCTACCGGAAGCATCGGCGTAAATACATTGGATGTGGTTGCGCATCATCCTGACCGGTTTTCCGTCATTGCGCTGGCTGCGAACAAGAATGCAAAAAAAATGCTGGAACAATGCCGTCGCTTCCAGCCACGCTATGCAGTGTTACTGGATGAAGCCAGCGCCGAGTGGCTAGCGTCCGAGATTCGGGCCGCGGGGCTTGATACCGAGGTGCTCTGGGGTGTCGAATCGCTCGAAAAAGTAGCATCGCTGCCGGATGTGGATATGGTCATGGCAGCGATCGTCGGCGCCGCCGGTATACGTCCCACATTTGCGGCCGCCCGCGCGGGCAAGCTTATATTGCTTGCGAACAAGGAAACCATGGTTATGGCTGGGCGCATTTTCATGGATGTGGTCAAGGAAAACGGCGCGACGCTTCTGCCCATCGACAGCGAACATAACGCTATCTTTCAGTCGCTGCCACATCATTTCAAGGGGGATTTGCACGGGGTCGGGGTTCGCCGCATCCTTCTGACCGCATCCGGCGGGCCGTTCCGCCAGACATCGCTGGCCTTGCTGGAGCAAGTGACGCCAGGGCAGGCTTGCGCTCATCCCAACTGGGTCATGGGGCAAAAGATTTCGGTTGATTCCGCCACAATGATGAACAAGGGTCTGGAAGTCATCGAAGCAAGATGGCTGTTCGAGGCCCCGCCCGAGCAAATCGAGGTGGTAATCCATCCTCAAAGCATCATCCACTCCATGGTGGAATACGTGGATGGTTCCGTGCTGGCGCAACTCGGTAATCCCGATATGCGCACACCCATTGCTCATGCCCTGGGTTTTCCGGAACGAATCGAAACCAGTGTGACGCCTCTGGATATGTTCAAGGTGGGGCGGCTGGATTTCGAGGCACCTGATTTCAAACGTTTTCCTTGCCTCAAGCTTGCCTACCAGGCGCTGGCAATCGGGGGTAGCGCACCAGCAATACTGAATGCCGCCAATGAGGTGGCGGTGGAATCCTTCCTCAAATTCCGCATGCCATTTACAGCGATTTCGACCATGATCGAAGACGTCATGCAAACGGTTGGACACATGGATATAGCCACGCTTAACGATGTGCTGGCGGCGGACAGAATGGCGCGTGAAGCGGCACATGAATGGTTGGCATGCCTGGCATAAGGTGCCTGAGCCGTTGACCTTCCGAAAAGGTCAGCCCATCACTTCCCATTCGTCTTCATATAATTCTCATGGTTCTTGCCGGCCCACACGCCAGCGCAAGCCCGGAAACGGAATTTCCCTGAAGCGGGAATTGAAAACACAATCGTATCCTTTATGCCTAGAGGATATGCAGGGAAGGTACCGTTGTGTTCCCGTGATCTGCTGGACGCTCCCCGATCACGTCTTTTCGATCCTCCGGATCGATCGCATGTTTCAGAAAATTCCAATCAACCTCTCACTTGAATCCGGCTTGACCCGGATATGCCGGGAGTTCGCACTGGTATGACACTCGTTTTTACCATAATTGCCTTCATCGTTGCCCTGGGAGTGCTGATCCTGTTTCACGAGTTCGGCCATTACCTGGTAGCGAGATGGAGCGGAGTAAAGGTGCTGCGTTTCTCCGTTGGGTTCGGTCAGCCTTTATTAACGAGGCGCCTGGGAAAAGATCAAACGGAATGGGTGGTGGCCGCTTTTCCGCTCGGCGGATATGTAAAGATGCTGGATGAGCAAGAAGGTCAAGTCGAACCTCAGGATCGGGCGCGAGCATTCAACCGCAAGCCGGTCGGTTATCGATTCGCCATTGTTGCGGCAGGGCCGATAGCCAACTTTTTGCTGGCAATCCTGCTTTACTGGTTTTTGTTCATGCTCGGCGTCAGCGGTATGAAACCGGTTCTGGGTCCGGTGAAATCGGCAACTCCCGCCGCCTTCGCCGGTTTCGAGGCAGGAGAAACCATACTGAAGATCGGGACCGAACCGGTCATGACCTGGCAGGATGCGCGGTGGCTGCTATTGTCAAAAGCGGCGGACAGGTCACCATCGGTAGATGTGGAAAGCCGGGGGGTGAGCGGCGAAATCACCATGCGGCGGATAGACTTGAGTCAAGTCAGCGCCGATGATCTGGAAGGCGACTTCCTGAAGAAGATTGGTCTGACTCCCTTTCGGCCGGCAATCAAACCCATCATTTCGCTTGTTAACCCGGGCAGTGCAGGCGCACGCGCCGGCCTGCTGCCCGGTGATGAAATTCTTGCAGTGAACGGCGGGAAGGTTGGGTTCTGGGAGGATCTGGTACAGGCGATAAGGGAAAGCCCTGGAAAGAAGATGTCACTGGAGATTCTCCGCGATAACAGGATTATGAGCATGGAGGTTGTTCCCGATACGGTTACCGAAGACGGGATAAAAACCGGAAAAATCGGCATTGGCCCCCAAGTCGATCACGACGAACTGCAAAGACTGCTGACCGAGGTCAGGTATTCTCCCGCCACAGCAATGATCAGGGCGATAAAAAAAACCTGGGAGACATCGGTATTTACGTTGCAGATGATAGGCAAAATGGTGATGGGGGAAATGTCGTGGAAGAATGTGAGCGGCCCCATCACAATCGCCGACTACGCGGGAAAGTCAGCCCAAATGGGAATATCCTCTTACCTGGGCTTTCTCGCAGTCATCAGCATCAGTCTGGGCGTGTTGAATTTGTTGCCTATCCCCATGCTGGATGGGGGGCATTTAATGTATTATGTGGTCGAAATGGTTAAAGGCAGCCCGCTTTCCGCCCGAGCCATGGAAGTCGGTCAACAGGTCGGGATGGCGCTCTTGTTTGCCCTGATGGCTTTTGCCATATATAACGATATCACCCGCCTCCTTCCCAGTTAAGTATGAAAGTCAGACATCTCGTCGCGCTTGTTTCTGTTTTCTGCGCTTCGATTTCATGGGCGCGTGAGCCATTTGTAGTCAGGGACATACGAGTCGAAGGCATCCAGCGCACTGAAGCCGGAACAGTGTTCAGTTATTTGCCGGTGAAGGTGGGTGACATACTCGATGACGAAAAGGCGGCCGCCGCCATCAAGGCCCTGTATGCAACCGGTTTCTTCAAGGATGTTCGGCTGGAGTCCGAGAATGGCGTCCTGCTTGTGGTGGTGGAAGAGCGCCCCGCAATCGCGCAGATCAGCATCACCGGCTCGAAGGAATTCGAGAAAGATAAGCTGAAGGAAGGTCTGAAACAGGCAGGTCTGGCGGAATCGCGCATTTTCGACCGCTCGACGCTGGAGAGGGCCGAACAGGAATTGAAGAACCAGTATATCAGCCGGGGCAAATACGGGGTAAAAATTACCACGACCACGACCCCGCTTGACCGTAATCGTGTGGCGATCAACTTCAGTATTGACGAGGGAAAAACCGCCAAGATCCGTAAAATCAATATCGTCGGGAACGATGCGTTCAAGGAAAAAGAATTGCTGGGTGCGTTTACGTTGCGGACCCCCGGATTGTTGACCTGGTTTACGAAAGAGGATCAGTATTCAAAGCAGAAGCTTGGCGCCGATCTGGAATCATTGAGATCGTTTTATCTCAATCGCGGCTTTCTTGAATTCAGCATAGAGTCCACCCAGGTATCCATCACCCCCGACATGCAGGATATTTACATCACGGTAAATATCACGGAGGGTCCCAAGTATATGGTTTCCGAGGTCAAGCTCGCCGGGGAAATGCTGGTGCCGGAAACTGAGTTGCGCAAGCTCATAAAGATCTCAGCCGGTGACGTTTTCTCGCGCGAACGCTTGACTGAATCCGTCAAGCTCATTACCGACCGTCTGGGCGATGACGGCTACGCTTTTGCGAACGTCAATGCATCGCCGCAACTGGATAAGGAAAAACAACAGGTCGCGTTTACGTTTTTTATCGATCCGGGACGTCGGGTTTATGTGAGGCGTATCAACATAACGGGCAATAACCGTACACGAGATGAAGTGATACGCCGCGAGATGCGTCAATTCGAAGGAGGCTGGTATTCGACCAGCAAGATCAACCGTTCGAAACAGCGCGTGGACAGGCTGAACTATTTTAATTCGGTCAGCCTTGAAACACCGGCGGTTCCGGGCGCTACCGATCAGATCGACATAAATGTCGAGGTCAAGGAAAAACCCACTGGCGCTGTCATGTTCGGAGCGGGCTATTCCAACATGGAGGGGTTGATACTGAGCGGCTCGATTGCTCAAGACAACATATTCGGCACAGGGAAATTCGTCAATCTCATGGTCAACACGGGTAGCGTCAACAAGACTTACTCGTTGTCTGTTACCGACCCCTATTTCACCCGTGACGGCATCACCGCGGGGTTCGATCTCTACAAACGCACGCTCAATACATCCACGCTCGTGGCGGTGAACAGTTTCAATACCGACACCACCGGCGCCGGTTTGCGTTTCGGCATCCCGATCAACGAGAACGACAGCATCATGACGGGCCTCGGGATAGAGAACGTAATCATCCACCTGGGCGCCAACAGCCCGCAACGCAACATCGATTTTGTGGAAAAGTTCGGGAAGAGCACGTTAAACATACCAATGACGCTCAATTGGAGGAGGGATGGCCGCGATAGCGCCATCTGGACTACTTCAGGCACGACACAACGGGTGGTCGCCGAGGTCGGCTTGCCGGGAGGCGACCTTACCTATTATAAATTGAGTTACGACCTCAGGTGGTATTATCCTATTACCGATACTTTTACGCTGATGCTGAATGGGGAACTGGGGTATGGCAATGGTTATAATGGCAAGGAGCTTCCGTTCTTCAAGAATTTTTTCGCTGGCGGCAATACGTCGGTTCGCGGCTACAATATCAGCTCGCTAGGTCCTCGCGACAGCAATAACCGGACGTTGGGAGGTAACAAGCGCGCGGTCGGAAATATCGAGATACTATTCCCGATGCCGGGAATGAAGAACGATCGATCGGTGCGCCCGAGCATATTCCTTGATGCCGGCTCGGTCTGGGGTCCGGACGGGGTAATTCCCCAGCAGGAGGGCCTGCGTTACTCCGCAGGTATTGCTGTGATGTGGGTTTCTCCGATGGGGCCCCTTAAAGTCAGCATTGCACAACCTTTGAATAGTCATCCGGGTGATAATTTACAGCGGTTCCAATTTCAATTTGGGCAGCAATTCTGATGGGAAAAGCCAGTGTCGCGCTCCTGCTGGGAAACAGAGGATTATTTAGAGATTTCTCATGAACAACCTGGAGACAATATTGGAACGAAAGGTTCTATGGCGGCGGAGTTTAACGGCGGCATGTTTCCTCTTTAACTTTGCCTGGGGCTCCGCCAGCGCCCTCGCGGATGAGATCAAGATTGGCGTTGTCGATACCGAAAGGATCCTGGCTGAGTCAGCGCCGGCTTTAAGGGCCTTGAAAAAAATAGAAAAGGAATTTTTACCGCGCGATCAGGAACTCAAGAAAATGGCGTCCCAGGCGAAGGCGCTCCAGGATATCGTGGAAAAAGATGGCAAAACCATGCCTGAAGCGGACCGGCGCAGCAAGGAGCGTGATCTTGCGACGCTCAACCGCGAATACCAGCGCGCGCAACGGCAGATGCGGGAAGATCTGAGCCTGCGCCAGAACGATGAAGTTGCCGCGCTACAGTTGACCGCCACCAAGGCTATCCAGGTTATCGCCGAAACTGAGAAATATGATCTGATATTGCCGTTACGGGATCTCGTTTATCGCAGTCAGCGGATAGATATTACTGAAAAGGTCATCAAGGCTCTGGCTGACAAGTAGTAAAGTAGCGGCCCCGGGTAATAATTACGAAGGTTTTTACGCGCAACAAGAATACGTTACCAGCGGTATGCAAATCGAAGATATAAAAAATCCGGAAAACCATTCCGTGGATATCCACGAAATACTCAAATACTTGCCTCATCGTTATCCTTTTTTGCTGGTTGACCGGGTAATTTCATGCGAGCCGGGCAAGGACATCACCGCCCTCAAGAATGTAACCATAAACGAGCCTTTCTTTGGCGGTCATTTTCCACACTATCCTGTAATGCCCGGTGTGCTGATTATCGAGGCTCTGGCGCAGGCCGCGGCCATTCTTACGCTCAAGACCGTGAACCGCCAGACAGACGAGAGTTCCCTTTACTACTTCGTCGGCATAGATGGTGCCCGTTTCAAAAAGCCGGCAGCCGGGCGACCAACTGATACTCAAGGCAACGATATCTGCGGGAACGAATCGGCATCTGGAAGTATTCGGTCCGGGCGGAAGTGGATGGCCGTGTTGCTGCGGAGGCCGAGCTGATGTGCACGGTGCGCAGCAAATCATAGTATGAAGCAGCGCTGAACTCTTCCATTGGGTCATGATGAGTCTGGATGAGCTTGAAGGTGACGAATTAAAAAACACAGGCAAGGGCTATAAGAGAAGTTTGCAATCATTAGTTACCGACCGGAATGCACGCCTAAGGCGGAACACAAGGAAGGAGTGGGTTGGCGATCGTGGGCATACTGGAACCAGGAAAAATGGAAAGCCCAGCCTATGAATTCAGCCGGATTTGTGGTGTTGACGAATCCGGCAGGGGACCATTAGCGGGACCTGTGTTTGCCGCCTGCGTCATACTAAATCCGGCCCACCGGATCGACGGCCTGGCGGATTCGAAAACCCTTACCGAACCGGAACGCGACAGGCTGACCGTAGCCATTAAAGCCTACGCCATGGCTTGGGCTATAGGGTCCGCGTCGGTTAGAGAAATTGACCGTTTGAACATTCTCCAGGCGAGCCTGTTGGCCATGAAGCGTGCGGTGAAAAGTCTTTCAGTCATTCCCAGCAGGGTATTGATCGACGGAAACCATAGCCCTCGCCTGAATTTTCCCGTGACGACCATTGTCCGGGGCGACAGCCTGGTGCCGGAAATTTCCGCCGCTTCCATATTGGCCAAGACGGCCCGCGATGCGGTAATGGTTGCTTTACACCGGCGCTTTCCGCATTATGGCTTCGATCGACACAAAGGATATTCGACGGAACAGCATGTCGCGGCGCTGCGCATTCATGGCGTCTCGATCGTGCACCGGCGCAGTTTCGCTCCCGTCAGGGAACTGATAGGAAAACCTGAAAAGCTTGAGTAGTCGAAATTACTGAATTCTTATTTTGTGCGGCTCCTCGTTTCCACGTCAAGTTATTCCAAGATGACTCGAAAAGGTTGATCTCGAATTTAATTTCATTTAGCAACCGGTAATGCAATAATGCCTGTTCTCAACAGATCGGCTGGAGCGAACTGGCGAAGCAAAGCGGGAAAGGAAGGCAAGGAAGGTGAGGGAGGCAATGAAGGAAGGGGTTTTTAAAACCTCCTGACCTATTGCATTCGGTTCCGCTTCAATTTTTATAACTCAAAATTTGTCATTTGTCTCGCCATAACTTAATGATGATCCCCAACACTATGCGCATTGAAAAAGACACGGTGGTGTCACTCAACTATCAACTGTCCGATCTAGCCGGTAAAATTATGGAGAAGCCCAGCGCGCCAATCAGTTACCTGCATGGCGGTTATGACGGGATCTTTCCGATGGTCGAAGAAGAGCTGCATAACAAGGAGGTGGGCTACAGTTGTTCCGTCCTGATGGAGCCGGACAACACTTTTGGCGAGTATGACAGCGAATTGGTGCGTGTGGAGCCGCGCGAGCTTTTTCCAGAGGATGTTAAGGTGGGCATGCAGTTTGAAGGAGGTCAGGAGGGATCCGACGATACCCTGATCTACACCGTAACTGATATTGCCGAGGACAAGGTGGTGGTAGATGGGAATCATCCCCTGGCCGGCATGACTTTGCGGTTTGATTGTACGGTCACGGGAGTGCGGCCAGCGACTATGGAAGAGCTGTCGCATGGGCACGCCCACGGACCTCATGCCCATGCACATGCGCATGGGCACGAACATTAAATAAGACCGGGCTCTGCAATAGGCTGTTATATTGTGGCTATGAGTACCTATTGCTTTTCTGACGCTTTTTTCAAGACATAGAGTTCTTCCAGAGCTTGCCTCGGGCTTAACTCGTCCGGCGCTATCGCGCGTAGCAATGCGAGGGCAGGGTGCTCGAGCGGGTCATTCGGGATTTTCGGGTTTTCTGGCGATTCCCGTGGCATTGCCGGTTCTTGCGAAAACAAATCCGGCTGGAAGTGGCCGCCAGCAGTTTGCCTGTTAATACTTTCTTTCTCAAGTTTCACCAGATATCGCTTTGCTGTTTTGATCACCGGTTCAGGCACTCCCGCCAGCGCTGCCACCTGGAGGCCATAGCTCTGGCTGGCCGGTCCCTCCTTGATTGCGTGCAGGAATACAATATGGTGCTTGTGCTCCACCGCATCGAGGTGGACATTCGCCGCATATGCGAACTCCTCCGCCAACCTTGTCAATTCGAAATAATGCGTCGCAAATAAGGTATAGCTGCGATTCTTTTCCAACAGATAGCGGGCAATTGCAAACGCCAGCGCCAGGCCATCAAAGGTCGAGGTTCCCCTTCCTATTTCATCCATCAATACCAGGCTTTGTGCGGTAGCATTATGCAGGATGTTGGCGGCTTCGGTCATTTCCATCATGAACGTGGAACGTCCGCCGGCAAGGTCATCGGACGCGCCGATCCGGGTAAAAATCTGATCCATCGGCCCGATGCGTGCGCTTGCTGCGGGAACGAAACTACCGCAATGAGCAAGCAACGCAATCAGGGCGACCTGACGCATATAAGTGGACTTACCTCCCATATTAGGGCCGGTAATGACCAGCATTTGCCGTTGGGAATCGCCGCATTTGCCAAGCCGCACGTCATTGGCGATGAAGTTCTCCACCTGGTATTCCACCACAGGATGGCGGCCCGCCTGAATTTCAATAACGATGTCATCGGCAAAGACGGGCAATGAATAATCGAGTGCGAGCGCGCGCTCGGCGAATGCGGCCAGTACATCCAGTTCAGCAATGCTCCGGGCCATCTGTTGCAAGTGGTGGACATATGGCAGAAGCAGCTCCAACAGGTTGTCGTATAAAAATTTCTCCCGCTCCAGCGCGCGATCCTGCGCGGACAGCGCTTTGTCTTCGAAAGACTTGAGTTCTGGTGTGATGTAGCGCTCCGCATTCTTCAATGTTTGCCGCCTGCGGTAGTCGTCCGGAACCTTCTCGGCGTGGGCATGGGTCACCTCGATATAAAAACCGTGCAAGCGGTTATATTCCACCTTGAGACTCGAGATACCCGTACGCGCTTTTTCCCGTGTTTCCAATTGCAACAAGAATTCACCACAATTGTTTTGCATCGCGCGCAATTCATCCAGCTCGGCATCGTAGCCATCGGCAATGACGCCGCCTTCGCGCACCACGAGCGCGGGCTCTTCCTTTAGCGCCTGATCCAGAAGCGCGACAAGCGCAACATCGGGCATAATCGATTGCACCAGCCCAGCGATGTGTTCGCTGGCTTGTCCGGGAACGGAATCAACTGACGCAATAGCCGTAGCCACTTTAGGTAATTCTTTAAGACTGTCGCGCAGGCCCGACAAATCTCTCGGTCGTGCGGATTTCAGGGCGATGCGGGCAGCGATGCGCTCGATGTCCGCCATGCGCTTGAGGTTGCCGCGCACCGCGAGGTATGGCCCTAACCCGGCTTGGCCTATTAAATACGACACGCCATCGAGCCGTTTCTGAATCACTGCCCGGTCGCGCAATGGGTGATGCAGCCAATAACGCAGCAGGCGGCTACCCATGTTGGTGGAACAGGTGTCCAGCAGGGACAGCAAAGTGGGCGACACATTGCCAAGTATGGTTTCGGAAATTTCCAGGTTACGACGCGTGGCGGCATCCATGCGCAGGTAGGCGCTGTCCCGTTCCACCCGTAGCGTATTGATATGTACGATACCTGTTCCTTGGGTTATGTGCGCATAGTCCAGCAATGCGCTTGCCGCACCCAGCGATGAATGCAGGCCATCGCAACCGAAACCAGACAGGTCATGCGTGCCGAATTGCCGGGAGAGATTTCGCACGGCGGCCTCCACATCGAACTGCCAAGTGGGGAGACGCTTAATATTTATCTGCTTGCGGGCATCGATACTGTCGAGTGCGGCAATCTCCAATGACTCAGGTAGAAGAACTTCCGCGGGCTTCAGACGCTCAAGCTCGCTCATCAGATTTTCTGGCGCAGTCTCCGTGACGCAGAATTGCCCAGCCGCCAGATTGAGCCACGCCAATCCCAGCGTTGATTCGTGCATGCACAAGGCAAGCAGCAGGCTTTCGCCTTTTTCATCCAGCAACGCCGCGTCGGTCAGTGTACCCGGCGTGATGATTCGCATCACTTGGCGCTCCACCGGCCCTTTCGCGGTGGCGGGATCGCCGATCTGTTCGCAGATCACCACTGACTCCCCTAACCTGATGAGTTTTGCCAGATACTGCTCGGCCGAGTGATAGGGTACACCTGCCATCTTGATGGGCTCGCCAGCCGATGTCCCGCGACGGGTTAAGGTAATGCCGAGCAGCCGGGCCGCCTTTTCCGCGTCATCAAAGAACAGTTCATAAAAATCTCCCATTCGGTAAAACATCAGCATATCCGGATGCTGCGCCTTGATGCGCAGGTATTGCTGCATCATGGGGGTGTGGCGCGAAATTGCTTCCGCCATAAGCCCCTCTTTCCGCTCAGAAATTTCTGCAAGCATTTGATCGGTCGAGATTAAGTTAGCATTCATCCAGTTTTCGGCTTTTCTATCGACACCTAACTCACGTCGCTATACTTGCTCTTTTGGCATAATGTTTTTAGGGTTGTTTCTCAAAGTTACGCTAAAATTCCGTGCGTCAACTTTATTGTCATAAAAAGTTATACCGAACCATAATGCAATTCGACGCGCGCGCCAGCCAAACTCCTTACGGCAGGTTCACACCTTACCATTGACGACTGCCCGAGGCTACGACTCCAGGCAGCCGATAGCGGTCGCACTTAGTTATATCATTATGAGAGTTCCGTCGACAATCGCATGCGCTGGATGAAGATCGGCGAATGGCTTGCCGTTTCGCAGCCTCGGCAATTGGTCAGCGGGAAGATCTTCGAAAGACCCGCGACGCGGGGTTGCTATCCTGCGGCCGAAAAGCGTACCGCCGGTCACAAAGAAAAGGCCGCTGTGGAATGCGAGCGCGCCGCCAAGCCACATCCCGTTTTTAGTCTTCACCAGCCTACAGGACGTTCGCCGCATGATTAAAGACTGGCGACACCGGCACAACCATGAACCCCCGCCCATGAAGCATTGAGCAGTCTCGCACTTGTGCCATAATCGGAAATATTTAACCAACCCGCTGTTTTGGATTGGTCTTAAAAGACGAGGGGCCTACGGTGTCGTCTTGCAGTAGTTCGAGGGTGTTATGGTGATAAGTAGAGGTAAAATAGTGATAGTGGCAGTTGTGGCATTAACTGCTTTGGGTATCCCAGCATTAACTGCCTGGGGTAACCCCGCTATTCGATTTCGCTCAAACGAGGCGATTGCACGTGTCGTCTTCATCTCCGATACTCATGCCGTAGATGATGCCAAGGATAGGGACGTTCAATGGAACGTTAATTCTTATGAGCGCATAAAGCAGCTCTTCGAGCATGAGAGCGTGCGGCCAACGCATCTGCTTTGGCTGGGCGACATGATTGATTTCTTGCCTTCCGAATGGGATATAGCAAGATCATGGGTGGATTGGATTATTCGCAATCATGCGTCCGTGAAACAGTACGCATTGATGGGTAATCATGATTATGTGTATTACAACTACCCGGAGATCCAAGGGAAGTTTCTTGCCTTCATGCCTGAAGTCGAGAGTTTTCTTAGAACGCCCGCAAAGGAGGGGGATACTAGACTGTTTGTTAAAGATGCCAAGCAATTCGTCAAGGGGCAACAAATTCTTCTTATAGAGACGCCCGATCGAGACACCTCAAATAGGTCGCACATAGGGGTTGTAAAGGATGTGGACGTCAGACGAAATTTTATCCAATTGGTAGAACCACTAACAGCTTCATTTGCTAAATCTTCCACCGCTGTACGTCAGGGCTTCACGGAGGCACGCGGTATAGCCAGTTTCTTATCGACGTTTGCGGGCACTGAAACACGAAGCACAAATAACATTTTCTTCATTGGTAATACATGTTTTCTGCTTTTGTCGATGAATAATTTCTTCAGTTTCGATCCACGGACCTTAAAGACGCGGGGGATCTCCGAAGATGACTTCCATTGGTTCGAGGAGCAGCTGGCGACGTATCACCGGACTTATAACATCATCGTTGCAACCCACGAGATGCCTAATAGTGGAAAATCTTTGGGCAACTTGTATGACCCAAACGACACTGTAGATTTTGACGAGAGCACGAGGAAACGACTAACGGAGCTCATCTACAAGTACCAAATTTCAGCCTGGGTTTCGGGGCACACGCACCCAAATGCGCGCACGGATGTTGTACATTCAACGCTGGCTACTACTCATTTTCTGCTTGTACCATCACTGGGAATGAATCCGGAAGGTCAGGTGTTGACGGTGGAGCTGCATGAAGGAGCAAAATCTTTGGACTTTAAATACTGGTCTACAGATAAGCATGCGTTTTTTCGGGAAGTAAACGTCCCCCTTAGGCATGAGGTAACTTTAGCTCAACCGGCGTTTTCTCCTGCTGAATTGTAAGGTGGGAGCGATCCCCGCCGAGGCGGGTTTCAAGCCGTCAAGGCACTGTGACTGTTAAAGATCATCTATCGATTCCTTGGCAGCTTCCTTTGCATCCCCCACCTTCTTTTGGGTTTTTCCACTAACCTGTTTTCCGAGCCCTTTGGCTTCCTGTTCTTTATCTCCAGTTAATTTTCCAGCTTGTTCCTGGACCTTTCCAGCAATGTCTTTCGCGCTCCCTTTGACTTGGTCTTTGTTCATGTTAACCTCCTTTTAGAAACACTTCTCTATATTACTTGCCTAATAAGCGGCATGGAGTTGTCACATTAACACCCCGGCCGGGACTCATACCGTGCGGTATGTCACATTGGTCAGACGGTAGAATTTCAGTAAAGGAGATTTAAGGAAATTACGCAAACAGATAGAAACAAGGAGTCTGATAACAGTGGTTACTGGCCAGCAACAAGGACGGCTGTCCGGTTCCTGCTGTGGACTCTTGTATTTTCTCTTGTGGGAATAGCAGTGATTTCAGCCACAGGGGTCCATTTATTTTAGATATGGCAAAGCTGGCTTAAAAAAAACCGAGCAGGACAGGTTGAGGACCAGCGGCTTTCACCGCTGGCTTGCAAGGCACAGCTAACGGATCGAGCCTGCCGGTGGGTGAGGAGAAGCAGGTTCATGCGATACACTGTGGCTTACATGGTGGAACGGGGTATTACGGTTCTGGTGCGGTTCCCTGTCGCCTCCAATACTCCGGGATGTCCGTATGGTAGCGGCGCATCACCAGATTTGCCACCAATCCGCTCCAGCCGGTTTGATGGGCGGCCCCGAGACCCTGCCCGGTTTCGCCATGAAAATACTCGTGAAATAGCAGCAGCTCGCGCCAATGGGGGTCCGCTTGATGAGGACTTCCCGGAGGAAACGCGGGAATCAGGTCATATTCATCCCGTCGAAAAATGTCCGCAAGCCGCTCCGCCAGGAGTGTGGCTGCGTACTTCAGGTTAATTTCATAACCGTTCAGGCAAGGTGCAGGGAACGTAAAAGCATCGCCCAGATAGCGGTGCATTTTTTCGATGGCCTGAACCAACAGGTAATTGGTGGGCATCCACACCGGCCCGCGCCAGTTCGAGTTGCCGCCAAAAAGGCTGGAGCTGGACTCGCCCGGCACATATTCGATGGCGGCCTTGCCTATGCCGGGAATATGCCCGAGATCCTGCTGCGTAGCATGACGCTTGGAGACGCCGCGCACGCCATGAGGCGACAGGAATTCTTCCTCGTTGAAAAGACGGGGCAGCATTTTGACCAGCATGGGGGCGGTCACCAGCGATAGCAAATGCTCTCCGCGTTCATTGGTGGTTACCGGGCAGGCACATATGATACTTCCGTCAAACATGCCGTCCTTATGCTTCCAGAGCAGGTCGTTAAAACGCATCCGCCCCGCCAGCAATCGCGCATCCACAACCTCGCTGGCGAAGAGAGGTACAATGCCAACCCAGGAAAAAACATCGATACGGTGCGCGCTGCCGTCCGGTTTGACCACGAGATCCTTGAAAAAGCCGTCTACATCATCCCAAAGCGACACATGCGCGCCAGTATGTCCGGCAATCGTATTGGCAATTGCCAGAAACTGGCTGTAGCATTGGATCGCGATGTCTTCATAGGCTGCGTCTTCAACGGCGATTTCCAGCGCGATCACTGTAAGCTGCAGGGAGAACATGGCCATCCAGCCGGTGGCGTCGGCCTGCTTCAATGTATAGCCGGACGGCAGCGGACGGGAGCGGTCATACACTGAGATATTGTCCAGGCCGAGAAAACCGCCTTCAAATATGTTCATGCCCGTGGCATCCTTGCGGTTGATCCACCAGGTGTGATTCAGCAATAGCTTGTGCAGCACACGTTTGAGGAAAGCGACGTCCCCTTTGCCGCGCTGCACGCGCTCCGCCCGGAACAGCTTAAGGGCGCCCATCGCGTGCACGGGCGGATTCACGTCGCCAAACGCCCACTCGTACGCGGGGATTTGTCCATTGGGATGCAGGTAGTTTTCCCGCAGCAGCAGTTCGATTTGATCTTTGGCAAAATCGACATCGATGAGCGCCAGCGCGGCGCAATGAAAAGCCAGGTCCCATGCGGCGAACCAGGGGTATTCCCAGGTGTCGGGCATCGAAATCACATCGCTTGCCTTGAGGTGCGGCCAATTGTGGTTGCGCCCATAATCCCTCGAGGGCGGCGGAGGCATCCGATCGCCCTTCAGCCAGGCGCGAACATCATAATGATAAAATTGCTTGTTCCATATCATGCCGGCAAGTGCCTGGCGCAGGATGCGAAGATCCTGTCCGCTGGCTTCCGGCAACAGTGTTTTAAAAAAAGTGTCGGCTTCCGCGCGGCGCCGGGAAAAAACCTGTTCATGATTGGCAAATGGCTGAGTTTGCCGGCTGGCGGTTAACACCAGGTCAATGGCATGGGTTTCTCCCGGCGCAACCGTAAGTTTGTGAACCGCGGCAAATTTTGTGCCCCGCTGCATGGGATTCACCGCCGATTTGTCGCCGTTTATAAGGTAGTGATGAAATGCATCCTTGACGTACGGTCCGGTGTTAGGCACACCCCACAGCCGGGAATTGTTGGTCTCATTTTCCGTATAGAGAAGATCAGCGTTTTGCTGTCCGTAGAGATGGTACGTGCCCAGTTCTGGATGATCTGCCGCGACTGCCCAGGCGGGGTTACCTGGCTTAATGCGGCTATCGGGATCATTAGCCTCATCGGGAGCGGACGCAGCATGCAGCAAAGGCTTATCATTTGTTTTGTTCGACCACGACCAGGTGTTGCGAAACCAGAGCTGCGGCAGCAGCCATAACGTGGCCGTGTCCGGTCCGCGATTACTGGCGAGGATGCGGATGTGCAGTTCCTCGGGCGATGCCTTGGCATAGGTTATCTCCACGTCCCAGTAGCGCCCGTCGGCAAAGGCGCCGCTATCGATCAGGCCGAATGGCGGATCCTCGCGCGACCGGCGCGAGTTTTCTTCTAAAAGCTGTTTATAAGGAAAAGCAGATTGGGGATATTTATAGAGATAGCGGAGCCAGGCATGCGAGGGGGTGGCATCTATATAAAAATAGCATTCTTTTACATCCTCGCCGCGATTGCCCTGGCTGCTGGAAAGACCGAAAGCGCGTTCCTTCAGAATAGAATCCCTGCCGTTCCATAACGCTAACCCGAAACAGAGCCACTGCGCCTCGTCCGAGATGCCGCCGAGGCCATCCTCGCTCCAGCGGTATGCGCGCGAGCGGGACTGATCATGATCGAAATACTCCCAGGCGCCGCCGCCTTGGCTATAGTCTTCCCTGACCGTTCCCCATGCGCGCTCGGATAGGTAAGGTCCCCATAAACGCCAATTCTCTGCACGATGCTGCTGGTTTTTGAGGCGCTGCCGCTCTCCATCCGATTGAGTGGACATGCACTAATCCTCCTCTTTTTGTTTCGCCGTACGCCGAACGCGCTCCAGTTTGACCCAGGCTTCCAGTACGCAGGCAACGCTCCATGCCTGTGATGGCGCGCCGCGCGGCTCGTGAGGCGGTTCGCCGTCAAAAATTTCCGAAATCGTGCCCAGGCCCGCGTCCAGCAGGTGATCGCGCATCGGGGCGAGGCGTGATTGCGCCAGCTCGGCATTGCCGGTCACCCGGTATTCCGCCATCGCATAGTGGGGTAACAGCCAGCTCCAGGCCGTTCCCTGATGATACGCACTATCGCGTTCACGCATATTGCCGCCATAGCGGGGGCGGTAGCCGGGGAGTTGTGCCGCCAGCGAGCGCAAACCATAGGAAGTGAGCAAGTGATGCCTTGTCTCAGCCAGCGTCAGGGCCTGGGCAGGGGGCGAAAGCGGCGAATAGTGCAACGTCACGGCGAGTATCTGGTTCGGCCGTATGCTGGCATCATTGCCTTCCGGCCCATCCAGCACATCGTACAATCCGCCATCCGGTTTCAGGAAACGATGAAATCCGGTACGCGCCTGTGCGGCCAGCGTCTTGAAAATCTCGGATTTCTTGCCGATCAATTGGCTGAAGTGCACCATGCACATGAGCGCATTGAACCACAGCGCGTTAACCTCCACGGGTTTGCCCTGCCGGGGGGTGATAACCCAGCCATCCACCATTGCGTCCATCCATGTCACCTGCACGCCCGGCTCGCCCGCGCGCAACAGTCCATCGTTTGGATCGACGCTGATGCCGTAACGCGTGCCACGCACATGCCAGTCAACCATATCCTGAAGTAATGGATAAATTTCCCGCAGCGTTATGACGTCGTGGCTGGCAGAGACATAGGCACGCCATGCCTCAAAGTACCATAGAGCGGCATCGACCGTATTGTACACAGGCTGGCTGCCATCAGCCGGGAGGGTGTTCGGCAGCATGCCCTGGTCCACAAAAGGGGCGTATGTCATAAGAATGTTGCGAGCAGAAGCGTGGCGCCCGGTGGTCAGCAGAAGCCCGGGTAACGCAATCATTGTGTCCCGTCCCCACTCGCCAAACCAGGGGTAACCGGCGATAATCGATTCGCTACGCTGGCCAGGTTGCTGCCCAGACCGTTCCTGATCTTCCCGGTCTGATTTTTTTCCTGCTTTCCTTCCTGATTTTTCTTTCCCTGCAGCCCGTATTACCGAAAAATTGTCCGCAGCCAATACAAGCTGCCGCACCCAGCATGGTGCTCCGCGCAGCTCCGGGGTTGCAACCGCGGCGGACGTCAGGCGGGAGACATCGTGGGCACGCCGACGGCGCAGTAATTCGGCCAGATGCGGCTGGGGAGCGGCCACCTGCGTTGCGACCAGACCGCTCCATTTATCATTCAACTGTAACCGCATGTGTGCCGCGCACAAGTGAGAATCGCGGTCTCCAAGGCCCCGTTCGTGTTCGTGCGCGAGATAGAAGTCATCGATCCATTGATGTCTTTCCAAGAGTTGGCCGCCTTCGGCATAAAAGTGCAAAGCCGTCCCGCCGTGGCGGATACTGATGTGGTGCTCGTCGCCTTCGATCGTTGGATTGAATTCATGTGATGTGTTATCGTCATGATGGCTGCGGTTGTTCACCAGAAGATCGATAGCGAGGTGCACTGGACGCTCCACAGCATGAATCAGACGCCAAGCGATACAGGTTGTATGCCGGTCACGTTCCATCCAGATGCATTGCTCCAGGACCAGGTCACCGATAGCGAATCGCCAGACTGGAATGCCACCATCGAGCTGGAACGATTCGATGTGTATCAATCCACTCGGCTCGACTGCGCCGCTGCCCCAGCGATTGGTAAACAGCGGCCAGGCGCCGCGGCCCTCATGCAGCGTCGCATCCGCCTTGACGAATATCAGTCTTGGCTCCAGCGGAGGATCGGCGGGTGCGATGAGCAGGCCGTGGTAGCGCCGCGTCAGACATTGAGCAATTGTGCCGCCAGCATATCCTCCGAGCCCGTCCGCCAGCCACCACTCGCGCCGGCTGGCTTGCTCCAGGTCGCAACAGGTTGCGCGGCCAAAATGGATGAAGTCTGGCGGTTCCATACTTGACATTCCCAAAGGCGCGGTATCGCCGATCTTCCTTAGCTTACCTGAACAAAATCAGCGCGGTCTTCCGGCTGTGGGGCAGAAACGCAAGAAGGAGTCAAGAGCAGTTCTTCAGAGCAATTATTCTGATTCTGTCAGCTTGTCTTGAGGTCCTTGGCCAGATGCGGCGAAATGACCTGTATCAGTTGCCCGAAGATTTTCGGATTGCCTGCGACCAGATTGCCGCTTTGCATGTAAGTCGCGTCGCCGTCCATATCTCCCACCAGCCCTCCCGCTTCTGTGATGAGCAGGCAGCCGGCAGCCATGTCCCATGGGGACAGCCCGAACTCCCAAAAGCCGTCATAGCGCCCAGCAGCCACAAAGGCCAGGTCCAGCGCGGCAGAGCCAGGCCGGCGGATGCCTGCGGCCCTTGGCATGATGTCCCTGAATATCGCCATGTAGCTCTCCATGTGCGAAAATTCGCGAAACGGAAACCCCGTGCCAATCAGGCAATCAGCAAGTTGACTGCGCTTGCTTACACGTAGACGGTGATCGTTCAGGTAAGCTCCGCGCCCGCGGCTGGCGGTGAACAACTCGTTGGCAAACGGATTGTACACGACAGCCTGGGCCGGGATGTTTTTATGCATCAGCGCGATGGACACCGAATAATGAGGAAAGCCATGAAGGAAATTGGTGGTCCCATCGAGGGGGTCGATAATCCATTGATACTCGGATTTGACGGGATCACCTTGAGCGCCGCTCTCCTCTGCTAGAATGGAATGGTTGGGATAAGTCTCCAGCAGGATGCTGATGATGGCTTCTTCCGCCGCGCCGTCCACTTCACTGACAAAATCGCTGTGCGCCTTGCGCGAGACATGCAACAAATCCAGATTCTGCGCGGCGCGATTGATGATACCGCCTGCGCGTCGTGCGGCCTTTACTGCAATGGTGAGCATGGGATGCATTGCTTGGATTCTCAAATTGAACAGGCTGCGATTTTAACCTAAGTCCGGGTATCCCGTAGCGAACTCACCATCAGCAAAGGCGAAGGTTGAATGTCACAAAAGTCTTTATGGATCGCAAGACAAAACGGAAAATGAGCGGGCAACTGCCGGATTCAGGTTTAATATGAATCTCATCCAGTCGCTTGATAATGTCCGCGTGGTGCTGAGCCATACCAGCCATCCCGGCAATATTGGCGCGGCGGCACGCGCAATGAAGACGATGGGGCTGGGCTCGCTCTACCTTGTAAACCCAAAGTCATTCCCTGACAGGGAAGCGGAAAGGCGCGCCGCCGGTGCGTGGGATATCCTGAACAAGACTAGGGTTTGTGCCGGTCTTGACGAAGCGTTAAGCGGGACGGTGCTGGCCGCGGCAATCACCGCTCGCTCGCGTGATCTTTCGCATGAGGTGTTTGATGCTCGTCAAGGAGCGTTGGAGCTAATTGCCCATGCGCGGCAAGATCCTGTGGCACTGATTTTTGGCACCGAAATGTCCGGCCTCACGACTCAGGAGGTGAGCAAGTGCCAGGTTATCGTGCATATACCGGCCGATCCAGAATATCCATCTCTCAATCTCGCCAGCGCAGTGCAAGTGATGGCGTATGAGTTGCGAATGGCGTCGCTGGAGTCCCGGCCTGCTCCGGCAACTGCCGGTATGCTGGCGCGCTTTGATGAAATTGAATTGTTGCTTCAACATCTTGAGCGCGTCGCGATTCATAGCGGTTTCCTTGATCCGGAGGAGCCAAAGCGATTGATGCAGCGGCTGCGCCGGCTGTTTGCCCGCACCCGGCTGGAAAAAGAGGAAGTCAACATACTGCGTGGATTTCTTGGCGCATGTGAGAAAGGCATACAGGCACCCGATGCTTCCCCATTGAACAACTCGAGCGCTCGGCTTGAGCGCTCTGAGGAAGGGGCATATAAGCCATTCAAATAAAGTAGCAAAATGGTTGACCGAAGTAGAGGGGCTTTATATACTTGACCAGTGTTGTCGGGTATTATGCATTGTCGGGCATGAGGAACTGCGAATAAGTTCTGTAACGACGTAATAGCGGCTTTTGGGAGAGTGAGAAAGATGGGGACGCGAATAAGCGCCATCCCAGCTGCCAGATTCCTGTTTTATAGACCCTCTCCGACGGCATTCCAGGGTCTTGTTCAGGGTTCGGAGGTTTTCGGGGTTTTAGGGATTACCAGAGTTGTCGGGTATGAAGCCGATAATAATTTTCAGAAAGTATTTCAAGTATGAATTCTTATTGGAGCAAAAAATGCGATTGACGACTAAAGGGCGATTCGCGGTAACTGCGATGATTGATCTTGCCTTGCATAGCACCGAGGGGCCTGTTACGTTAGCGGACATTAGCGAGCGTCAAAAAATTTCCCTGTCTTATCTTGAACAATTATTCGGAAAACTACGACGCAATAAACTGGTGGGAAGCGTGCGCGGCCCGGGCGGCGGCTATTGTTTAAGCAAGCCGATGGGTGAAGTATCGGTAGTTGACATTATTCTTGCCGTGGATGAGCCTATCGATGCGACCCAATGCGGCGGAAAAGAGAACTGCCACAATGATCAGCGATGTATGACGCACGACTTATGGGCCAATCTGAATGCCCGAATACGGGATTATCTGGCGCTGGTGACCCTGGAGCAACTGGTAGCGAGCCCCAAGGTAAAGGATATTGCGGTATTGCAGGATATGCGAGCGTGCAAGCGGCCGCAGCAAACAGCGCTGGCATGACCATGGGTTATTGAGTGAAATTGACTGAACTGGAACTGGATCAATTCCAATCCTGCCATTACGTCAAGAACCCATCAATCGCTCGCAAAGAATAATGGCTTACACCTACTTCGACCATAACGCCACAACACCGGTGGATGACGCGGTGTTCGAGGCAATGTTGCCGTATTTCAGGAAAGAATTCGGAAATGCTTCCAGCCGCCATGCGCTTGGCGCGACTGCCCGCCGGGCAGTGAACGAGGCGCGCGAGCAGGTAGCGGGTGCGGTTGGAGTGCAGCCGTCACAGGTGGTTTTCACCAGTGGGGGATCAGAAGCCAACAACCTGTTTATTCAGGGTACCGCAGGCTATCTGAAACCGGGGCGAATTATCGTGAGTTCGGTGGAACACCCTTGCGTCATGAGGACGGCTCAGGAACTGGCGCGAAATGCTCATGCGAAATGGATCCTGCGCCGCCTGGCTGTGGATGACCTGGGGCGTGTCGATCCCGCTGATATCGATAACGCAATACTGGAACAGCCGCCCGGCCAACAGCAGCCCACTCTTGTGTCAGTCATGCTCGCGAATAACGAAACCGGCGTTATCCAGGATGTCGAGTCGATCGCGGAGAAAGCACGGGCCTGCGGCGCATGGGTGCATACTGACGCGGTGCAGGCTTTTGGTAAGATTCCCACGGATTTCGCTTCGCTCAAAGTACACGCGATGACGTTATCCGCCCACAAGATTTACGGCCCTAAAGGCGCCGCGGCCTTGATCATGGATAAGCGCCTGCTGCTCAAGCCCCTCATTTACGGCGGAGGCCATGAGAACGGGTTGCGCTCGGGTACCGAAAACGTTCCTGCGATCGTGGGCTTCGGCGTTGCCTGCGGGTTAACCAAAATGCGGATAACGGAAATCGCTGCACGCCTTTCGGCCATGCGCGAACGGCTGGAGCAGGGGCTGATCGGGATGGGAGCGATTATTTTTGGCCGGGGCGCACCGCGTTTACCTAATACATGCTATTTTGCGTTGCCCGGAATCGAAGGTGACACGCTGGTGGTCCGGCTCGACAAGGCGGGTTTTGCGGTAGCGAGCGGCGCTGCATGTTCCAGCGTGAATCCCGGCCGGAGTCATGTGCTGGAAGCGATGGGCGTGGATCCCATGCTGACCCGGTGTGCGGTGCGCGTGAGCCTGGGCAGCAGCAACTCGACGGAGCAAGTGGAAAATTTTCTCAAAGCTTTAGGTAAGGTAACTGAAGAATTGAGGCGAATGAGTATGGTCACAGTCTGAACTCGTCAGCACCGGGGAAAAATGATGGATCTAAGCCTGGCTAATTGCATTGCGCCATTTTACCAATCGGTGAGGCTCAGCCATTCAAGGCTCTGGCTTTTGATAGCGAGTGCTGTGCTGCTTTCCGGTTGCGCTACCATGCGCCCGCACAACCTGGAGGGTGTTTCATCCGACCAGCTCGACCCCTATGAAAAAGTCAACAGGAAATCCTACGCGCTCACCGATTTCGTTGACCGTAAAGTCATGGAGCCGATTGCCAATTTCTATATCGACTATATCCCCACAAGAGTTCAGCGCTCCGTCAGTAATTTTTACGATAATCTCGCCTATCCAAATGTTGTTTTAAATGTCTTTTTGCAGGGTAAAGTACGCCAGGGATTCCAGGATAGCCTGCGTTTTATCGTTAACTCGTCCATAGGCGTGGGCGGACTCTTCGATGTCGCTTCACCCATGGGCCTGACGCAACATGACGAAGATTTCGGGCAAACACTGGGGGTGTGGGGAGTTAATGCAAGAACTTATATGTTTATCCCTTTCCTTGGACCCAGCAGTAATCGCGATGTAGCGGGCATCCCTGTCAGATTCTTGACTCATCCGTTGTTTTACGCCGGCATCTTTGCCGTGGGTGCGCCTGTTACGGTACCCCTTTCCTTTCTTGACGCCATTGACACTCGGGCGAGGCTATCCGGTCCCATGAAGATTCGCGATGAGGCTGCGCTGGAGCCTTATCTGTTTGTACGCGACGCTTACTTACAGCAGCGCAAGCACTTGATCTACGACGGCAATCCGCCACCTGAAGCATATGAGGATCCAATGGAAGAGGAGCCGCCGAAAAAAGAACGGCCCGCCAGGTAGTTGCACTTCTGGCGGAGAATGGGTTGAATTCGACCGTTAATGCACTCAGGATTTATTCTATACCTCAGGGCATGCAAGTAGCTTACCTCTGTGATGAGCCGTTTTTCCGGACAATTTCAGACTAACCGAAACAAAATATTATGAGCGGACCCGGTTCACGGCTCGTATCGCTTGTCCCTCAGACCGGCCTCGTCCGCCTCACGCATATCATTTATCTGTTGCATGGTTTCAGCGTTCTGATGGGAATTCTGGGACCGGCGCTTATCATAACAACCTTCCTCACCGGCTGGCCTTCCATCATCGCGGTGATCATCAACTATATCAAGCGCAGCGACGTGCGCGGCACTTATCTTGATTCCCATTTCGGCTGGCAAATACGCACATTCTGGTATACGCTGCTTTGGCTGGTTATCGCGGCCATTCTGTTCGCTACCGTGATCGGGATCGTGCTTGCGTATATCGTCGCGGTGGGCGCAGGCGTATGGGTCGTGTATCGCATCATACGCGGCTGGGTTGCACTCAATGAAGGCAGGCCGGTACCTGCAAATTCCGCGGTTACTTTCCCCTAATTCCGTAACGCCCGGCCACTCCGGTTAGGATGTTGCGAGATAACGTTCCATTACTCGTGCCGCAATAGGGCGAGTTCCCCCGCGCTTATATCTGATAATTGGCCAGCCAGCCGAATCTGAGCTGCGTCTTCCCAATTTTCCTCCGCTTAAAACATGCGTCGCTATGTGTGCTGTCGCACAGATGCAGTTAGAGGGGATATTCAAAACTGAACCGTGGATACAAATTTAGCGTTCCTGCGCCGCTGACCTTGATGCTGCGAGTCTTTGCTTTTGCTTCAGCTACCGTTAAGTAAGCGAAAGAATCGGCAGATCAATTTGCTGAATTATTCGGGTTTTGCTGATCGCAGTACCTCGTAAGACAGTACTTTATCTGGAGATGTGTTCATTTAATAACAAAAAAGAGGACTCGGTTTATGTTTATCAGTAGCGAGAAAGTGCGGCGATTTATTCATATCCAACTTAGATTTTTCTTTTTTATCCTTTTATTCAAGTTGTTGGCGGCATGCTCAGTAATTGACGTGCAGAAGGACGCTTCATTTCCTTCTTCCGAACGTTGGATGATCCTGCCTTTTCAGAATTATTCACAAGCTCCGCGCGCAGGTGAGCAAGTGGAAGAAATGCTTGCCACGTTATTTAGGATTCGAGGCGTTTCCGATATTGAAATGTACCAGCAGCAAGATGAAGACAAGAGTGGATGGCTTGAATTCAATGACCGCAAACGTCAGGAAAAAGCGTTGTTGCTAGCTAACAAACATAACTTTTCTTATGCAGTTACCGGAAGCGTTGAGGAATGGCAATACAAACTGGGCGTCGGTAGCGAACCGGCTGTTGGGCTGACGATTCGTGTTATAGAGGTTGCTACCGGCAAAGTTATCTGGTCTGCGAGTGGTTCACGCTCTGGCTGGAGTACAGGATCGCTTAGCGGTACCGCTCAAAAGTTGCTCAGAGACTTGATTTCAAGTATTCAAATTACTAAGTTGTAATTGCAACTAAAGATCGAGGGAGAGCCCACCATGCCAGAGAACCTGATAAAAACCAGGTGGACAGAGTCCATTGCTATTTCATTATTACTTCCGGTGATTGGCTATGCTATTGATCCCGCTGATCCCTTTTTCCTGGATTATCGGTTCCCCTGGCTGATTCTCGCTCCTATATTCACCAGTCTTCGATACGGATTTGTCTGTGGAATGACTTCCTCAGTACTGCTCATAAGTATGGTTTCGAGCAGCTTTTACCTGGGGTGGCCTGAGGTCCCATTTTTTCCTAAAGAAGTGATCGTTGGTTTATTGCTACTCACAGTGATTTCGGCTGAATTTCATGAATCATGGACTCGGAAGATAAAACTCCTGGATTATAGATATAACCATCTAAAGGTGCGAATGGATAAATTTTCCCGCTCCTACCATCTTATTAAAGGCTCGCATTATCAGTTGGAACAGCATCTGGCAAGTCAGGCGAAAAGCTTGCGTCTGTCATTGCTGGACCTGAAGAAGAAAATTCTATCCTTGGAAAAAAATACGGGAGAGCCTCTGGCAGGTATTGGTGAGCATATTCTCAAAATCCTTAGCAGCCATGTGAATGTACAGATCGCGGCGATTTACGCGGTAAATGAGCAAAAAAAAAGCTGTGCCGAACGTGTGGCGTGTTTAGGGCAGCCTCGCGCTTTGTCGGCGTCCGACCCTGTTATAGAAGAAGCTCTGAGAACTGGACATGTCGCGAATATTGAAGTGGAAAAAACTGCTGCAGTGACTGCTGGAGGAGCATTAGTTGCCATCCCCCTGGTAGATGTTTATCAGAAAATCTGGGGAGTAATCGTCGTGAATGAGATGCCCTTATTTGCCTTGCAAGAGGCTACGATGGATTTGCTCGCTGTTCTAGGCGGAGAAATAGGTGATCTTATTAAACGACGCGCAGAGTCCCATTGCAGTGATGATGATGGCGGAAAAGCTTTCGAAAACAGGTTGCGACGGGTTTTGCGGGAAGCTAAAGACTTAAAGACATCCGCCGTCGCAATTGCCACAGTTATCAGTTCTGAAGAACTGCAGAGCAAACTTCTTGCTAAATTTCAGACCGAGTTGCGGGGAGTGGATGAAATTCTTGTTGTCAAGAATACCTGGGATCGCCAGGTCTTTCTTGATGTTACTGCCTTATACGGATGAAAATGGCGCTAATGAATTTTTAAATCGGATGGAATTATCCAGATTATCGGCTGAGGCGGTCTGCCATCGATCGGATGGAATGGCCCTTAGCATTGGTAATAGCGATATCAGAGTTTGCATGTGGATTTTGGATAATAAAACTTCATTAAAAAAAATCCTGCCAGAAATAGATCGGGCTTGTAAGAACGAATTCACTGACGTGGGCATTATGGAGAATCAAGATGCGAGTATTTTTAATACTGTGTAATTCAGCTCTGCTTTCTCTGGCCCTGGTATTGGAACTATACAGCCTCCAATTAGTTTTCGATGGACCAAAATCCCAACAGGATTTTATAACACCCTTGTTTTGTCACTTTATTGCCAGTGCTGTTGCCGCCTATATTTTCCCTAAAACCATTGCATCCGATCACTATGAGGTGCAGCCGAAGATTTATATTTTTCTCTTTGTGATCATTTTCTACCTACCTGTGCTGGGACTGATAGGACTGATTTCATCAATACCCTTCATAGCGAGCCGTTCCTCCAAACCGGAAGGAAAAAACCTGTTTACAAATACTCATAAGATCAGGGAGTTTCCTTTCGAGTCTGCCGTAATGGGCGGCCAGCCAGTCAACTTGCACAGCCTGGATGATTTATACAGATCCAGAAATCCTGATAGACGCTTGCAAGCGGTGTATGCGACGTTAAAACTGAAGGACAGGAATGCAATTCCATTGTTGCGTATGGCACTTGGGGACCCTATCGATGATATCAGGTTGCTCGCTTATGCTTTGTTAGATCGTAAAGAATATAGGCTGAGCAAGCGTATTGAAAAATTTAAGCAGGACCTTGAAAAGGCAGAAAACTCAGGAAAAAAACAATTGTATCGGCAGATCGCGAATGACTACTCTGAATTGGCGCATCTTGGCCTGGTTCAAGGGGAGGCGAAAAACTATGTTCTCAGTATGGCCTATAAGTACATCGAACTTGGTCTTGAATATTCTCCCGAAGATTCGGGACTCCGCTTCCAGTATGCTCAAATTTTACTGAGGCTGGGAAAGCATCAACAGGCATTTGAACAATTTAAAAAGGCCGAGATTCTCGGAATTGAATATGTAAGCTTGCTGACTTACTACGCCGAAATAGCCTTTTATAACTGCCGTTATCACGAAGTGAAGCAATTAATGGCGGCGATAGAACTTCCCGCAGCGTATCCCCTATTAACGACGGCAGCGCGATTTTGGCGAATGAAACCCAATGCAGCAGCAACCCAAATACGCTGATATCACACTCTTGCTGGAAGGCACCTACCCTTTTATTAGGGGCGGGGTTTCCAGCTGGGTGCACCAGGTGATCGAAGGGCTGCCACAGTACACATTTTCCATAATTTTTCTGGGATCCAGGAAGAGCGATTATGATGAACCAAAATATGTTCTGGCCGACAACGTCATTCACCTGGAATGCCATTATTTGTGGGATCCTTTTTCGCCTCCAAAACCAAAGGCATGTAAAGGCAACGACAAATATATTCTAGACGCAGGGAAACTTCATGATTGGTTCCGAAATCCTTGTTCAGGTTTCGATAAAGCTGACCTAGAGAGACTCTTAATTTCATTGGGGCAGCCGTCTGGCTTTACTGCAGAAGAATTTTTTTTTAGCGAGGCCGCTTGGCAGCATATCTGTGAGTATTACAACAAATATAACGAGGGGAATTCTTTCATTCATTATCTATGGGCAATTAGAGCTACGCACGCTCCGTTGTTCATGCTTGCCAGCATTGCCCATCAGTTTTCCATGACGACAGGAGCATTCCATACCGTGTCTACCGGTTTTGCCGGGTTTCTTGGTGTGTTGCTGCATTACAGAACCCGTCGGCCGCTTATTCTAACGGAACATGGTATCTACACCAAGGAGAGAAAAGTAGACCTGCAATCCCTTTTCATTAAAGAGCATCGCGATTCATTAAGTGACGCTCTTTATATGGGAATGCAATATCAGGAAATACTATGGATAAGATATTTTGAATCACTTGGCCGGCTTATTTACCAAGCCTCGAATCCGATTATAAGTCTCTATGAGAATAATAGAAGGCGTCAAATTACCGATGGCGCAGACCGTGACCGAACTCAAGTTATTCCAAATGGTATGGAAATGGAACGTTTTTGGCCCGTACGCGCGCAACGGCCGCGAGAAATTCCACTTGTGATCGGATTGCTTGGGAGGATAGTGCCTATAAAGGATATCAAGACCTTCATTCGAGCCATGCGTACGGTTGTGATTCAATTGCCTGAAGCTGAAGGATGGCTGATTGGTCCGGAAGAGGAAGACAAGGAGTACGTTAAGGAATGTAAAAGTCTGATTCAGGAGCTAGGGCTGGAGGGAAAGGTGCGCTTTCTAGGTTTTCAAAAAATTAGCGACGTGCTCCCTCGTCTCGGACTGCTAGTATTGACGTCAATCAGTGAAGCCTTTCCGTTGGTGCTACTCGAAGCTTTTGCAAGTGGTTTGCCGGTCGTGACTACTGATGTGGGTGCCTGCCGGGAAATCATCGAAGGTAACAGCGACGAGGACTGTGCTCTGGGATGTGCAGGTATTGTAACTCCGATAGCAGATCCCGAAGCAACTGCTGCGGCTGTGATTGCGCTGCTCACTGATGAGGATCGCTGGCATGCAGCAACGAAGGCTGGTATTCAACGAGTTGAAAACTATTATACGCAGTCCAGGATGCTTGACAGTTATAAAAAGGTTTACGACGAGGCATTAACACAATGAGGTATTGATAATTGTTATGCACGACCCAGGCATCGAGCGGTGATTTTGCTGTTGCTTTCCAACACCCCGTTCTCGAACTGAACGCCGTATGAGCAGTTCTGATGAGCCGTCGCGCTTTCAATTTCCCCAGCCGCTATTGCGCTTCCAGCACTTTCTGCAAACATGAGGAGTATAGCAGCATGCGGTTGCATGGCACCTGGTCCCGGATTTTTAGGCCTCGCATTTCTACGATATTTGTCATACAGGAACTGGGAGTAACTCCACAATAATGGCTGGCATCGGGTTCAGATTGCGCGAGCTGACGAAAACCAACGCCTTGTCGGGACTACTGCTGGCTTATGGTTTTGCCGGAGTTATTGGTTCCGGGCCATGGGTATTGTCTATTGTTGGTATTCTGCTAATTGGTATCCTCAACACGGAGACCTCAGGTGCTGCACCTTATTATGTTGGTCAGTTTCAAATATCCATAACTTATCTGATGGCGGCTTCTTTAATTCTGACAAGTCCCTTACAGCTGATGATCACGCGATTTATTGCTGACAGGGTGTACGAAAAAAAGGATGAACAGGTTTTACCGAATCTGACAGGCGCCATTTTCATTGTAATAGCTGTCAGTGGAACGCTGGCGGGTCTTTGTCTGATTTACCTGTTTACCGGATCGGTGTTATATCGTTTATTAATGTTGAGCGGTCTTGTTGTCCTTTCTACGATCTGGATTGTAGTGATCGTTTTATCGGGAGTGAAGGCCTACCAGGAGATTTTGTTAGCTTTTCTGATAGGTTATGGGATAACAGTATGGGCTGCTATGGAGCTGGCGGAGTTTGGACTGGAAGGCCTGCTTTCCGGTTTTGTTTTGGGCCATGGTATTTTGTTGTTTATGCTCCTGGTTGTGGTTTTTCGTTCCTATTCAAGTGATAAATTGATTGCCTTCGACTTTTTACGGCGAAGTCAAATATTTCCAAGCCTGGCAGTTACCGGCTTTCTTTATAACCTGGCTATCTGGGCTGATAAATTCATTTTCTGGTTTAATTCTCAAACCAGCGTCGCAATCATTTCACCATTAAGAGGGTCGCCCATTTACGATCTTCCGATATTTCTTGCATATTTATCAATCATACCTGGCATGGCGGTATTTTTATTGCGAATGGAAACGGATTTTGCGGAACAGTATACAAACTTTTATGGTGCTATCAATGGGGGTGCTTCCTTAAAGCTTATTTTACAAATCTATGAAAAAATGATCATAACAATTCGCAGAGGATTTATTGAAATCTTCAGGGTGCAGGGAATGACCGTCGTAATATTGCTGGCAGTAGGCGATAAATTGCTGGCATGGGTAGGAATATCTCCTTTTTATAGAGTGCTGTTGAATATTGACCTGGTTGCGGTGGGTGTTCAAGTATTATTACTAGCTGTTCTCAACATATTGTTTTATTTCGATTATCGTAAGGACGCTTTATATCTTTGCTTGCTATGTCTCACCTCGAACATCGTATTCACACTTCTGAGTCAATATCTCGGGCCTGCATTTTATGGCTATGGTTTCGCCTTGTCCGTTGTATTGACTACGCTGGTTGGAATGGCCATTGTTTCAAAAAGACTTAACGGACTGGTTTACGAAACTTTCATGCTGCGTTAAATCGACATGCTGGAGCATATGAGGAAACACAGGTTCTTCGAGGCCACTTTACTCAGGCACCGAGACCGGTTGAGGAGAGGTTGAAAGCGGAACCAAAGCTGAAATCGGAAGATAAAAGGCTCGTATTGTGGGTAAGCGTATGTGGCGCGATGCCGGGAGTGATGTACTCATAGCACAGGAGTTAAACGCTCATGGATTCTTTTTTAAATCGTTATGCTCTGGTAACGCTTATCCATAGCATGTTTTTATCCTCCATTTGCTTGCCCGTACACGCTGATTCCAGCACCGCGTTTTTCTATGGACGGCCTGTCCCGGTAAATTTACTTTCTCATTTCAAGCAAGTCATAGTAGAACCTGAGAATATGGATAATCTGAATTATCTTAATGATCAGGGAACCAAGGTGTTTGCCTATGTAAGTGCCGGAGAAGTCAGTTGGACACGACCCTGGTATCTTGAAATTCCAAAGAGCTGGTTTATGGGCAGTAATAAGGAATGGGGAAGCAGTATCATTGACCTGACTCGGCAAGAGTGGCATGACTATTTAATCGATAAATATTTGTCCGGATTGTGGGAAAAAGGCTATCGCGGGTTTTTTCTGGATGGACTGGAGAGTTATCAAAGGCTCATCGTTGATCCTGATAGCCGGTTGGTTCAGGAAAAAGCATTGTCGAACCTGATCAAACGCATACATGAGCGCTTTCCGGGGGTCGATCTTATGCTTAACCGGGGGTTTGCGATTCTGCCTGAAGTTAGCCAATATGCGGTTGCGTTAGTTGCTGAATCGCTATTCCAGAGCTGGGATCCGTCAAGTCAGCAATATACAAAAGTTGTTGAGCCTGATCGTTACTGGTTGCTGGAGAGGTTAAAGCAAGTACGGGATCAATATGGATTACAGATCATCGTCATTGACTATGTTGACCCCAAACAGAAGCAATTGGCGCGCACTACCGCCAAACGAATATCTGACCTGGGCTTCACCCCCTGGGTGGCAAATCCTGGACTGGATATTCTGGGCATTGGCCAACTGGAAGTTTTCCCCAGACGAGTTTTGGCGCTCTATGATGGGAAGGACTACCCGGATGGCCTGCAACAGACAGACGTTCACAAATTACTGGCTATGCCATTGGAATACCTGGGTTATTCGCTCGACTATATGGATGTGAATGTGGGGTTACCGGGCAATTTATTGGCAGGGCAATATGCGGGGATTGCCACCTGGTTTAACAACGATGACTTATTGATACCGACGATTTACAGAGATTGGCTGTTGCGGCAAATAGATTCCGGAGTAAAAGTCGCTATTCTGGGAAATTTGGGTTTCAAGGCGGACAACGCTTTTTTGCAACATCTAGGGGTCAAATTAAGCCAGTCGGAAAATTTACAGGGCCCGCTTAAAATTGGGCTGAGCGATAAAATTATTGGCTATGAGGCAAAGCCTAATCCCACGTTGCAAGGGGTGACTGCCTGGCAAGCACTTGAAAGCGGCATTGAAAACCATCTGAGCCTGGCAGATCAATCGGAGGGATCATTGGTCGCTGTGTTTTCCGGAAATTGGGGGGGCGTTGCCTTGCATCCCTATGTGATAGAGCCCGGTTATCAGGGACGCCAAAGATGGATCATCAACCCGTTTGAGTTCCTGTCCAAGGCCTTTGATATAACCGGAATACCCGTACCTGATGTCACGACTGAGAATGGCCGGCGTTTATTGCTCGTTCAGGTTGACGGTGACGGGGCAAAAGCGAAAGCAGAAATACCCGGAACACCTTTAGCGATAAAAGTCATTCTAGATCAATTTCTCCAGAGATATAAGCTCCCTTCGACGGTTTCCGTAATTGAAGGAGAAATAGCGAATGGAGGTTCGTCAGGCGGGTTGACCGATGCCGAAAAAATAGCGCGAGACATTTTCAAACTGGATAGTATCGAGATAGCAAGTCATTCCTATAGTCATCCTTCGGCCTGGTTTCAAAAGAACACTATTATCGCTGATGGTGATGATTATCACCTCTCTATTGATGGATATAGTTTTGACTTGCAGCGGGAAATCGCCGGGTCAGTAGCGTATATCAACAATACGCTCGCGCCTGAGCAGAAGCATGCACGTATTTTTTTATGGACCGGCGACGGACTGGCAGATAAAGAGGCTCTGGCTCTTGCGCGTTCGCTTCGATTGGAGAATATGAATGGAGGTGGCGCGACCATATCCAATGATGAACAAACAATGACACGCGTACCTCCTCTCGGCTATGTAATGAATGATCAGCTCCAGGTGTATGCTCCCATCGCAAGCGACTATGCCTATACAAACGGTTGGCGCGGTCCCTTTTACGGATTTAACAGGGCCATCGAAACCATGCGGCTCACTGATAGCCCGCTTCGCCTTAAACCCATGCATATCCGTTATCACTTTTATTCAGGGATCAAGATCGCCTCCATCAATGCACTTAAATCTGTGTATGACTGGAGTATCAACCAGGAACATCGGGCTATCTGGGTTAGCGAGTACAGCCAGAAGGTAAATGAATTCCAAAGCATTACCCTGTCTCGCCGCATGGATGGGGCCTGGAATATCAGGGGACTGAACAAATTACGTACCGTACGCCTGCCGGTTTCCGCAGGATGGCCTGATCTGGAAAGATCCGAAGGGGTTGTCGGAGTCCGTGATATGAATCAGGGACGGTATGTGCATCTGTTACCTGATCATGGCCAAGCTCTATTGCATCTAATACCTGATCCCCCCTTGTCCTCTTATCTATTACACAGCAATGGGGAAATAGAGCAGTGGCGGAAGGACGCGGATAGTATCAGTTTGCAAATGCATGCTCATACACCGCTGGAAATGACCATGGCTTTCCCGGAGCGGAAATGCTACATCAGTTGGTCAGGTGGCAGACTGGATGGGCAGCAAGAAAGTCAAGGATGGAAATTTGTTTTTCCGGTGGCAAATCCCGGAAGTGCTACTCTCGTCTGTATTTGATAACAGAAGATGTTTTCAATATTCCAGCGGGAGAAATATTCTGACTCCTGGGTCTCCAAACTGCCAACCGAAGTTGCCATATTCGTATTTTTCGTGTTGGATAGAGGCCGCTGATCCTTCGCCAGCATCCTCCGCCAGCCGCGAAACCACGTCCCGGCGACTCGGACGGTACTACATTTTTTAAATCGCCGTGATCGCTTCCTGGCTTTCCAAAATATCTCTCGGCCGATTTTTTTGCCTTAACTGTAACGGATTTCTGATTATGTGATTCATCGAACGGACGTGCTTGTGTGCCAGCATCAGGCTTGGCTTAATCAGATGATGATATTGGCTGGTTGGGAAAAAAGGTCTGACAACGTTATCTTGGCGTCAATGCTGGCTACTCGATAAGTATTGGATCTCTGGCTGGTAAAGATTTTGGTATTGCCGTCTGGCATGAACAGATGAAACCTTAAGAGAATCGCCCATGAACTTGTTTGGTAGCTTAAAAAAAACAATACTTTTTTCGGTTCTGGGATTGACTCTCATTTTTGCTCTTTTATTTTATAAAGAGGATCGATTAAAAGAATTATTCCAGATAGAAAAGCCGGACCACCTTTCGGTACTGTATCTACAGCTTCTATTAAACATCAATCCTGATGACACCAGTTTACGTACCGAACTTGCGCGACACTACATAAACCTGGGTGAACTGGACGAGGCTCGCGCCGCTTTAGAGCCACTGCTGGTAAAAAATGGCCCGGCAGAATTAAGCGCAAGGCTATGGGTATTGGAAATTGACTTCAGGGACTATTCATCAATAGCTGAAGACAATCCCAGCCGGAAAACAAAGTTGGCCAATCTGCAAAACAGCATTATCGAGATCAGTAAGAGACAGATTCCCGTAACGTTATTGCCACAAATTATTAAAGTCGGCCTGGAGCTCGAGCAACCAGCCATCGTTGCGGATTTGTATTACCGATGGGCGGCCATTGTTCCTGATTCCTCGGAGCGTCTGGGTAAATTACGAGAATCAGCAAAGTGGTATATGGCTTCGGAGAAGCCTCGCAGGGCCGCAGAAATATACAACGATTCCTACGGGTTATCGAAGGACATGACCCAGGCTCGGCAATTTGCGTTTTTAACCCTTCAAGCCCTACGAGCAGCCGGTGACAATAAGCTCGCTCTCGAATATTTCAGTGACTACCAGCAGAAATTTCCAAAGGATCCCGAATTGCTGGATGAGGCGATCAATATCTATCTCGCTGATAACAATCAAAGCCGTGCATATGAAATGGGTGTGGCGCGCCTGGAGCTTGAGCCCGACAATCCCGAGCAAATCAGGAAACAGATTGATCGCGCTCTTTCAGTTGGGGAAACTCAGTCCGCTCTGGTTTTAGCTCAGCGGCTGGTCGAGGTCGTGCCAGTTGATGAAAATGCTCATGAAAGTTTGGGACGTATCGCAGAATGGGCTTTGATGCCGGAGGTTGCGCTAAAAGAGTGGGTGTGGCTGGCGAACAACAGAGGAGACGATGCATCCATCATGAATGCGATCAGGCTATCGAAAGGCCTGCATCATAACGACATTGCCCTGAAGGTGCTGATGCAACTGTCAAGTAGGCGTAAATTGACCAAGGAGGAAATGGATAACCTACTGACTGCATACAACGAGGCAGGCAGCTTATCTGATCACGTCAATTTTTTGAAATCCTATTTAAAGCGCTATCCCGATAATTCGCAGGTGTGGGAAGCTTTGGCTAAAACACAGGAGAATGCCGGACAATTAACCGAGGCTATGGAAACGTGGAAACTTATGGGAGGGCACTTCAACCCGGTACCGGAGGCTGTGACCCATCAAGCGAGATTAATGTGGAAAAACGGCCAATCCGAGAAGGCGCTTTCTCTACTGTTATCGAATAAAAATAATGTGACAGCAAAAGAAACGCCCTTCTGGGAGATTCTGAGTGAGCTTTCGTGGGAGTTGAAACGACCTGAGCACTCATTATCGGCTTACAGTGTTCTCTGGAAGTCAGGAAGTACCAATGCGCTCGTTGCGGAACGACTGATTCAGTTGATGCGAGAGACGGGTAAGGCGGAAGAGGCGATCGCAATCGGTGACGAGGCTTATCATCGTCTTGATCAATCCCGCTGGTTGCTGCTTTCCATGGACGTTGCCAATCAGGCAGGTTTATCAATAGAGCTAAAGCGGCTTATAAAAATGGCGGTGGCTGATGAATCGCAATTTCTCGGTTCGGAAATGTACTGGTTGATGCGGGCCCAGTTGAATACTCATGAGAGTGAGCCCGAAATAGCGTTAAAAAATTATAAACAGGCTTTAAAAGTTAATCCGGCATCGACTAATGCCAAGGAAGGCATTCTATGGAATCTGATTGGGCTGAATAACAAGCGCTCACTAAAATCGCATATTAAAACATGGCGACTGGATGCCTCAAAAACCCCGTCTTTATGGGGCGTCTATGGCGTGGCGTTGGTCAAGGTTGGTCAGAACAAGGAAGCTCTGCCGTGGTTCGAGCGTAAATCGCGAATCAGTCCTGATGACTATCTTTGGCTGCTTACCTATGCTGACGCCATGGGGAGGTCCGGACATGTAGATGCAGCCTGGCATCTGCGTAAACATGTTCTGTTCAACTTGAGGGCCCGGCTGAATGAAACTGGAAAGATGTCCGGCAAAAAAATCAAGGAACTGTTGCGCCCGGAATACATGGCTTTGGTTCGCGATCTGGAAGGTGCAAATGCCGATGTATCCATGCTAAAAAAACTTCTTGATAAAGGATACGATGACGCCGCGGTGCAAGAATTGCTCGTTGCCACATATTTGTCCCAGGAGAATTATCCCGCCGCTCGCTACTGGTTATTGCAAGAGCATATGGTGCGGCAAAAAACACCTGCCTGGCAGCGCCTTGCTTTAGCTTTGGGGGAAAATGATCTTGCCGCTGCTGAACATATTCTTGAAGATGAAAATGACAACCTTTCGGATTTCAACAAAATGGAGACGCTCAAGCGTCTGGACAGAAATGAAGAGGCGTTGGCTTTAACCTATAAACTGCTCGATTCACATAAGGGGCAGCCATCGTTGCAAGCAAGCTTCTTCAATTTGAGGGACGAATTGATAGTAAAAACAAGCAAGCAAGTGACAGGAAGCTTCGATTACAGGACTCTTGGAGGTATAAGTTTTATCGAAAGCCGAGCGCGAATGAATATACCTTTTCTCCGTGGAGTATTCGCGACCGAGCTAAAGCACGTGCATCTGGACTCTTCAAATCCCAACATTATGCTGCCCGCAAATAATGAAGTAGACATAATGGCGGAATTTAGACATCCGCTGCGTCAGACCATGTTCCAGGCGAATCTGGGTGGTAATTTAAGAGAGGTCGATTCCGTGGTTTACGGCGCGGCCAGAGTTAGCCAGGATATAACCGATAAATTGAGAGCGAGCTTGCGCCTAGGAGTGAATGAACTCAGTCATGAAACGGGAGCGTTACGGGCACTGGGAACAAAAGATACGATTTTATTCGGCATCTTCACCCGATTATCGCAGCAAACGTTCCTCAATCTGGATATCGATGGTCACCATTATTCGACCAGAGAAAGAAGCACTCTGGGTAAAGGTTACAAGGTGCAAGCGATTCTGGGGCATTCTCTTCTTACGGGTATTCAGGAGTGGCAAATCCGATTGCAGGGATCAGTGGAAGGCAATAGTCTTGCACAGACACTCCCTTCCGACTTGAGCAGATCGTTGGCGCCTCCCCTGGCAGACGTGCAGACTGTTATTCCACGGCGATTCGGAATGATGGGCATGGGTACGAGTTTTCGTTATGGGCCACCTGATCAGGGTGTATTGAGGCGTCCCTTTGTCCTTGCGGACGTGTGGGCAGGGTGGGTGTGGCCAGCCGATGCCTTGGGGTACAACGGCCGTCTCTCGATGGGGATCTCATTACTCGGTCCCGATATTCTCAGTGCCGGAGTCTTTTATAGTAATGTCCAGGCCGGCAGGGTCAATCAGCCTTTTGCGGGAGCGGGTGTTCAATATTCTTTTCGCTTTTGAATCCGCTTCTGGATCCGCTTGAACACTTTTGATTCCTGAAAAGCTGGAATAAATGGACGATTGTCCGGCGAAGCCGGAGCAATCGTCCAGGTGCTTATCGAAGAGAAGCTATTTTTTATGCACCTTGGGGTGGGCTACAGGTTGCGGAATCTGAATGGAAACCGGATTCTGGCGGGCTTTGCTAATCACTTCAGACTGGTTTTCGAAATGAGCAGCGGCATCGAGGAGCGGCTGAGGATTGCCGCCCTGGCGTGCAACAATCTGCGCCGTTTCCTTATATTGCTCAGCCAGGGATTTTGCCTGCTCTGCGTATAAAGGTTCCTGCGCCTTCAGCTTGACGTCGTTTGCCTCTCGTATCTTCTTTCTATTATTCTCATCCTTGGCTTGCTGGGATTTGTCGTTAGCCTGCACTGCAGCCTGTTCTGCGGCTGCATGTACCGGCAATGGGGTGCTAATGCCGATTGTAATGGCCACGGCAGCAATCAGGTTGAGAACGGTCCTGGTGGAGCGGATGTAATGTTCCATTTGTAGATCCTCTTGATCGTTTACGCGTTATCGAAAGATTTCGGAAAATAGCGCGGGCTCATTGAGTATCACTGCCCATCACTGAGTGAGCGCCCGGTTGACTAAAATCGCCGTAGGGGTGGTGTTTATGTTAATGCTGCGGATATATTGACCACCATACAGTTCTCCACCTGATAGCCCCGTAACAAAAAGGTTAGGTACAGCTTTATTTGCAGACAGCGTTACCTGATTGGTCGTACGATTCCAGATGGCCTGAATTGCCGCAGACTTGGCAGTGAGGCTGTCTGCTGTATGATCGCCAGTCAAATAATGAGGATAATTCTTGACCGCTAGTTTGAACAGGCGCTCGTATTCGGTGAACACAGCATTCAGCCAGTCGAACTGGAGCGTATTGCCGCTCGCATCATAGCTGGCAATGTTCGTCTGGTGGAAAAAATGCGGCCACTTGTTGAAGGTCAGCATATGCCGTATTGCCGCATCGGCCTCGGCCAGGAGGATGTCAGGATAGGTCCGGGTAGCGCAGATGGCTCCTGGTATCTGGCAGGGATCCTGCCCGGCATTCACGAATCGGTCATGAAAGATGTAGTTGTACTCATCCACCAACTGATCCGGGTTTATCACATTGTAGAAAATATTGGTGGGCCAGCGTGGCAGCATCAATCGATCCGTTTGGCTGCCGTCATCGTACTGGCTGATGTACTGCTCGATGTTTTGCGCCCGCTGCGACGAGTCGGAGGCAAGGTAGCTAACTGACGCGCGAGCAGCGGCTTGAAGGAATAGCGGATTGGCGCCGCCCTGGTCAAACGCCACATCATCGGACTGGACGTCGGCCATTTGGGGATGCAAGGCAGGGTCAGCGGTGCATTTGCGATCCTTGAGGCCGGAGTGGTTGCCACTCAGGAGCATGCGGTTATTCTGGCTTTGCTCGGGAAGAGCCAGAAGTCCCCAGACAGTCCGGTTCCTGGTGATTTCCGCCTGCGTGGCCGAAATGGTGGTAAAGGTCTCGTAATCGCAAGGCGCATTGGCCGGAACCGGCGCCTTATCCATGTCTGCATGGGTAAAGGTATGATTGATGAAGCGGAAATTCGCCTTGTTGGCCACGACCGCCGCCACCAGGTCGTCAGTCAGGTCTGCGACCAGCGTCATCGCTTCCGGATCCACCACCGCGCCGGAACCATTGAACGGAAAATCGAGCTTGAAAGTGCTGGCGACTGGATGTGCCGCGCGAAACGCTGCCTGCTTGCTCACCGCATTGCTGATGTCGGCGCCGCTCAGACGAAAGGTGGTGGCGGGATTGGTCGCCCTAAGGGCGGGATCCCATAGTTCGTCAGGAATAAACAAATCATCCGCATGGGCGGCCATATGGATAAAGCGTGCTCCGACGAAGATCCCTTGCGTGGCCCAATTGATGAACTCGTAGGCCAGAACCTTTGAGTGGACCAGGAAATCCGCATTGCTGATCGTCGAGATCATCACCTCGCGTACCGGCGTGGTCTGCGGAGGCACCACGTATTGCACGATCGATACCAACGCCTCGCCATTCTGGGTTTTCAGAAGCGGCACAACGTTTGGTTTGGTACCGTCCCGCAGAAGGGTGGCATCATTTCGAGGATTGGCGGCGAAGGCAAAATCCGTAATTGGAAGCGGATTGACCTGGTTCACATACTCGAAAGCCTGTTTGCTGTAGGTGGTAGTCCCCACTGTCCACTGGGCAGCGTAGTCGTTTCCGCTGGACGAATAGACCAGGCCATAATCCAGATAAACGCCGAAAGGAGCGTTCGGATCCCAATAAGTGGCCGGCCATCCTGACAGCACAGCCTCGCGCACGCTGAAGTTCTTTTCGTAAGCGTGCAGGATGTCCCATTCCGTTGGCGTAAAGTTGGGAGACAGGTCAGAGATCGTCAGGATGATGCCATTGTAGTTGCCTACACATCCCGCATCGGCAACTTTGCAGGCGGCCCCGGCTGAAGAAGAGGCGAGCATTGCAGCGGTCAAGTCCTGCGTAGTGGCATTTAACACATCATAGGGCACGCCCATTTCGTCAAGGACAGGCTTGACATAGGCAAATCCCATGTCTTGCGTCACATCACCCGTGGTGATGAGCAATACCCTTAATTTAACGGCGTTATCAGCGAATGCGGGTGCTGCCACAACAATTGAAGCCAGCCATATGATCACTGAGACAAGCAGCGAGCATTTCGTGCTCGAGTTCTTTTTCATGAATGAAATCTCCTTTTCGGAAATGGCAAATCGGAAACGACAAATGGGAAACGGCAAGCGAAACTAGAAGTACGATCAACTTCCCACCAGAACCATCCCTTACCCTTACTCATCACTTCTTCTCAAATATAAGTCCATCACTAAAAGGAGATTTTTTAAAGCGCTCGCCATTGCTTACAGATAGTCCGAGAGCCCCACTAAAAGCCCCCACTAAAAGCCCCTACTGAAGCATAGACTATCAAAAAAGAGTTGCTCGCCGAGTTGCATGAGATGCCTGAGATGTCGAATTAGGGAAAATCTGCATCGCTCGAATCTCTTTCTGCTGTTTTTGCCTGGCGGGGCGTGCGTACAAGCTGGTTGATCAGAAAGAGGAAAGATTAGAACAGGGTTATGCAGAGAGGACTTGAACGCGACTGGGTAAGCAGCATCAAGGTGATGGGGTTCATCTGGAATAAATGGACGATTGCCTGGCTTTGCCCGGGGCAATCGTCCAGGTGCTTATCAAAGAGAAGCTATTTTTTATGCACCTTGGGGTGGGCTACAGGTTGCGGAATCTGGATGGAGACCGGATTCTGGCGGGCTTTGCTAATCACTTCAGACTGGTTTTCGAAATGAGCAGCGGCATCGAGGAGCGGCTGAGGATTGCCGCCCTGGCGTGCAACAATCTGCGCCGTTTCCTTATATTGCTCAGCCAGGGATTTTGCCTGCTCTGCGTATAAAGGTTCCTGCGCCTTCAGCTTGACGTCGTTTGCCTCTCGTATCTTCTTTCTATTATTCTCATCCTTGGCTTGCTGGGATTTGTCGTTAGCCTGCGCTGCAGCCTGTTCTGCGGCTGAATGTACCGGCAAGGGGATCCAACGCCGATTGTAATGGCCACGGCAGCAATCAGGCTAAGAACGGTCCTGGTGGAGCGGATGTAATGTTCCATTTGTAGATCCTCTTAATCGTTTACGCGTTATCGAAAGATTCCGGGAAGTAGCACAGGGCTCATTGAGTATCACTGAGTATCACTGAGTGAGCGCCCGGTTGACTAAAATCGCCTTGGGGGTAGCGTTTACATTGACTTCCCGGATAAATTGACCACCGTACAGGTCCCCGCCCGATAGACCCGTGACGAGAAGATTCGGTATCGTTTTATTTGAGGATAGGGTTACCTGATTGGTCGTACGATTCCATACGGCCTGGATCACTGCAGACTTGTAACTGAGCCGTTCTGCGGTACGGTCACCAATCAGGTAATAGGGAAAATTCCTGATTGGTAGTTTGAACAGGCGCTCGTATTCGGTGAACACAGCATTCAGCCAGTCGAACTGGAGCGTATTGCCGCTCGCATCATACTTGGCAACGTTCGTCTGGTGGAAAAAATGCGGCCATTTGTTGAAGGTCAGCATATGCCGTATTGCCGCATCGGCCTCGGCCAGGAGAATTTCGGGATAGGTCCGGGTAGAGCAGATGGCCCCGGGTATCTGGCAGGGATCCTGTCCGGCGTTCACGAGCCTGTCATGAAAGATGTAGTTGTACTCATCCACCAACTGATCCGGGTTTATCACATTGTAGAAAATATTGGTGGGCCAGCGCGGCAGCATCAACCGGTCGTCCGTGCTGCCATCGTCGTACTGAGTGATGTACTGCTCGATGTTTTGCGCCCGCTGCGATGAGTCGGAGGCAAGGTAATCCACGCCCACGTTCGCAACGGCTTGAAGGAATAGCGGATTAGCGCCGCCCTGGTCAAACGCCACGTCGTCAGCTTGATCTTCGGTGCATTTGCGATCTTTCAGGCCAGAATGATTGCCGCTTACAAGCGTCCCATTGTTCAAGCTTTTCTCAGGAAGAGCCAGAAGCCCCCAGACAGTCCGGTTCCTGGTGATTTCCGCCTGGATGGCCGCGAGGGTGGTAAAGGTCTCGTAAACACAAGGGGCATTGGCCGGAACCGGCGCCTTATCCATGTCTGCATGGGTAAAGGTATGGCTGATGAAGCGGAAATTCGCCTTGTTGGCAATCACCGCCGCCACCAGGTCGTCAGTCAGGTCTGCGACCAGCGTCATCGCTTCCGGATCCACCACCGCGCCGGAACCATTGAACGGAAAATCGAGCTTGAAAGTGCTGGCGACTGGATGCGCAGCGCGAAACGCTGCCTGCTTGCTCACCGCATTGCTGATGTCGGCGCCGCTCAGACGAAAGGTGGTGGCGGGATTGGTCGCCCTAAGGGCGGGATCCCATAGTTCGTCAGGAATAAACAAATCATCCGCATGGGCGGCCATATGGATAAAGCGTGCTCCGACGAAGATCCCTTGCGTGGCCCAATTGATGAACTCGTAGGCCAGAACCTTTGAGTGGACCAGGAAATCTGCATTGCTGATCGTCGAGATCATCACCTCGCGCACCGGCGTGGTCTGCGGAGGCACTACGTATTGCACGATCGATACCAACGCTTCGCCATTCTGGGTTTTCAGAAGCGGCACAACGTTTGGTTTGGTACCGTCCCGCAGAAGGGTGGCATCATTTCGAGGATTGGCGGCGAAGGCAAAATCCGTAATGGGAAGCGGATTAACCGGGTTCACATACTCGAAAGCCTGTTTGCTGTAGGTGGTAGTCCCCACTGTCCACTGGGCACTCGTAGTCGTTTCCGCTGGACGAAAAGACCAGGCCATAATCCAGATAAACGCCGAAAGGAGCGTTCGGATCCCAATAAGTGGCCGGCCATCCTGACAGCACAGCCTCGCGCACGCTGAAGTTCTTTTCGTAAGCGTGCAGGATGTCCCATTCCGCTGGCGTAAAGTTGGGAGACAGGTCAGAGATCGTCAGGATGATGCCATTGTAGTTGCCTACACATCCCGCATCGGCAACTTTGCAGGCGGCCCCGGCCGAAGAAGAGGCGAGCATTGCAGCGGTCAAGTCCTGCGTAGTGGCATTTAACACATCATAGGGCACGCCCATTTCGTCAAGGACAGGCTTGATATAGGCAAATCCCATATCTTGCGTCACATCACCCGTGGTGATGAGCAATACCCTTAACTTAACGGCGTTATCAGCAAATGCGGGTGCTGCCACCACCAATTGAAGCCAGCCATATGATCACTGAGACAAGCAGCGAGCATTTCGTGCTCGAGTTTTTCTTTTTCATGAATGAAATCTCCTTTTCGGAAATGTGGAGGGTTTGGGGGATAGGGGGTAGAGGGATTTTTTGTTACTGAGGACTCTTCTGTTTTCGTTCCAAGGAAATAGGAAACACGATGCTTTTAACGATTGATATTGGATCAGATTCAGCTTGATGCTCGCACACAGCGGTGTCCGTTCGATAACCCACATATGCTTTTTTTGTCGTCGGAAAGCGACAATCAAACTCTATAAATAACAGAACGTTGCTTAGCCAAATATCTTTATAGCGCGATTTAGAGACAGTTTTTGGAATTAATGCACCTTGTAGCCGTTGATTTCCGGCGATTCGATTTGGCATGAATTGTGCTTGAGTGCATTCAGCCCGATAAGGCAGAGCTGCTGCCTGACATGCCGGGTTAGACCAAACCTTTTTATTAAATGACCGCCATTTCCCCGCTTCTTCAATCGATCGCCTGGATCTCGTTCTGCTAATTTGTTGCATGGAAGTCCTGCAGTTTGTTGAGCTGGCTCGAATTCCAACACGCGCGCTGATTTTGCTGGGGAAATGACAGAATAGAAAATCCACGGGGAGATGCGCACAGATGCTACTGCAAGCTGCTTAAGACATGACTAATCGATCCAATTCAGTTCCATTAAATTCAGTTCCATAAATTTTCAATACAGAGGAAAACTCAGGATGCAGGAATCCAGAAGAATCAAAATCTCTAATACTTCACTAACCAATCCCATCATCAATTCAATAAAAAGACTTTCAGCCCGTAAAGCCTCTTTAGCCAAACCGCTAAAACGCTTGATTCAACTGTTTGCGAGGCATGTCTCTCTTGATGGCAAATGTCAGTTATGCCGATCTCATGTTTCCCTCCAACCTGTTAAATAAAACAGGCTCAGCGACAGCCCAGCCCCTGGAAGTTCTTGCGGTAAAAGATCAACAAGGCTCGGACGACACTCCGGACAATTACGTGGAATTTGCAACTGACCAGCGCGGATATCTAGGAACTTTCAGGTTCAATCTGCCAGCTTTACCTAATAAAACAATTCAGCAACTGATATTCAATGCCAATTATCGCGGCCCGCAAAAGTCCGTTCAAAAATGGGAGTTTCAGTTGCTGAACGTTAAAACCGGCAAATGGATTTATATCGCGGATAACCGCGATGCCGCCGACCAATCGTGGAGCAATATCGCTGCGGCCATAATCGACCCAAGTCAATATATCAGCAGCCGAAATCAGGTAACTTTGCGCTACCTGACAAGAAGCAGCGGGAACAACAGTAAGCTTGACTTCCTTGCCTTCGAAATAAAAAGTGCTGACTCCAGTCCATCTACAGATACGTCGGGCTCAGGAAGTAGTTCGGGTGGCACATCGCCGGTTGTGAACAGCGGAAACCGCTGGCAGCCGGCCCCGGGGTTGAAGTGGCAGATTCAATATACGGGTACGCTTGATACTTCCTTGAACGTGGATGTGTACAATCTCGACCTTTTCGATACCAGCGCAGCGGTTATCTCAGCACTTAGATCAAAGGGCAAGCATGTCATTTGTTATTTCAGTGCGGGCAGCTATGAAAACTGGCGTCCTGATGCTGGCGCATTTCCAGCTTCAGTTCTTGGCCGGAATCTTGACGGCTGGGCGGGCGAAAAGTGGCTGGACGTACGACATCTGGATGTCCTGATGCCCATCATGCGAGCCCGCATGGAGCAGGCTGCTCAAAAAGGCTGCGACGGTGTCGATCCTGACAATGTTGACGGCTACAGTAACAATACCGGGTTTGCTCTGAGCTATAACGATCAACTGACTTATAACATGGCTCTCGCTGAAGCAGCGCATAGCCTTGGGCTCGCCATAGGTTTGAAAAATGATCTTGATCAGATCAAGGACCTTGTGAGTTATTTCGATTTTGCCGTGAATGAAGAATGCTTCCAGTATGGTGAATGCGATACACTCAAACCATTCGTTGCTGCGCGGAAAGCTGTATTCGGTATTGAGTACAACCTCGCAAATTCGAGCTTTTGCCCACAAGCGAACGCGATGAATTTTGACTTTTTAAAGAAAAACCTTTCTCTGGATGCCTGGAGAGAATCCTGCAGATAGCCGCTTGACCCGGATGGGTTGCGCGAGCGCAACCCATCCGGGTCTCCTCCCATTTAGCAGCGAGGTAGCGCTTTTATGGCTACCCCGTTAGTTGTAGTACTCCCTCTAGTACTCTCTTTAGTATTCCCTTTAAACGCCTAACCTTCCTTTAAGTACTCCCTCCATAAATACTCCCTTCAGGCAAGTTTTCCTTACGATTCTATTGACTGCCTATTGACTGCCTATTGACTGCCTATTGACTGCCTGCGTGGCGATGCTTCGCTTGACAATATATATAACAGCGTAGCTACCCCTTGAAGTCCGTCACTTCGGTCGATCACTTCCCCTCAGTATGTGTCTCGCCGCACAGAGCCAGCCCGTGCGTGTATTAAAATGTCATTAGCGTTCGCTTTTCGACAGCTCGGTGTACCTACTTCGGTGTACCTGCGTTAGAGCCCATTCATGAGCGCAATGATGCACTCCCGACATTCCCGCTGGGTGCGAAGTCAGGACGGACAATGGATAAGATGAGAATTTCCCCGGATGACTATTGATACCCGAGCCAGCGAAAAGACGGAAGAACTTCCGTTATCAAAAGCCGCGGAGCTTCTATTAGGTGAGTGTCGCATGGTTTTACCGGGCATACAGGCGTTGTTCGGTTTTCAGCTGATAGCCGTGTTTAATAACAGTTTCTCTCAGATACTCACGCCTCCAGAGCAAAAACTTCATCTGTTTGCACTGTCCCTGACAGCCATCGCCATCGCGCTGGTGATGACTCCCGCCGCTTTCCACCGTCAAACTGGACCGGAAAAAATTACCGGACAGTTTATTCGTTTGGCGACGCGCCTGCTGCTTCTGGGCATGTTGCCTCTGCTAGTGGCTCTATGCATAGATATCTATCTGATCGCGAGAATAATCGCGGGGAGCCAGTTGGCCTCAATGCTGGCGGTTGCGGTCGGTAGCCTTTTCATTACTTTATGGTTCATTCTTCCTCGAATAAACAATAAGCAGCAAACCAGCCGGGAATAGCTGGGAGTCGGCTGCGGCCGTTTTCCCCTGGCCAGATCGAGCGAGCTAAACCAGATCGGGCGAGCCTTGGGCAGACCGGGGGGGCTTTGAACCGTACAACTGACGCATCTGTGCCACTGTGCGGTTTCGTACAGACGTCCCACACGGTAATGGGACATTATGGAAACTCATGTTCGGTCGGCCCATGTAATAGGCTAAGCAGGTGACCTAATCAGCAGCGCCGGCTGGAAATCAAGAATCAACAATCAACAATAAGTAGTGGCGGGAAGAGCAAATGTTCAGGGCTCTGCCCTCCATTGGAGAATGGAGGTTGGCATGAGAAGAATAAATTTACTGACGCTAGGTCTTGGTTTTGGTCTTGCAAGCCTGGGTATGGGGATGGGTACCGCTATAAGTCAAAGCGATGCTGAGTCACGCTCCGCAAAAGGGCCTTCTCGGGATGCGGTAACGGAGGCTCAGGCTCCGCGTGAGGTATCCGTGACCCGGCCCGAACAGAGAAAAAACGAACACGACCAGTCAAATGTCTTCTCAGCCACGAATGCAAAGCCCTCTTCTCCCGCTTTTGAAAACCAGCCCGATAAGGGGAAGACATTGGGGTTCGAGTTTTACCGTGATCCTCTGAACGCGAAAAAGCCAATGCAAACCTTTGAGGAGACCATGAAGGCGGACATCGCGGACCGGCCAAAGGTCATGAGAACCCAACGCGATTTGCTCATGCGGCGTTACGATTTGACGCCCAGGCTCGATCGGGAGGCAAAAATGTCCCGGGGCAAACCCCTAGCGGTGGGGCCGACCGCGCGCCTGCCGGGCGGGCTGAGCTGGCAAAAATTGGCCACCATGTCTCCTGCGGAGATACGGAGCCAGAATGTATTCCCTTATCCGGCGCTGCCTCACCCCAAGCAATCCCCAGGGGGACAGGTTTTCCCGCAGATGCAGATCGATATGTTTCCCCGCCTGCAGCGGTTCGATGTTGACTTCGATTTGCCTGACGCATTTCTGCCCGAGTTTCCTCCTGCGATATTCCTTCAGAACCGTCCTGAACTGGGTGACGTATCACGCGGCGAAGTAGTTTCGATCAATAATTTTTATCGCTTATTCAAGGACATCTTGACGCCGGTGCAACTTAACGGTCTCCAGATGTTACTTACTCCCCTGCCCCAGGAGGAATTCAATCCGACGGATGACCGCAAGAGCGCGCAGCCGAGCCTGGGCGTCACTTGCCTTGATTGCCATATGAACGGCCATACGACCGGGCAGTTTCACCTCAGCCCCGACATCAGGCCGGAGGAACGGCGCTTCCGTCTGGATACGGTCAGCCTGCGTGGATTGTTCAATCAGCAAATTCACGGTTCGAAGCGCAGCCTGAGCTCGGTTGAGGATTTCACCGAGTTTGAGTTCCGCACAGCCTATTTCAATGGCGATCCGATTCATGCGATGAAAAAAGGTTTTACTGTGCTTGACCGAATTCATGTAAGCCACATGGCGCAGCTTCAGAACATGTTCGATTTTCCTCCAGCGCCCAAACTGGATACCCAGGGGCGGCTGGACCCGGCCAAGGCGACCGAAAAGGAGTTACGTGGCGAGAAGCTTTTCTTCGGAAAAGGCCAGTGCGCGAGTTGCCACAAGCCGCCTGCGTTCCTGGATCATCAAATGCATGATCTTAAATTGGAACGATTCCTCAACGAGCCGGGCGATGGTCCAATAAAGACGTTCACACTGCGAGGCATCAAGGATAGTCCTCCGTATTTTCATGACGGACGCCTGCTGACCCTCGAAGATACCGTTGAATTCTTCAATCTCGTGTTACAGCTCAAGCTCAACGATGAGGAGAAGTCCGACATCGTCGCCTACCTGCGGCAACTATAGCTGGCGCGGGGTGCGCAAGGAGACCGGGAAGCAAGACCATTACTTAAGACCATTACTTTATCGATGAACGCGTCAATATTACAGGAGACACTCATGAGCATATCCGCCACACCTGCCGCCATAAACCGGAAAGAAATGTTTTCACTCAACGGCACATCTTTTCGAAAATCTACAAAGGCGGTGCGGAAGGCGGTATTTCCTGTCGCTGGGCTGGGGACGCGTTTCCTGCCAGCGACCAAGGCCATCGCGAAAGAGATGTTGCCTATTGTCGATCGCCCATTGATTCAGTATGCCGTGGACGAAGCGGCAGCGGCAGGAATTGAAGAGATCATTTTTGTAACTCACCGCAGCAAGCGAGCTATTGAAGATCATCTGCATCGATCAGTGGAACTGGAAAGCGAACTGGCATCCCAAGGAAAGCACGCGTCGCTGAGAATGTTGCGCCAACTGGCCCACAGCGGACTGCACTTCAGCTTTGTCCGTCAGGAAGAGCCCAGAGGGCTGGGCCATGCGATTCAGTGCGCGCGGCATTTGGTCGGCAATGAACCTTTCGCTGTGCTGCTTCCCGACGATTTGATCGACGGCCAGCCCCCTGTGCTGGCGCAAATGGTAGCCCAGTATGAACAGCTACAGAGCAGCCTGGTGGCTGTGCGGTCGGTATCCCGCGAAGACACACGTCGCTATGGGATTGTCGATGCTTACGGTGAAGATACCGACAGCCGCAGCATGAAAATACGCAGTGTCGTCGAAAAACCGTTGCCCGAGGTGGCGCCATCGACCCTGGCTATCGTCGGTCGTTATGTCCTTTCGCCCACGATATTCGATTGCATTGCGAGCCTCGACCCGGGAGTGGGCGGGGAGATTCAGCTTACAGACGGAATTTCGCGTCTTCTTAAGCTGGAGTCTGTGATGACTTACCGCTATCTGGGCAAGCATTACGATTGCGGAAGCAAGGCAGGCTTTCTGGAAGCAACGGTGGCGTATGGCCTGCGGCATCCCGAGGTGGGCGCGGAATTTCGCGAAATACTATTGCGTATGACCCAGGAGCTCGCCCACACGGCGCCTTTTACTTCAGGTTATGCGACGACTGATGCGGATACCCATTCGCCCGCGATTCTGCAAAGCGCCTGACCGCCAGGAAGCCTCGTCATGAAACCTTATGCTGCAGCTCGATAGTTGCTCAAACCGGAGCGTAAGTCTGTGATCTGGGGTTTCGTGAAAAAATTCCCCGCTCACGGTTCTTTTTTGAATCAGGCGGGCTGCACCCTTCAGTGCGCACGCTTCATTCACTGTTCCCGCCTTCTCGCGTTTCTTGTTGCGTTCGCATGGCCATCATCTCGCCAAATCGGACTGCTTGCGCAGGCGACCAGAGCGGGTTGAAGACCAACCTGTTCTCGGGAAATAACATGATCACCGTTGAGCCTAGCTGAAACCGGCCCATTTCCTGGCCTTTCCCAAACACGATGTCTTGCGAATCGTACTGCCATTCGCGAACTTCTCTCGAGCGTTGCGGGTTAACGACCCCATGCCATACCGTGGATATACTACCTACGATGGTGGCGCCTACGAGGACCATGACAAACGGGCCATGCTCGGATTCAAATATGCAAATCACGCGCTCATTCCGCGCAAAAAGTCCGGGAACACCTCGTACTGTCCTGGGGTTCACCGAGAATAAGGTACCGGGAACGTGGATCATGCGGGTCAGCCGTCCGCTGCAAGGCATGTGCACCCGGTGGTAATCCCTGGGGCTTAGATATAACGTGGCAAAATGGCCGCCACAAAATTTTTCAGCCAGCTCGCTATTACCTCCCACTAACGCCGTTGCAGAATAATTGCGCCCTTTAGCCTGGAATATCTGATCACCCGGAAATTATGCCGAGTTGACTGATAATCCCATCGGCCGGGCAAACATAGTCCGCCTGCGCGATGGGGCGTCTCTCCGCAAGCAAGGCTCGCGTAAAAAAATCGTTGAATGTCCGGTAACTGTGAATATCAGGGTTTACCGCTTCCTTCATGTTTACGCCGTAACGGTGGATAAACCAGCGGATAATCAAGGTAGTGACGCGGCCGGCACTGGCGTTGGCAATATGTCCAGCCAGCACCGTCATTGCCTGTTTAGGCAGCAAATACTGAGGTAATACTGAAAAAGATGCGCCGAACATTTGAAATCCTGGAGATAAAAACTTGCGAGATTATAATGGGTCATACTCACCAAGTCTTCTTATGCGTGACGGATGGGTACAGCTATCGTATTTTTTATCCTATCCATTACACTTGAACTCCTGCATAAGCGGTTGAGTGCCGCGTTGGTAGAGCTCACTTTTTTATATGACACAAGCCGACGATAAAAAATCCGGGCCATTTCCTTTGCTATCAGGCGGCTCGCCGGTTTCGGTAAGCGGCCTGCCTGACGCTCTATCAATCGAGAGCACTGCCGGGGGCGAGCCACTACCGTTTCCTGATTGTGGGGATCGGCGCGTCCGCTGGAGGCGTGGAGGCACTTCAGAGATTATTCAAGCTTCTACCAGCAGCCGGGGATATTGCTTATATTGTTGTGGTGCACCTTGCGCCGGATCACCCCAGCCATCTCGCCGAAATTCTGGCAAAAGTTACTTCGATGCCGGTTGTTCAGGTCAAGGAAGACCTGGCCGTCGAACCCGGCAGGGTATATGTTATACCCCCCGGCCATTACCTGATATTCGACAGCGGATATCTGCGTCTCGAACAGATCCCGGAATCACGGCATTCGCGCAAGGCCATCGATCTTTTGTTCACCTCGCTGGCGGAAGAGCAACAAGAGCGAGCGATCTGTATCGTTCTTACAGGTGCCGATCATGACGGTACGGTTGGCCTTAAAGCGATCAAGGCCGCCGGCGGGATGACCATGGCACAGGTGCCGGAGACGGCGCAGCATTCCGATATGCCTGAAAGCGCGATCCAGACCGGGCTGGTGGATTATGTCGTTTCTATCGAAGAGATGGCCCAAACACTCGCCCAATATATCACCCACTCCAGCTTATGGCGGCGTGTGCCGCCTCCCTCGGTGTTGGGAGAAGACACGCAGGCTCTGAAGGATATCGTGGCATTCATGCGAATTCGGGCTGGAGTCGATTTTCGGGGTTATAAAGAAGGGATGCTCATGCGGCGGGCCAAACGGCGCGTGGCGTTACTAGGTTTCGAAAGCCTCGCCGTCTATCTGAAACACTTGCAGACGAATCAAGAAGAAATCGAGGCCCTAAGAAAGGATTTACTGATCAATGTTACTGAATTCTTCCGTGAACCCCAAGCTTGGCAGGCTCTGGAAGAAAGCGTATTGCCCCGGATCATCGATAACCATAAGCCCGGTGAACCGCTGCGCGCCTGGGTTGCCGGTTGTTCGACAGGCGAGGAAGCTTACAGCCTGGGCATGGCCTTGTTTGAGATGCGTCAAAAGGCTGGTCTTGATATCGCCTTGTATATTATCGCTTCCGATCTGGATGATTCGGCACTTGAAGTTGCGCGCTCCGGCATTTACTCCGGCAGCGTTGCAAATCTTTTGAACCCCGAACTTCTGGCGCGATATTTTACGAGAACCGAAGGCAATCGATTCAAGGTGCGCAAAGCTCTTCGTGAATCCATTCTGTTTTCACAGCATAACCTGATTGCCGATCCTCCATTCTCAAGAATGGATTTGATCAGTTGCAGAAACTTGCTCATCTATATGAAGCCGGAGGTGCAGGATCAACTGTTCAGAATGTTTCACTTCGCCCTCAAGCCGGGCGGCTATCTGTTCCTGGGGAAGTCCGAAACCGTAGGTGTGCATCATGAGCTGTTCACTGACATTTCGAAAAAATTCCGCCTTTACCAAAGCAAAGAAACTTCGCACAGAATGCCGGTCAGATTGCCGCTGGTACCCGATACCTCGGCAACGCGCATAAATGCCGAGGCTGGGGCTGCTCAGCCGCGGCGTCTCGAATACGGCGAGTTGGTGCGCGAACTTTTGCTGAAGCAGCGTTTGGCTACAGGAATACTGGTCGATCGGGATTCCCAGGTCCTCTACTTTTATGGGCCTACCCGAGATTTCATTGCTCACCCAGAAGGGGCCGCAACGCGCGACTTGTTGTCGATGGTGCCGGACAGGCTGCGCATGGCGGTTCGCGCGGTGGTGCATGCAGCTCGAAGCGAAGGCAAGACCGGCGAGGCTGTCCTTGAGTGTCCACCTGACGAGCACCGTCAACTGCGCATAGGGGCCGTCCGCCCGGACAACGAAGAAAACGGCCTCGTGTTAGTGACGTTCGAGTACGAGCGACTGAGCCGTACCTCGGATCAAACGGGACTTGACTCGGAGTCGTGGGCGAGGCTCCAGCTACAGGAAGATTTGAGGACTACACAGCTCGACCTCGAAGCGTCCATCCAGGCATTGGAAACGAATAATATGGAATTGCACCTCGCCAATGAAGAGGTGCTGTCCGTGAACGAGGAGCTCCAGTCCGCCAATGAGGAATTGGAGACTTCAAAAGAAGAGCTGCAATCGGTCAACGAGGAGCTGGCCACAGTCAACAGTGATCTGGAGCGCAGCATCAACGAATTGCGTACCGCTAACGATGATCTACTCAATCTGCTGGCCAGCAATGATCTGCCAACGCTATTTCTCGATACGGAGCTGCGCATAAAACGCTTTACTCCGGCTTCCCATAAACTTTTCAGGCTCCTTCCGTCCGATATCGACCGCCCTCTGGGCGATTTTGCGATGAAGATCGAGCCGAAGAAGCTTGAAATGGCAGCCAGGCAGGCGCAGGTTTCCGGGGCGGCCGTGGAAACGGAAGTTCATACTCTGGACGGGCATTTCTATTTACAACGCATATTGCCCTACCGTAGCGAAGATCGAATAGAAGGAGTAGTGGTTACATTTATTCCTATCGATGCGCTCAAACAAGCGGAATATGAAATTCGGGAAAGCGAGAAACGGTTCCGTACACTCGCGGACACGGCTCCAGTATTCATCTGGATCAGCGGTCTGGGCGGCAAGCTCGAATTCGTGAATCGCCGTTTTGCGGACGAGACGGGGAGGGCGGCGGAAACTCTACTCGGTGAGGCATGGCATGATCTCGTTCATGCCGAAGATTTGGCAGGGTATCTGGCTGCGTGCGCGACAGCCGAGGCCGCTCGTAAAGGATACGATCACGAATTACGATTGCGCAAGGCGGACGGAGCCTACAATTGGATGCGATTCGTTGGAGAACCGCGTTTCGAGCAGGAAAAACTGGTGGGATTTGTCGGTTCCAGCGTTGATATTCAGTACCATAAGAATGCCGAGCGGGAGCTGCGCGACGCCGACCGCCGCAAGGACGAGTTTCTTGCCGTACTGGGCCATGAGCTTCGCAATCCCCTTTCTCCCATCCGCAATGCCGCTGAGGCGCTGCGGCTTGTCGACTCCAGCGATAAGCGCCTTTCGTGGGCGAGAGAAACCATTACCAGGCAGGTCGTCCATATGACGCGTCTCGTGGACGATTTGCTTGACATCGCCCGGCTGACACGTGGTGTCCTGATGCTCCGGAAAGAAACGGTAGAAATGTCTCAGGTGGTGCATCAAGCCTTGGAATCGGCAAAGGCGCTTATCGACGCGCGCAGGCACCACCTAACCGTCGAGATCACGGATGGGCCTTTGATTGTCGAAGGGGACCCGGTTCGCCTGTGCCAAATTATCGAGAACCTGCTCACGAACGCCGCCAAATTCACGGACGAAGGGGGCGAATTATCGCTGAAAGCTCATCGCGAAGGGAACGAGGTAATTATCTCGGTTGCGGATAATGGAATCGGCATACCTGACTATATGTTGCCAAAAATTTTTGAGCTTTTCGCGCAAGAGGAGCGCGCAGTCAGAAAATCAAGCGGCGGACTCGGTATTGGTCTTTCCCTGGTTTCTCAACTGGTTTCACTGCATGGTGGATCGATTACGGCATCGAGCAAGGGACCGGGACAGGGCAGCGAGTTCGTTATCCGGCTTCCCTTAATCGATATTCCGGTCCGTCCGGCTCCAACAGCGAGCCAGACACCGCGCTCAGGAAAAGGCCGTGTCCTGGTTGTTGATGACAACGTGGATAGCGCTGACGCCACCGCGATATTATTGGCAGCGTATGGGTATGAGGTGCGGACGGCTTATGACTTTGCAAGCGCCCTCCGGGAAGCTGCCTCGTTTGCTCCCCAGGTTGCGCTGCTCGATTTGAGTAAACCTGAGCCAGACGGACTAGGGCTTGCCAACCAGCTTCAGCAGCTGCCGGAGACAAAAGCTACTATATTGATTGCTCTCAGTGGTTATGGCCAGCCTGATGATCTTGAGCGAAGCAAGCAGGCGGGATTCGCACGTCACCTGGTGAAGCCGGCCGACCCCGATATGATCCACAAGCTTATCCAATCAATGCTGGCGAATGACTGAGATCGGCGAAAGCTTGTTGAGACGCCCAGCCTTTACCCGGTTTCCAGCAGTTGCAGCCGGGTCTGCTCTTCCTGCTGCTGGAGCTTCCACATATATGCATAGGCGCCATTTGCCGCAAGCAGTTGATGATGTGTGCCTCGTTCCGTAATCCGGCCATTTTCCATAACCAGGATCTGGTCGGCGCCAGCGATAGTGGATAAACGATGCGCGATTGTAAGCGTAGTTCGATTTATAACGATATGTCTCAGTTCCGCCTGGATGGCTTTTTCCGATTTAGAGTCCAGGGCTGAAGTGGCTTCGTCAAGGATCAGAATGGCCGGGTTTTTGAGAATCGCTCGCGCAATCGCGACCCGCTGCTTTTCGCCGCCTGATAGCTTTAGTCCGCGCTCACCTACGGTGGTGTCATATTTCGACGGCAGGCTCTCGATGAAGTCATGGATATGGGCGGACCTTGCCGCTGCGATGATTTCTTCCGGGGTCGCGCCAGGGCGTCCGTAGGCAATATTGTAATAAATGCTGTCATTGAACAGCACCGAGTCCTGCGGAACGATTCCAATGGCCGCACGCAGGCTTTTCTGCGTGACATTCCTGACATCCTGGCCGTTTATCAGAATTCGGCCCGAGGTGGCGTCATAAAAACGGAACAGCAAGCGTGCCAACGTTGATTTTCCCGAGCCGCTATGTCCTACCACTGCCACATTACGGCCGGGAGCAATGTCGAAACTGACATCAAAGAGAATCTGGCGATCAGGCTCGTAATTGAAATTAACTTGCTCGAAGCGAATCCCCGCGCTTCCCACAACGAGCTCAACCGCTTCCGGCCGGTCCTTGATTTCCTCATTTTCTGCGAGGAGGCTGAACATTTTTTCCATATCCGCGAGGGAGTGCTTGATCTCGCGATATACAAATCCGAGAAAATGCAGAGGCATATACAGTTGCAGCATGAAGGCATTGATCAGTACCAGATCGCCTAAGGACATGGTGCCCTCGACGACTCCGTTCGCCGCGAGCGACAGGAGTAAGGTGATGCCTATCGCAATGATCGCGCTCTGCCCGGAATTGAGCATGGCGAGTGACGTCTGGTTGCGCACCGCAGCCACTTCCCACTTCTGCATGTGCTCATCGTAGCGTCGTGTTTCCCAGGCTTCGTTGCCAAAATATTTGACTGTTTCATAGTTCAACAGGCTGTCGATCGCCTGGGTATTGGCTTTTGAATCCATATCGTTCATGGTGCGGCGGAAAATCATGCGCCATTCGGTGACGATCAGCGTGAGCGCGATATATGCAGCCAAAGTGCTAAAAATGATTACCGAGAACCAGATGCTGTATCGGGAAAGAAGAATAGCCGCCACCAAGCCGATTTCCAGCAGTGTGGGAAGAATATTGAACAGCATGAAATTGAGCAGAAAGGAAATGCCGCGCGAGCCGCGCTCAATATCACGGGATACACCGCCCGTCTGCCGCTGGAGGTGGAAGCGCAACGACAGCGCGTGCAAGTGGCTGAAAACCTTGATTGCCACCCGGCGGATGGCGCGCTGTGTGACTTTGGCGAAAATGGCATCACGCAGCTCGCCGAACAGCGTGCTGCACAGGCGCAGCGCACCATAGCCTACAAGCAGCAGGACCGGCAAGGCGATCAAGGCGCGGGGCTGGTCGAGAGCATCGATAATCTCTTTCAGAATCAGCGGTACGCCGACATTGGCAACCTTGGCCATGATCAGGAGTGCCAGCGCCATAGCCACCCTGCCTTTGAACTCCCACAGATAAGGTAGCAGCGCGCGGATGGTCTTCCAGTCGTTCCGGTTGGCTGATGGTTTTTCGAGGCGGGTAGGACGCATTAATCAGGTTAGAGCTAGGGGAGCAGTATCGGGAATAGCCGGAATAAAATTTCTCTGGTGTTTATATGTGGTTCCAAGGTGAAATAAAGGTTGAAATGCTGACACAGCCTTCTATAGTAGAGAAACCGCGCTAATTTGCATGCAGGAGTTCGTCGAGTCTGGTTGAGCCTGGTTGATAGTAAGCACAGTTTACTCCGCCAGCGCGGTATTGCGTTCCCAGCCACTTGGAGATAAAAAATGGAGAGGACCGGGGCCATTGCCACCCGACCCGGCTTCAGAGTGCTGCGAAACATGCTTGAGCCGCGGCGCTTCCGGGTGCCTGGTCCTCGAAAATATGGATTGCTGGTGTCTCTATACAGATGGGGGCGGCGGTGGTGCAAGAGACATCGATACAAACGACGGCCTGGATTCGATGCTGCGCTTGGGGCGGTAGAATAGGAGAAAACCCAAGGGGAAACTCATGGGGGAAGGAGAGGTAGACCAGATTTTCACGCTAGTGATAGCGGTAATTGAAGCTAATCCTTATCTGAGCGCCAGCATAGATGGTATGAGCTGATAATCTACTATCTATCAAGCTCGGTTTCCCGGCCCTGATCTTCCTTCCCAAAAAGGGGGCACCGAGACCAGGGCGCCCTACCATATCGGATACTTCGATAATCCGCCCGGAATAGCATGAGTATAAGTAAAGATGTCATCGGGGCCGCACGTCTGGAAACAGCAAAGCTTGAGCTAGCGCCGTTTCAGTTCGCGGACGCTATCTCGTTCGCACCCTCGTCACCGTCCAGATCGACTGCGCCTTCCTTGAACACCCGGCTTGCACGGATGTCCTCGGCCTCGATGGTCATCAGGTCAGTCCGGGAGAGATTCTTCTTTGCTCCCTCGAACAGCCGATTGGCCTGACGCAGCCGTGCCCGGTCAAGGGCGTTGCGAACCGAGCGGGCATTGGCGAAATGCTCCATTTTCATCCTTAGGCGAATGTACTCGCCGAAGGCCTTTTCCGCCTCGGCACTGAAGCGGTAATTCTGCGATGCCAGCATGAGCCTGGCGATAGCAACCAGTTCATCGGGGCTGTAGTCAGGGAAGTCGATGTGGTGGGCGATGCGCGAGCGCATGCCAGGATTGCTGCGGAAGAATTTTTCCATGCGATCCTTGTAGCCTGCAAGAATTACAACCAGATCCTCACGGTTGTTTTCCATCACCTGCAAAAGGATTTCTATCGATTCCGCACCATAATCGCGCTCGTTTTCAGGTTTGTAGAGATAATAGGCTTCATCGATGAATAGTACGCCACCCATCGCTTTCTTTATGACTTCCTTGGTCTTGGGCGCGGTATGACCGATATATTGACCCACCAGGTCGTCCCGCGTAACGGAAACAAGATGTCCTTCCCGCACATACCCCAAGCGGTGCAGGATTTCTGACATACGCAGCGCCACCGTAGTCTTTCCGGTACCCGGATTGCCGGTAAAACTCATGTGCAGACTGGGCGCGCCAGCGGTCAGATCCAGTTTCTTTCGCAACCGGTCAACGAGCAGCAGCGCCGCGGTTTCACGGATACGGGTTTTAACGGGCTTCAGGCCGATCAATTCAAGATCGAGCTTGTCCAGCACTTCCTTGATATTCGATGCGCGAAACTCTGCGTCCAGATCGATCGGATTTTTATCGGCAACGACTACGAGATCTTTTGAGCTTTTCTTCATATCCATTCACAATAAAATACAAAACCACATGGGGTCCCAGATTGTATTTATAAGACCCAGATTTATAGGGCAGGTTCGGGAATCCCGGCATAGAAGAACATGCGCAGCCCCTTACCCTTCCGCCGCTATCTGATTCATCCTACCTCGAGTTGTCCCCTTCCCTTTGAAGGGAAGGGGGTTTTCACTTACTGATACTGCTTAATACCGCTTAATACCGCTCGGCTTCCGGTTTATCGGTTGCATAGGAGTGAATGGTGTAACGAACGCTACGGCCTTCCACTTCCTGACGATCCAGCCTGAAGCCCGGCTCGTTCTTCGGACGGTTGACGATGTATGACATTTTCGGGCTTTCCGTTCCGCGGGTCGCGTCAAACGCGGTCACCCGAATATAATGATTCGGATAGGTTTTGCGGCAGTCATTGATCTCCGTCAGAATACCGGCAGGATCCTTCAGGTCAAACATCGGGTTCCCGAACATTTCCCAGTAGGTGTTGCGAGGATGGGGATCGTCGGTGTACTCGACCCCAATCGCCCAGCCGTTTTTTAGCGCGTATTTGATTTGCGCAGAGATCTGCTTATCCGTCAGCGGCGGCAGAAAAGAGAACTGCCCCTGCGTGACGACGATTTCCCACATTGGTCATCATAGTTGTATTTTCTCCTTGATAGGGTTAAACGCTGGCCGTGGTGGACGGCACGAAATCGGCGGTATCGGTGGATTCGTAGTTGAAGGTGATATCTTTCCAAGTTTCCAAAGCTTGCTTGAGCGGGGTGCACCACTTGGCAGCTGCTTCCAGAATCTGCGGACCTTCCTTCACATAATCGCGGCCCTCATTTCGTGCCAAGACCATCGCTTCCAACGCAACGCGATTGGCAACCGCACCAGCCTGTATGCCCATCGGGTGACCGATCGTGCCGCCGCCGAACTGCAGTATCACGTCTTCGCCGAGGTAATCGAGCAGCTGATGCATCTGGCCGGCATGAATACCACCGGAAGCAACCGGCATGACCTTGTTCAGCGAAGCCCAGTCCTGATCGAAGAACAGTCCGTGTTCGAGGCTTGTCGGAGTACGCGTGTCGCGCAGGGTATCGTAAAAGCCCTTGATCATGAGCGGATCGCCCTCGAGCTTGCCGACGACAGTGCCAGCGTGAATATGATCCACACCCGCCATCCGCATCCACTTGCAGATCACACGGAAGTTCATGCCGTGATTTTTTTGACGCGAGTAGGTTGAGTTGCCAGCGCGGTGCAAATGCAGAATCATATCGTTCTTGCGCGCCCATTTAGCCATCGACTGGATCGCGGTGTAACCGATCACCAGGTCAATCATGATGATGACGGAGCCAAGCGACTTGGCGAATTCCGCGCGCTCATACATGTCTTCCATGGTGCCCGCGGTGACATTCAGGTAATGGCCCTTGACTTCACCCGTTGCGGCGGAAGCTTTGTTGACCGCCTCCATACAGTACAGGAAACGGTCGCGCCAGTGCATGAAAGGCTGCGAATTGATATTCTCGTCGTCTTTCATGAAGTCGAGACCGCCCTTGAGGCCTTCGTACACCACGCGTCCATAATTGCGGCCGGACAGACCCAGTTTCGGTTTGGTGGTAGCGCCCAGCAAAGGCCGGCCGAATTTATCGAGGCGTTCACGCTCCACCACAATGCCGGTGGCGGGGCCTTGAAAGGTTTTCAGGTAAGCGACCGGAATGCGCATGTCTTCCAGGCGCAGCGCTTTCACGGCTTTGAAGCCAAATACATTCCCAATGATCGAGGCTGTCAGGTTGGCAATGGAGCCTCCTTCGAACAAATCCAGATCATAGGCGATGTAGGCGAAATACTGGGCCTCGGTCTTGGTGCCAGGGCCCGTGTTGGGCACCAGCTCCGAACGATAGGCCTTGGCGCGGTAGAGTTCGCAGGCAGTCAGCCGGTCGGTCCATACCACGGTCCAGGTTGCGGTGGAGGATTCGCCAGCGACAGCAGCGGCGGCTTCCTCATGATCCACCCCTTCCTGGGGCGTAATACGGAACAAGGCAATGATATCCGTATCCTTGGGTACATAATCAGCATCCCAGTAACCCATTTTTTTGTAGGGAATTACACCGGATTTATAGCGTTCCTTGCCGGTTATTTCTTGACTCATGTCAGTTCTCCTCGTAAGGGGTAGATAAAAGTACTACGGGGTAATTGTAATCCTAATTATTATAAACAATAGTCATATGTTTTGATTATTATGATAACCTTTTACTTATATCCTTGTATAAGCCGTTCCCTGGAACCATGCTCCACCTGACCCTCAGGCAGCTAAAAGTTTTTGAATCTGTTGCGCGCAACCTCAGCTTCTCACGCGCGGCAGAAGAGCTCTACCTCACCCAACCCGCGGTATCGATGCAAATCAAGCAGCTGGAAGACAGCGTTGACCTGCCACTTTTTGAACAGATGGGCAAGAGAATCTATCTCACCGATGCGGGACGCGAACTTTACCATTACAGCCGGGCGATCTCCCAGCAATTAGCGGATATGGAGCTGGCGCTCGATGAGTTGAAAGGTCTGGAGCGGGGTAAACTCAATATCTCGGTGGTAAGCACGGCCAATTATTTTGCTCCTCATCTATTGGCCAAGTTTTGCCAGCGCTATAACGGCATCACCGTAAGCCTCAATGTGTCAAATCGCGAAACGGTGTTGAAGCATCTCGCCGATAACCTGACCGATCTTGCCATCATGGGCCAGCCGCCGGATGACCTGGACATTGCCAGCGAATCCTTTATGGAGAATCCCCTGGTGGTCATTGCGCCGCCCGATCACCCGCTGTGCAAACTGCACCGCATCCCGGTGGAACGGCTGGAACGGGAGATATTCCTGGTGCGCGAACCCGGCTCGGGCACGCGAAGCGCAATGGAGCGTTTTTTCGCCGCACATCACATATCCATCAATAAAGGCATGGAGACGGATACCAACGAAGCCATCAAGCAAGCAGTGCAAGCAGGAATGGGTCTCGCCATCATGTCGCTGCACACGGCCGAGCTGGAACTGGAGACTAGAAGGCTCAAGATTCTGGATGTGCAGGATTTTCCCATCATGCGCCATTGGCATGTGGTGCATCGTAAAAATAAGCGCCTCTCCAGCGTGGCGCAGGCATTCAAGGAATTCCTGCTGAAGGAGGCACCGGGCTTGATGCCGATATAGAAACAAGGTTAAGTAGCTGTACCATTATTTTTCTCTTTTAGAAGGTGAACCGTCTGGCGTCAATTGATGTGCGTCAGCCGAACGCTTTACCCGCCGAGCGATCTTTCCAATAATCACAAAAAAAAGAGGTACAAAAAAGATAGCGAGAAACGTAGCCGCCAGCATTCCGCCAAACACTCCCGTTCCGATGGAATTCCGGCTCGCCGCGCCCGCGCCCGATGCGACCACAAGCGGAAACACACCCAGGATGAAGGCCATCGACGTCATGATGATAGGCCGAAAACGAAGACGGGCGGCGTCGAGCGCGGCGTCATACAGCGACTCGCCCGCCGCGTATCGCTGATTGGCAAACTCGACGATCAGGATCGCGTTTTTAGCGGCCAGCCCGATCAATGTAACCAACCCGATCTGAAAATAAATATCATTGGTCAGCCCCCGCGTCCAGATGGCCAGCAACGCTCCCAGTATTCCAAAGGGTATCGCAAGGATGACAGCGAAAGGAATGGACCAGCTTTCGTACAAGGCAGCCAGCACCAGGAAGACCATGAGCAAGGCAAAGGCAAATACCAGAACCGATTGTCCGCCAGCCTTGCGTTCCTGGAAGGATATCCCGCTCCAATCGATCGCATAACCCTTTGGAGTCAGGATTTCATCCGCTACCTGCTCCAGTGCATCAAGTGCTTGTCCCGAGCTGTACCCTGGGGCGGCGCCTCCCAATACGAGCGCGGTATTGAAGCCGTTGAAATGTGTGACGGGATCCGGTCCACTGTTGAACTCGGTGGTCACGACGGAGTCCAGGGGAATCATGGTATGTTCTGTACCATTCCGAGCGCGCACATATATCTTGCTGATATCGTCCGGGCTGGACCGGTATTCCGGTAATGCCTCTGTTTGCACTCGATAGATACGGCCGAACTTCACAAAATCATTGATATACAGGTTCCCGAAATATGCCTGCATGGTATCGAAGACTTCAGAAATGGGGATACCCAATGCTTTGGCCCGCTCCCGGTCTACTGTTGCATAGAGCCGGGGAGCGCTCACACGGAAATTGGTACTGGCCGCTGCGATAGCCGGATGTTCCACAGCCTTGGCTACGAATTCCTGAGCGACGGTGGCAAACTGTGAAAAATCACCTCCGCTGGGATCCTGCAATTGTACCGAGAAGCCCCCGGTAGAACCGAGCCCCCTGATGGAGGGGGCATTAAACGCAAGAATCAGGGCTTCGGGGATTTTGGCAAATTCCTGAAAGGCTGACGCGATGAGCCCGGGGGCTTGCTCGTTCGCATTTTTGCGCGTATCCCAGTTCTGCAACGGTATGAACATCGTCGCCTGATTCGTTCCGCGCGTCCCGAAAACAAAGTTTTGGCCAGCGAGAGTATCTGTCGAATGGACTGCCGGAATCGACTGGAAGTAACTTTCCACCTTACTCAGGACTTCAATCGTCCGTGTCAGCGATGCACCGTCCGGCAACTGGACGATGGTAATGAAATAACCTTGATCCTCTTCCGGGAGAAAACTGCCCGGAATGGTTCTGAACAGGCCCAGGATCACGAAAATCAGGGTTCCAAAGACGGCCAAGGCAATCAGTGACCGTTTAAGAATGATTCCGACGGTTCCCACATACCGCGTCTGTATCCAGTCAAAAGACTGGTTGAACATTTTCCAGAATCCCTTGGGTGAACCATGGCCTGGCTTGAGAACCAGTGCGCAAAGAGCAGGGCTGAGAGTAAGCGCCACGAATCCTGAAATGGCGACAGACAGTGCAATGGTAATCGCAAATTGCTTATATAGTTCCCCTGTAATTCCCCCTAAAAACGCGACCGGCACAAACACGGCAGCCAGCACCAGGACGATCGCAATCACCGGGCCGGTCACTTCGTCCATGGCCTTTTTTGCCGCCTCCCTGGGCGGCAGCCCGTCCTGGGTCATGTGCCGCTCGACATTCTCGACCACCACGATTGCATCATCCACCACAATACCGATAGCCAGTACCATGCCGAACAGGGTGAGGGTATTGATTGAAAACCCCAGCGCTTCCATACCCGCAAGCGTGCCGATGAGCGAAATGGGAACGGCTAGAGCCGGAATAAGCGTTGCACGCCAGCTCTGCAAGAAAAGAAATACGACCAGGATGACCAGTAACGTTGCCTCGACGAGGGTTTTCACCACTTCCTTGATGGAGACATCAATGAATATGGTTGTGTCATAGGGAATATCGTAGGAAACTCCCGGTGGAAAGGTTTTGGCCAGTCTGTCCATTTCCTGCCTGACCCGGTGAACGGTATCGAGCGCATTGGCTCCGGGCGCAAGAAAGGTTAAAAGAAACGTGTTGGGCTTTCCATTCCATCGCCCCTCCAGATCATATGATTGAGCGCCCAATTCCACGCGTGCGATGTCGCGCATCCGAACCATGGAGCCATCCGGATAGGCGCGAATAATCATATCCTCGAATTCCTTGACCTCGCTCATCCGGCCGCGCGTGATTACGGGAATGGTAAGTTCCGTACCGCGCGACGTAGGCTCGCGACCGATTCTGCCGGCTGGAAAATCGCGATTTTGCTCGCGGACAACAGCCGCGATTTCGGTTGGGGTGAGGTCGAGTTGCGCCATGCGGATGGGATCGAGAATCAGCCGCATGGAATAATTCTGGCCCCCGAAGATGATGGCATCTCCGACACCCGGAAGCCGTTTTACGCTATCGAGGACGCGGAGCAGGGCATAATTCGAAAGGAAAACCGTGTCGTAACGGGGATCGGTGGAGCTCAGCGCAATGACTGCCAGCAGGTCCGGTGAGGTCTTTTTTACAGTTATGCCCTGACGGATGACTTCGTCAGGTAATTGGGGCTCGGCAAGCCGTTGCCGGTTTTGCGTCTGGACCTGTGCGATGTCCACGTCGGTCCCGATCTCGAACGTCAGCCTCATCGTCATGTGCCCGTCGTTCGTGCTGGTGGAGTCATAGTACAAAAGGTTATCGATGCCGGGGAGCTGCACTTCGATGGGACGCGCGACAGCTTCTGCAACGACTTCAGCGCTGGCGCCGGGATAATCGGCCTCAATCTGAACCATTGGAGGCGTGATTTGCGGAAACTGCGCGATGGGCAGCTTTTGCAAGGAGACCAGACCTGTCACCACAATGATGATCGAGAGAACCGAGGCGAAAATTGGACGATCAATAAAAAAATGGGAAATCATGGCGTTTTCCCATCGGTGTTTTTCTCGGTAGTGCTAGCCGGCGAAGTCTTGCCGCTCTGATATTGGACAGCATTGACCTGAGTTCCGGGCTGAATTCGATAAAACCCTTCCACTACCACCCTCTCTCCGGGCCGGAGACCGCTTTCGATCAACCATTCGTTTCCATGCCATGCGCTTGCGTGAATCGGCCGAAGTTCCGCTTTGTTATCATTATCGATGACATACACAAATGACCCCTTCGGTCCCTGTTGAACGGCTCTTTGGGGGATGAGTATCGCGTCCGTCCGGATGTATCCCTTGAGGCGGATTTTGACGAACTGTCCAGGGTAAAAATAGGATTTTCCGGGGGAAAAGCCTCCTTCGGGATTGGGAAAGGTAAACCGCGCCTGCAACATACCCGTCTCGGACCGCAGGTTGACATCCGCAAAATCCAGTATCCCCTCCTCTGGATATACACTTCCATCCGAAAAAGTCATCACCCCGCGTAACTGAAAAATATCCGGTCTCTGGACCTTATACTCGGCGAGTTCACGCCGGCGCCGGAGAAGATAGCTTTCGGGCACGTTCACGTTTACATACATGGGATCCAGCTGATCGATGGTAGTCAAAAGGGTGGTCTGGGCGGAGACCAGTCTGCCTTCGTAGAAATGGCTGCGACCGATTCGGCCGTTCACGGGAGCGGTGATCAGTGTGTTATCGAGATCAAATTTCGTTTTGACCAGATCGCTTTGCGCGGCTTCCAGCGCGGCCTTGGCTGCCAGCGCTTCGGCTACGGCATCGTCAACGTTTTTCCGGCTGACGGCTTGCGCCTCGAGCAGTGGCTTCACGCGAGCCACATCCTGTTCCGTCTGAACCACCCGCGCCTGAGCCTGGGCCACCCTGGCTTGGTTATTAAGATATGCCGCTCTAAAGGGGATAGGATCGATCAGGTATAGCTTATCGCCTTTGCTGATATTGCGGCCCTCGGTAAAGAAGACTTTTTGAATGATTCCGGTTACCTGTGGCCGGATCTCCACGGGACGAAAGGCCTCCGTCCGTCCGATAAACTCCGGCTCGTCCGCGACTGCCTGCGTGGTGACGGTAACCACTTCCACCTGGGGGGGAGGCTGGGCCGGGCTGGGCGCTTTCTGTGAGCAACCGCCAAGCAGGATCAGGAATAATCCGATACTCATGCGAGCAATATGAGCCCCGCTATACGTGGCGAATTTCATTATGCATTCCACTGTGAGGTTCATATGCTCGACTCTCTGTTTGTTGCGAAAAAGGGTCTACCAAATGAGATTAGGTCAACCTGATGGTTCCCGCAAACCCGGCTATTTGAGAGTCATCCCCGGCGGACGGCATGGCAGCGATGGTCATCACTATGAACGATACTTATTCCCCCGCTTCGACCTGCTTGAAGAGTTTGAAGCTTAGGGACGGGTGCAGCTTGGGTATGGATACCGGTCGTACTGGCCGAAGCGTTAAATCTTATGAAAACGTCAACAATGCGTTTATTTATGATGGGTGAGAGTTTGCATCAGAGCGCGAGCAGTTACTTTTCTTTGCCTGGGGGCGTCGTTGGCTGAGGCCATTGATTATCCCGGCGTCCACCCTCCGCCCAAGGCTTTGTAGAGTTGGATGATTGACGCGAGGTGAAGGCGGCGTGTCGCCGCCAGCGCGAACTCGGCATCGAACAGATTGCGTTTGGCCAGGAGTACATCGACATAGCTGGTGATGCCTCCCATGTAGCGAAGGTTGGAAACATTCAGGGCAGAGCGCAATGCTTCGACCTGCTGCTGCTGCGCCTTGGTCTGATCATTGGCGGTGCGAACGGCCACCAGGGCATCTTCTACCTCCTTGAAAGCGACGAGAACGGTTTGCTCGTATTGCGCCAATACCTGTTTTGCCTGAGCTTCGGCCGCACGCTGTTCAAAGCCCAGGCTTTGGGCATTGAGTAACGGACCGGCCAGCCCAAGCCCGCCCACGCCAAACTCGCTTCCGGAGAGCAAAATTTTGGACAGGGCCGGACTGGCAACCCCAAGAAAGCCGGTAATCGTAAGCCTGGGAAACCGCGATGCTTTCGCAACCCCGATTCTGGCGGTTGCCGCCGCCAGCGTTTTCTCCGCCTGTAGAATATCCGGACGGCGTTCCAGCAACTCGGAAGGGAGCCCGGCCGGCACTTCAGGGGGCAGCATTTGCTCGTTCAATGGGCGGCCACGAACGATCATTACAGGATTATTCCCAAGCAATACGCTCAGTTCATTTTCCTTTTGTACCATTTGACGTTGCAGTTCCGCCACCCGGGCCGCGGCATTGGCCCGCTCCGCGTCGAACTGATCCGAGTCGAGCCGGGAAATGACGCCCCCTCGAAGTTGCGCCTGGGCGAGCGCAACCGATTCTTCCCACGATCGCAAGGCATTGCGTGCAATATCCAGCTGCATGTCAAACTGGAGAAGATCAAAGTAGGACTGCGCCACGCTGCTCACCAGGGTAAGCACTACCGCGCGGCGATTTTCCTCGCGCGCCATCAGATCGGCCAGAGCCGCTTCATTGGAGCGTCGCACCCTGCCCCAGACATCGATTTCCCAATTTAACGTTGCCTGCCCGAAGTAGCTGTAAGGGGTCGGGAATCCGGGAACAAGGAATCCCCCCATGCGCCCGAAGGCGGGAGCGTTGACATTCATATCCATCTTGGGAAGGTAATCCATGCGTGCTATGCCGAGGCGAGCCTGGAGCTCTTCCACGCTTGCCACTGCCTGCTTGAGGTCCTTGTTTTCCAGCAGGGCCTGCTTGATGAGGCGCTGCAGTTGCTCATCATGAAGGAGCTCCCACCATGGAAGATTGGCGATGGACTGCCCCTCCGTTTCCGCCATGCGAAATCGGGCCGCGGCATCGATCGAGGGGCGGGAATAATCCGGTCCCAAGGCGCAGGAGGCGAGCAGCAGGCTTGAGACCAGCAATAGAATTCTGCCCGCCCAGCCAAACTTTTTCCACGGGGGCGAGGTCATCACGCCTGCCATTATCATGTCACCCCATCCTTCGCTCCCTCCTGCGAATGTTCATTCGCTCTGGGCGCGCGCTTCCGGCTCAGCCAGGTAAAAAACAGGGGAATAAATATCGTTGCCACGAACGTGGCCAGCAGCATGCCGCCCAGCACACCGGTGCCCATGGAACGTCGCGCCGCCGCGCCTGCGCCCGTTGCGAACACCAACGGCAGAATCCCCAGCACGAACGCCATGGAAGTCATGACAATAGGGCGAAAACGCAGGCGCGCGGCTTCAACCGCGGCTTGCGCGACGGGCATCCCTTCCTTCATTTTCTGGCTGGCGAACTCCACGATCAGAATGGCATTTTTTGCGGCAAGGCCGATCAGTGTAATCAAACCTACCTGGAAGTAAATATCGTTGGACATTCCTCGCAATAAGACCGCAAGCAGCGCGCCCGCCAGCGCAAACGGAACGGCCATGATGACAGCCAGCGGCAATGCCCAGGTTTCAAATTGGGCCGCCAGAATGAGAAACACCATAATGATAGCGAAACTGAAGGCAAAAACCGCGGCTGAACCGGTGCGTTTTTCCTGGTAGGCCTGACCGGTCCATGCGATTTGATAATTATCCGGCAGATTTTTGGCTGCAATCTCTTCCACAAGCTTGATGGTATCACCCGAGCTCACCCCCGGCGCTCCCCCGCCAAGTATTTTCGCGGAGAGCAGGCCATTGTATCGCTCCAGTTGCTCCGCCCCGACGATCGTGCTGATCTTGCTTAACGCCGACAGGGGCACCATGGTTCCGGATTTCGCCCTTACATAGACTCTGCCGAGATCTTCCGGTTTCATGCGGTATTGGGGCTCAGCCTGTAATTGCACGCGATAGGTGCGCCCCAGCCGATTGAAGTCGTTGATATAGAGTGAGCCCATCGTACTCTGCAATGTGGCGTATATCGCGGCAATTTCGACCCCTTGCGAAATGGCCTTGGCCTCATCTACTTCGATAAAGAATTGTGGCACCGTAGGACGGAAAAACGTAGCGATGCCAGCGAGGCGCGGTTCCTGGTTCAGCGCGGCGATAAAGTTATTCACGACTTCCGACAGTTGCATGGGATTCGCCCCGGCCCGGCTTTGTACATAGACTTCAAAGCCTCCCGCCGTACCCAGACCCCGGATGGAAGGCGGGTTGAACGCGATCGCTATGCCATCAGTCTGCTGCATGCCGATACCCGTCAGTTTGTTTACAATATCTTCCGCCGTGGCGGTGCGCTCGGACCAGTCCTTGAACGCCACGAACATGGTTGCCGAACTGGTCTTATTCCCTCCGCCGATCAGATCAAAACCGTTGACCACGAACTGGTGTGAGACCGCCGGGTCTTCCGCAATCGCAGCGCGGACCGCCTCAGCGGTTCGGGTAGTGCGGGCCAGTGTTGCGCCATCGGGCAGGATTGTTGCAGTAACAACATATCCTTGATCTTCCGGCGGCACGAAGCTGCCGGGAACGGTTTCGATCAGGTATATCGAAACGCCAATAATACCGGTGAATACGAACGCACCGATGATTTTGTGGCGGATGGTCGTGTCAACCGTGGCGATATAAAAATGGGTCAGGCGCCTGAACCCGCTATTGAATGCGCGAAAGAATGCGGATTCACCATGGGTGTGTTTCAGCAGAATGGCACACAACGCCGGGGTGAGTGTTAGCGCCACCACACCCGAAATCGTCACGGCGACCGCTACCGTTACCGCAAATTGACGATATAACTCTCCGGCGATGCCGCCCATGAAGGCCACGGGCACAAACACGGCGCAGAGCACCAGCACGATGGCAACCACCGCGCGGGCCACCTGTTCCATCGAGCGAATGGCCGCTTTGAATGGCGACAGCTTTTCCTCATCCATTAACCGCTCGATGTTTTCCAGCACGACAATGGCATCGTCCACCACAATCCCGATGGAAAGGACCATGGCGAAAAGCGTGAGCGTATTGATGGAAAAACCAAACATCCATAAGCCGGCAAAAGTGCCTACCAGCGAAATGGGAACCGCAATGATAGGAATGAGGGTGGCGCGCCAGCTTTGCAGGAACAGGTATACGACAAAAATGACCAGTATCATCGCCTCTCCGAGCGTTTTGACGACCTCCCACATCGACGCCTTGACGAACTTGCTGGTGTCATAGGGGATTACATAATCCATTCCGGGCGGAAAGCGCTGCTTCAACTCATCCATTTTGGCGATGAGCGCTTCCGCCGTTTCGAGTGCATTCGCTCCGGGTTGCAGGAAGATTGGAATGCCCGCGCCCGGTTGGCCATTCAGCGCGGTACGTACATCGTAACTTTGCGAGCCGAGTTCGACCCGGGCGACGTCCTGGAGATAGAGAACGCCGCGGGGCCCATCCGCGCGCACAATGATATTGCCGAACTGTTCCGGTTCAAGCAGCCGGCCTTTGGCATTGACGGTGTAAATCAATTGCTGGTCCGCGGGCGCGGGCTCCTGGCCTATTTTTCCTGCGGCATATTGCGCATTTTGTGCCTGGATGGCGGTGGCGATATCGGTTGTGGTCACTCCGAGCTGCGCCATCCGGTCCGGACGCAGCCAGATACGCATGGAGTAGTCTTGGCCGCCGAAAACGATCGCGTCGCCGACGCCTTTGGTCCTTTTAAGCTCATCCAGCAGGTTGAGCGTGGCGTAATTGCTTAAATACAGCGGATCATATTTCCCCTTCTCCTTGGAAATCAGCATGAAGACCAGCAGAATGTCGTTGGAACGCTTCTGTATGATCAGGCCGGTTCGCCGCACTTCATCCGGCAGGCGCGGCAAGGCTATATTGACGCGATTGCTGACATTGAAAGTCGCCTGGTCGATATCGGTGCCAACGTCGAAGGTGATGGTGATGGTCAGCGTACCGCTCGAATCAGCGCTGGAATTGAAGTAAAGAAGATTTTCAACGCCGCTTAGCTGTTCTTCAATCGGCGCCGCGACAGTTTTTGTCAGAGTCTCGGCACTGGCGCCAGGGTAGGTGGCGGTGATCAGGACAGTGGGAGGCGCGATCTGCGGATATTGGGCGATAGGTAACTGCATCGCGGCAGCCAGCCCGGCTAAAACAATGATGATCGATATGACCGATGAAAAGATTGGCCGTGTGATGAAAAACGCGCTGCCCATAATATGGACCGTTTATGTTTGCTTATCGGAAGCCGGCGCCGTAGGTTCGGCAGGCATTTCTCCCGGCGCATGGGGTGATACAGGCGTGCCGGGGCGAAGTTTGATGATGTTATCGATAATGACCTTGTCGCCCGCTTTGAGCCCCTCAAGTATGACCCAGTCTGTGCCGATCCAGCGTCCCGCTACGACCGGACGCACCGTCGCTTCGTTTTTATCGTTGACAACATAGACGTTCTTGCCCAGGTCGGACGTCTGTACCGCTAGCTGGGGCACGAGGAAGACGCCGCTGCGCTCACCCGTGGTAACCCGCGCACGAACGAATTGCCCGGGCAATAACTGATGATCACTATTATCAAAAGTCGCGCGCAATTGCTGCGTACCCAGTGCCGGATCTATCTGGCTTGCGGCGAAATTCAGTTCCCCTTCCTTTCCGTATTCCGTGCCGTCGGGCAGCATCAGGGTCACTTTCTTGACCTTTCGTTCAGTCAGAGGGCCGCCAAGCTGGGCGAGTTCGTTATCGGACAGGCTGAAGCGCACCCATATGGGGGTCAACTGGACAATCGTGGTCAACAAGCTGTTATTTGCTTCCACCAATGCTCCCTCGGAGAATTGGAAACGGCCGGATATGCCGCTCACCGGCGCGGTTACCAATGTATACGAGAGATTACGTTCCGCGTCTTGCACGCGAACTTCAGCCGCTTGCAGGGCAGCGCGCGCGATAGCATTATCGGATACAGCGTTGTCATATTCACGCTGGCTGATGGCCTGGGTTGCCAGCAGCTCATGCAAGCGCTTCTCCTCGCGCTCGGTCTGTACCATGCGCGCTCGCTGTTCAGCGAGCTGGGCCTTTGCCTGAGCTAGAACATATTGATAGGGCACAGGATCAATCTGAAACATGGGCTGGCCTGCTTTGACCGCCGCACCTTCCTCATACAGGCGTTTGAGCAGGATGCCCCCTACGCGGGGCCGTATCTCGACTTCCTTGGCGCCTTCGGTTTGCGCAACGGCCTCGGCACTGATGGGGACGGTAGCGGGCTGCACCTCGATGACGCTGACAGGAAGAGCCATGTTCCCCTGGGGCTGATCGGGCGCCTGGCTACCCTTGCCGCACGCGCCCAACAGGGTGCTTGCAGCCAGCACAATCACTATGTGGGGACGGATGACCGCCCAAAGATTGAGATTGCGGCGTTTGTTTTTATAATGGTTGCCAACCGGCATCACTGACTCCAGTCCATGAATAATATCTTGCATACATTCGTGTTTGTATGTAAATTATTCATTAAAAGAGCACTGGTGTAAATAGCGAATATTTCAACTTGGGGTGAAGCTCGGAGCCATGGCCCGAAAAACGAAGGAAAATGCAGAGTTGACGCGGCAGCGCCTGATTGAGGCGGCACGTGAGGTTTTCCTGGAACGCGGCGTCAGCCATACCACGATGGAGCATATCGCCGCGCGGGCGGGTGTTACGCGCGGCGCAATCTATTGGCATTTCAACAATAAAATCGATCTGTTTCAGGCGATGCGTGAGCAGGTGTTCCTGCCATTGATAGATCGCATGGATGATACATTGCTGGTTGAAGGCTCCGAAGATTCTCTTAAATGCATAGAAAATTTTCTCTGCGGCACCATACACGTGCTGAACGATAGCATCGAAATGCGTCAGATCTATGAGATCATGATGATCAAATGCGAGTACGTTAACGAATTTGCACTGGTTTTACAGCAGATCCTGCTAAATTGTTCAGCCATTGCAGAGAAACTGCAACTGGTTTACGAGCGTGCCAAGGTTCAGGATCAGTTGCATATGTCCCATCAGCCCGCTCAGCTGGCTATCGATACGCATCTGTTCTTTATCGGATTGCTGCATATGTGGGTTAAAGATACCGATGGCAACCAGTTTCGCAGCCGGGCAATCGAACTGGTCAAAGCTCACATGAAGCTGCGCCGCCGGTAGAGCTTCTTCACGCCCGTCCTTTCCGCTTATCGCTGCGGAGCTTTTCTGGCCCATCGTCCCTCTGCCGTCTCGTGGCTCTCCCTGGGCTGTCAGCGCGGTCTCTTTCCTTTTGTATTTTAGGCGCGTTTGCCCGGTTGATTTGTTATAGTTGACTAAATCAATCAAGTATCTTATAGTTGACTAAATCAGTCGTGTATTGGCTGAACTGATCGATGGTCAAAATGTCTATTTTAATGAATGACGAGAGCGGAAAGGAGTTAACCATGAGACTCACAACGAAAGGACGATTTGCGGTAACGGCGCTATTGGATCTTGCCATGCAGCGTACTACTCGCCCGGTGACGCTGGCCGATATCAGTCAGCGTCAGCAAATCTCTCTATCTTATCTTGAGCAATTGTTCGCCAAGCTGCGCCAGCGCGCGCTTGTCGAAAGCGTGCGAGGTCCGGGTGGCGGTTATTGCCTTGCCAGAGATATGGGGCAGGTTTCGATTGCCGAGATTATCCTTGCCGTTGACGAGCCGATCGATTCGACGCAATGCAACGGAAAAGAAAATTGCCACAATGACAAAAAGTGCATGACGCACGACTTGTGGGTACGGCTCAACGATCTTATTTTCGATCATCTCGGGGCGATTACACTGAAGCAATTGGTGGATGAACAGAAAGTAAGACAGAGCGGTGTCGTCCAAATGCTGGATATGCGAAAAGTCATATCCGAGCGTGAGCGAATCATGTCAGAGCATGAGCGTATGGCGCCTGAGCGTGAGCGCATGGCATCTGAACGCGAGCGTGCCGCGTTGCCGGCCTGATCCGCTGATGGGTGGATACGCTGCATCCGCTTCGATGGCAGGCATGCGATGAGTGGAGAATAATGATGGCGATTACATTGACCGAAAATGCGGCAAGGCAAATCCGGAAGCAGCTTGCGAAGCGCGGCAAGGGGTTGGGGTTGCGCATCGGGGTAAAGAAGGAAGGGTGCTCGGGGTTTGCCTACACCTTCGATTATGCGGACGAACTTTCCGCGGGTGACCAGATATTCGAGTCTTGTGACGCTAACGTAGTCGTCGGCGCCGTCAGCTTGCCATATCTCGACGGTTCGTGCGTCGATTTTGTCAGGGAGGGACTTAATGACTCGTTCAGGGTCGGCAATCCCAATGTTGACAATACGTGCGGTTGCGGGGAAAGCTTTAACGTGAAAGAGCCGGCCAAGGTTTAGCCCGGATGTGCATCATACCGGCCCGAAAATAACGGAAAGCAGCATGAACAATGGTAACCATGGTATTTGGTCAACAGGATTGAAATCCAGTTTGCACTACCCGGCCTTCACGGGTGCTGGCGGTATTTTACGATATCCTTGGGCTCCCCGCTTCGCGCCAATAGATTCGGCTATTGGCTTGCCGCGGATGCGCAAAATCTCTTCCTAAAACACCTGCCATCATACCGCGATGCGGTGAAATATCGGTACAGGCCGGCTTTGGCGGAGCCGAAAGGGACCAGCAAAAGCCGGAGATAGAAAGGCATTTCACGCTGGAATTCCAGAACCTGGCCTTCGACATGATGGATATTGGAGCAATCTGATGAGTGCAGTATTACAAAATCTGGTCAACCAGCCTTATAAGCATGGCTTTGTCACCGACATCGAGTCCGATATTGCGCCGAAAGGGCTTAACGAAGATATCATCCGGCTCATTTCGACAAAGAAGAGCGAACCCGAGTGGCTGCTCGAGTTTCGCCTTAATGCATATCGCCAATGGTTGACCATGAAAGAGCCGAGATGGCCCAACGTCAAGTATCCCAAGATCGATTTTCAGGCGATCAGTTATTACGCGGCACCCAAGCCGAAAAAGAAACTGAGCAGCATGGACGAGGTCGATCCTGAACTATTGCGTACTTTCGAAAAACTCGGCGTGCCGATGCACGAGCGGGCGGCGTTGGCCGGTGTTGCCGTCGACGTTATTTTCGATAGCGTCTCGGTCGCGACGACCTACAAGGAGAAGCTGGCGGAGGTAGGCATCATTTTCTGTTCGATTTCCGAAGCCGTCCATTCTTATCCGCACCTGATACGGAAGTATCTGGGCACGGTTGTGCCGGTGGGGGATAACTACTATGCGGCACTCAACTCGGCGGTATTTACAGACGGCACGTTCTGTTTCCTTCCCAAGGGAGTGAAGTGCCCAATGGATCTGTCGACCTACTTTCGCATCAATACCGAGGAATCGGGACAATTCGAGCGGACGCTGATCATCGCCGAGGAAGGCGCGTCTGTTTCCTATCTTGAGGGTTGCACCGCTCCAAAATTCGATACCAACCAATTGCATGCCGCAGTGGTCGAGCTGGTTGCCCTTGATAATGCCGACATCAAATACTCGACTGTGCAGAACTGGTACGCGGGCGACGAAAATGGCCTGGGGGGCATTTATAATTTCGTTACCAAACGAGGTTTGGCCAAAGGTGTCAATTCCCGCATTTCCTGGACACAGGTTGAAACCGGTTCGGCAATTACCTGGAAATACCCGTCCTGCATTTTACAGGGCGACAATTCGGTAGGGGAATTCTATTCGGTGGCGGTAACCAACAATTATCAGCAGGCGGATACTGGCACCAAGATGGTCCATATCGGAAAAAATACGCGCAGCACCATCGTCAGCAAAGGCATTTCGGCGGGCCACTCCAACAACAGCTACCGGGGACTGGTCCGGATTGCGCCTACCGCGGCCGGCGCCCGGAATTATTCCCAGTGCGACTCGATGCTGATCGGCGACAAATGCAGCGCCCATACCTTTCCTTACATTCAGGTTCGCAACCAGCAAGCCAAGGTCGAGCATGAAGCGTCCACGTCAAAAATTGGCGAAGACCAATTGTTCTACTTTGCGCAGCGCGGTATAGGCAACGAGGAAGCGGTATCAATGATTATTAACGGATTCTGCAAGGATGTATTTCAACAGTTGCCGATGGAGTTCGCCGTTGAGGCGACAAAATTGCTCGGCTTCAAGCTCGAAGGGAGTGTGGGATGATTTATCCGGGCAGCAAAGTACTGCTTGAAGTACGCGATCTGCGCGCCACTGTCAACGGCATCGAAATACTCAAAGGCATAGATCTGACCGTGCGAAGCGGTGAAGTGCATGCAATCATGGGAACGAACGGCTCGGGTAAAAGCACTTTTGCAAAAGTGCTGGCCGGTCACAGCGCCTATCAGGTTACTGGCGGATCAGTTGCGTTTGAAGGCACAAATCTGTTCGACCTCAAACCGGAAGAACGCGCGCGCGCCGGCGTATTCCTGGCTTTTCAATATCCAATCGAAATACCTGGTGTTGCGAACAGTCATTTTCTGCGTCTTGCCTATAATACCGTACAAGCACAACGCGGCAAGGACGAGCTTGATCCGCTTGAGTTTGAGGATTTCGTGCGCGATAAGATGAAATTGCTTGAAATGAATCCGGACTTTCTGGATCGTGGCGTCAATGAAGGGTTTTCCGGCGGTGAAAAAAAACGAAACGAAATATTGCAAATGGCGCTGCTGGAGCCACGGCTCGCGATTCTTGACGAGACCGATTCCGGGCTCGATATCGATGCGCTCAGGATCGTTACGAATGGCGTGAACCGGCTTGCCAATAAGGACAATGCAATTATCCTGGTAACCCACTATCAGCGCATGCTTAACTATATCGTCCCCGATTTCGTACACGTGATGCAATCAGGCCGCATCATCAAGACCGGCGGCAAGGAACTCGCGCTCGATCTCGAGGCGCATGGTTATGACTGGGTCGGTGCCGGGCGTCCTGCCACGGCTGATGTATGAGCATGAGCATGAGTACCGCTAGCGGTAACAGCTATCTCGAAAGCCTGCTTCAGGGACAGCCGCAATTGCCGCCCAGCCCTTTGGCATGGTTCAATCAGCTACGCGCCCGCGCGGTCGATCGGGCGGGAACGCTGAAAGTACCGACGACGCGGGATGAAGAATGGCGTTTTACCGATATTTCGCCTCTCGCCAAGCTGTCGTTCCAGCCGGTACGTACAACATCTTCCGTGCAAAAGGAAGATATCGAACGTTTTTATCTGAAAGAAGCATCCATCACGCTCGTGTTCATTGATGGCATATATGCGCCGAAACTATCCACGCAGTCGAACGAGATCGGCGCCGGTCTGGTCGTCAGCAACCTCTCAGCGGCGCTGGCCACTCACGCAAAAGCGATAGAGCCCCATCTTGGCCGCCATGCCGGGTTTCAGGATAATCTCTTCGCCGCGCTCAATACCGCGTTTCTGCATGATGGCGCGCTGATTATCGTGCCGCGCAATGCAGTGATCGAGCGGCCGGTGCACGTGCTGTTCGTCGCAACGCGAGCGGAAGCCGCATGCCACCCTCGCTGCCTGGTGATTGCCGGTTCCGGCAGCGCGGTAACGATAGTCGAGGACTACGTTACGTTGCAGGAAGGCCCTTATATCACCAATGCGGTGACTGAAATCGCAGTGGGCGATAATGCCCAGGTCAGTCATACGCGGCTTCAGCGCGACAGCGGGCAGGCATTTCACATGGCGAACTGCGCCGTGTCGCTCGCCCGCGCAAGCCATTACAAATCTGTCAGTGTTGCATTCGGCGCGCGTATTTCCCGCTATGACTTGAATGCACTACTTGCCGCCGAGGGGGCCGAATGCTCTGTTGACGGGCTGGCGTTGATTAATGGGCGTCAGCTTGCTGATACGCATACCACGCATAGATCATGCGACACCTGACTGTACGAGCCGTCAGTTGCATAAATGCATTATCGACGGCGCTGCGCATGGGGTATTCAACGGAAAGATCATCGTGCGCCCCGGTGCGCAGCGCACCGATTCTTCGCAGTCGAGCCGTAACCTGCTACTGAGCGGGCGGGCTCGTATCGATACCAAGCCACAACTTGAAATCTTCGCGGATGACGTAAAGTGCGCACACGGCGCAACGGTTGGCCAACTCGATAATGAAGAATTGTTTTATCTCAAGAGCCGCGGTTTACCCGAGGTGGCGGCGCGCAATCTGCTGACCTATGCATTTGGGGCGGAGGTCATCGACCGTATACCTGTCGACTCGCTCAAGCACCGGCTTGAGCGGACGGTACTGGAACAAACTCAGAAAAACTGAACCATGAATCTCATAGAGCCCGCTTTGAAATCTCAATTCGGTTCGTCATTCGACGTTGAGCGCGCGCGTGCCGATTTTCCTATACTCAAGCTCCAGATCGAAGGGAAGCCGCTGGTCTATCTCGACAATGCAGCATCCAGCCAGATGCCGCAGCCGGTGATCGACCGTCTGGTGCGTTATCAAACGGCTCAACATGCCAACATCAATCGTGGGGTGCATTATTTATCCGAGCTCGCCACGGCTGAATATGAAGGGTCCCGCCGGAAACTGCAAAATTTCATCAATGCACGGGAAGAAAGGGAAGTCATCTTTACCAGTGGCACCACGGATTCCATCAATTTGGTCATGCATGGCTACGGCCGTAAATTTATCGGGGCTGGTGATGAAATCATTTTGACCACACTTGAGCATCATTCAAACATTGTTCCGTGGCAGATGCTTGCGGAAGAGAAGGGGGCGAAGATTCGTGTCGTACCTATCAACGATGAGGGTGAACTTCTCATCGATGAATATGAGAAGCTTTTTAACGAACACACTAAATTTGTCGGTGTCATGCATGTATCGAACGCGCTCGGCACTGTCAACCCGATCAAGCAAATGATTGCCTTCGCGCATTCATGGGGAGTCCCGGTACTTATCGATGGGGCGCAGGCCGCGCCGCATATGAAAATTGACGTGCAGGACCTCGATTGCGACTTTTACGCTTTTTCGGGCCACAAGATATGCGGGCCCACGGGCATTGGCATCCTTTACGGCAAGGCCGAGTTGCTGGAACGCATGCAGCCATTCAAAGGCGGCGGGGATATGATCCTGTCGGTGACCTTTGAAAAAACCGTCTACAATTCGATTCCCCATAAATTCGAGGCCGGGACGCCGCCGATTGCCGCCGCGATCGGGCTGGGGGCAGCGGTTGATTATTTATCAGCCATTGGCCTCGATAATATCGCCACGTATGAGCTTGAGCTGCTCGGCTATGCAACTGAACAGATAAACGATATAGCGGGCGTGCGCGTCATTGGCACCGCTGCAATGAAAACTGCCGTGCTGTCGTTCGAGGTGAAGGGGATACATCCGCATGATATCGGTACGCTGCTGAATCAGGAAGGGGTTGCGGTACGCACCGGGCATCACTGCGTGCAACCGGTGATGCTGCGCCTTGGGGTGCCTGCAACCACGCGCGCTTCATTTGCGTTTTACAATACAATGGCTGAGGTGGACACGTTTATCGCAAGCCTTCGAACCGTGCAAAAGATTTTTACCTAAATGAACTCCAAATCTCTCTATCAAGAGGTCATCCTCGATCACAACAAGAAGCCCCGCAATTACGGAACGCTCGACAACGCGAGTCATCATGCCGTTGGCCATAATCCTCTGTGCGGCGACCACCTCGACATCGAGCTCCATCTCGATGGCGAGCATATCGACCAGATTGCGTTCCATGGGGAGTCATGCGCCATCTGCAAGGCGTCGGCATCAATGATGACGACTGTCGTCAAAGGTAAGACACGTACCGACGCGGAAACAATGATTCAGGAATTCCGCGATATGGCCGTTGGCAAGCTCGACATTAAAAATCCTCACCACTTGGGGCGGTTGACGGTTTTCGCGGGGGTTCGCGATTTGCCGACACGGGTAAAATGCGCAATTCTGCCATGGCATACGCTGCACGCCGCGCTTAATTCCGTTAACACCACCTCGACCGAGGCGGAGGATGATCCCATGCACGCCGCGATAGGTGATGCTTGACCTCATGGTTGATCTCGCCTGATTGACGACAGGAGGAACAAATGCCAAAAATAGCTGAAATAGAGGGTACACCAAACCGCAACGCCTTGAAATTCATCCTGAGGGAACCGTTGACCTGGGGCGTCACCCGCTCATATGACAACGCCGAACAAGCGCGAGACGATCCGCTGGCTGCCGCTTTATTTGACATCGACCACGTGACCAACGTTTTTTATGTCGATCGCTGGATAACGATTACGCAAGACGGTGGCGCGGACTGGCAAGACCTGGCGCGTGCGGTCGCGGATCCGATCCGCGCCGCGCCTGCGGCAGATTCGAAATCGGCGGCCAAGGTTGCAGCGGCAACCGCGGCAATTGCAGGATTAAGCCCGGAGGACCAGGAGCGGCTCGATACGATCAATGCCTTGCTGGACGAGGAAGTGCGTCCCTACCTGCAAAATGATGGCGGAGACCTTCATGTGCTGGCGCTGGAAGGTAATAAACTCAGCGTACACTACCAAGGTGCGTGCGGAACTTGTCCGAGTTCCATCACAGGCACACTCAGGGGTATTCAAAATATGTTGAGATCGATAGACCCCGATCTCGAGATCGTCGCGGTCTGAGGGACTTATTCAGAGGTTCCGACAGAGATTCCCCAAGGCCGATACCGCTCGTTCGAAAGCAGCGCATTCCGTTATAATTGAATCTGCCGACACCGTGGCATCCTTGATAGGGATGGCACGGCTGCTGCATGCACGTCCGATCAGCCGTTCTCGTCGCCTTAACAAGAACAGAAAATCAGATGCTCTGGGTGAAATCTTTTCACATCATTTTTGTAGTTGCCTGGTTCGCCGGGCTGTTTTATTTACCCCGTCTGTTTGTATATCACGCCATGAGCACCGATCTGCCAGGGATCGAGCGTTTCAAGGTAATGGAACGCAAGCTTTACTATGGCATCATGACTCCCAGCGCGATCCTGGCTGTTCTTTTCGGCCTGTGGCTCTGGCTGGGCTACGGGATTTCAGGGGGTTGGCTGCATGCCAAACTCGTGCTGGTATTGATCCTTGTCGCTTATCACCTCTACTGTGGCAGGCTTTTGGCAGATTTCAAGTATGATCGTAATCGGCACGGCCATGTTTATTATCGCTGGTTCAACGAAATTCCAGTATTGATCCTGGTTGCGGTAGTGATACTGGTGGTTGTCAAGCCCTTGTAAATTTTTTTATTTAAACCCCGGCTAAACCAGATAGTAGTTTTTTGAAATAGATTTGTTGGTAATTTCACGAGAACAGCTATATCTACGCATTCTGTTAAATGACAGTCGAGTTCTTATCAGGATAGAATCCGTTGGGATATCCCGGACCCTCATTTCCGCGAAAAAGCAGAAATCTATTGATTTGAACTTACAAGCGCTTTGCGTTGAAAATCTGGATACCCCTTTCACGGGTATGACGCCCGAAGGATAAGACCGAGACCAGGTTCTTTCCGCCCATATTGTTTCAACCTACATGCAAACGATTACCGTAAAGCTCGGTTCCGCGCCTGGCGAGCGCAGTTACCCGATACACATCGGTGAGGATATTTTGAGCCAGCCCGGGCTTTTTCTGGAGCGCTTGCCTCAGAAACGGGTCGCGATCGTATCCAATACGACTGTCGCGCCACTCTATATGGAAACATTGCGCAGCGCGCTAGGCAGCCATGAAGTGGTATCGGTCCCCATCATTCTTCCCGACGGTGAAGAACACAAGAACTGGCGGACGCTGAACCTGATTTATGATGCGCTTCTGGCTCATCGCTGCGAGCGCGGCACTTCCATTATCGCATTGGGTGGCGGGGTTGTGGGTGATCTGACGGGATTTGCCGCCGCGACCTATCTGCGCGGCGTGCCTTTCCTTCAAATCCCGACTACGCTGCTGGCGCAGGTTGATTCTTCGGTGGGGGGAAAACCGGCATCAACCACCCGCTGGGCAAGAATATGATCGGGGCTTTCTATCAACCAATGGCCGTTATTGCAGATACTGCAACGCTCAAAACGCTCCCGGACAGGGAGTTGCGCGCGGGTATTGCCGAAATCATCAAATACGGGCTCATCCGCGATCCCGCTTTCCTGGAGTGGCTTGAGGAAAATATCGAGAGACTTCTGGCTCGGGACACCGCGATATTGGTCGAGGCAATACAGCGCAGCTGCGTCAACAAGGCTGAAGTCGTGGAAGCTGATGAGCGTGAGACTGGTGTGCGCGCATTACTCAATCTGGGCCATACCTTCGGTCATGCCATTGAAAATGCAATGGGCTACGGTGCCTGGCTGCACGGTGAAGCGGTGGCGGCCGGCACGATCCTGGCAGCGGAGCTGTCACAGCGGATGCAACTGATCAATTTGGATGACGTGCGACGAATCCGGAATCTTTATGCGCGGGCCGGACTGCCCTCCGTGCCGCCCAATCTGGGTACAGCAGAGTATTTGCGCCTGATGGGGCTGGACAAGAAGGTCGAGGGCGGGAAGATACGTTTTGTGCTGCTCGAACGCATCGGTAAGGCGGTGGTGCGAGCCGATGTGCCTGCGGATATGCTCGCTGCAACGCTTGCGGAAGGAACAGGCAATGCATGAGCTGGCGTGTTACGCTGTAACTCCGGAAAATTCTCGCGGACGCCGCATCCCGGAGGAGTTGGCTTCTGGGCGTACTCCATTCCAGCGCGATCGCGACCGGATCATTCACTCCACGGCGTTTCGCCGGCTCGAGTATAAAACTCAGGTTTTCGTCAATCACGAAGGCGACCTGTTCCGCACGCGTCTCACCCACAGTTTGGAAGTGGCGCAAATCGGACGCTCCGTCGCCCGTAATTTACGTCTGAATGAAGATCTGGTCGAAGCGATTGCCCTCGCCCACGACCTGGGTCATACGCCATTTGGCCATGCGGGCCAGGATGCGTTGAACGATTGCATGAGGGAATATGGCGGCTTCGAACACAATCTTCAATCTCTGCGTGTAGTGGACATACTGGAGGAGCATTACGGTGCCTTTGACGGGTTAAACCTGTGCTTTGAAACCCGCGAAGGCATACTCAAGCACTGCGCGAGAAAAAATGCGAAAAAACTGGGGGATGTGGGCGAGCGATTCCTTATTGATCAGCGTCCTTCCCTCGAAGCACAGCTTGCGAATCTTGCCGACGAAATCGCGTATAACAATCATGATGTTGATGATGGTTTGCGCTCCGGCCTGATTTCACAGGAGCAGCTTGAGGATATTGCGCTATTCGGCCGGCACCTGGCCTCCGCTAAAAAACACTATCCGGCTATCTCAGGGCGCCGTTTGGTTCATGAAACCGTGCGTCGCATGATCAACACTTTGGTAGGAGATCTGACCGGACAAAGTGCGGCCAATATACTCAATGCACGCCTGGACAGCTTATCCAGTGTGCGCATGGCCCCCTGCCTGATCGATTTCAGTGCCGTTATACGCCAGGAGCAGCAGGAACTGAAAAAATTTCTGCATGAGCATCTTTACCGGCATTATAAGGTGGCTCGCATGAGCGCCAAGGCGCGCCATATCATCCAGATGCTGTTCAATGCCTTCTGCTCCGACATCCGGCTTCTTCCACATGAGTACCAGGCGAAATTTCACCAGGATAAGCATCAGGCAATCGCCGATTATATCGCCGGAATGACCGATCGCTATGCTATTCGGGAATACCAGCGGTTGTTCGCGATCGATGAGATCAAGTCTTACTGAATAAACGCTCGCTTTGTGTACAGATAAGTATATATCACTGTGTAGGCGATAACGATTATCGAAGACATCAGGAACAAGGCATATACCCCAAGACCAATCACTGGTAATATGACTGGTTTAAGTACGTGGCTGAGCGAACAGGCTTGAGTGGACATTATTCTATTTGCCGACCTTGCGGCGCTTGCCGCCAGGGCATGAACTATCCCTTGCAATATTCCCTCGCTGGATTTCAGCGTTTCAACGAATACGAATGTCCAAACCAGTAAACGACACCTTGCTCCGAGCCCTGCTTCGGCAGCCGACTGAATATACCCCTGTGTGGCTGATGCGCCAGGCCGGGCGCTATCTACCCGAATACAACCAGACGCGCGCCCGCGCCGGGAGCTTTCTAGCGCTTTGCAAGAACCCTGATTTTGCCACTGAAGTCACGATGCAGCCTTTGGCGCGATTTCCGCTGGATGCGGCAATATTATTTTCCGACATTCTGACCGTTCCCGATGCCATGGGTCTGGGACTTTATTTCGCGGAGGGCGAGGGACCCAAGTTCGAACGGCCTCTGCGCGAAGAATGGGAAATTCGAGCACTTACAATACCTGACCCCGCGGTGCACCTGCGTTATGTCATGGATGCAGTTTCCCAGATCCGTAAAGCGCTGGATAATAGCGTGCCGCTGATTGGTTTTTCGGGCAGCCCGTTCACGCTTGCCTGCTATATGGTGGAAGGTTGCGGCGGCACTGATTTTCGCCAGATCAAGACAATGTTGTATCAGCGCCCGGATCTGCTCCATCACATTCTCGATATCAACGCTCAGGCCGTCACCGCTTATCTTAATGCGCAGATTGAATCCGGCGCCCAGGCGGTGATGATTTTCGATACCTGGGGCGGTGCGTTGTCGCACGCCGCCTATCCGGAATTCTCACTTCGCTATATCAGCCAGATATTGGCCGGCCTGAAGCATGAGTACGGCGGAGTGCGCATTCCGAATATTGTTTTTACAAAGGGCGGCGGGTTATGGCTGGAGCGTATTGCGGATTGCGGTTGCGATGCGGTGGGCATTGACTGGACAGTGGATATTGCCGAAGCACGCCGGCTTGTCGGCCATAGGGTTGCCTTGCAAGGCAACCTCGATCCAGCTGTGCTGTTTGCGTCGCCCGAGGTGATCGCTGCTGAAGTAGAGAAAATTCTTTCCGCTTTTGGCAATAGCCATGGCCACGTATTCAATTTGGGCCATGGAATCTCACAGTTCACGCCTCCGGAGAGTGCCCTGGCGCTGGTTGAAGCAGTTCACGGCATCAGCCGGAAATATCATCAGCACTGAGGGTACTTACGTCTAAAAGTGAATCCTTTGGACGCCTCTGAAATCCTTGCAGAATGCATTGCTGGTAAAAATAGGGCATTATGGCGTTTCCGGATGTATACATAAAAAGAGTATTAAACAAGCACACGAATATCGGAATGTGCTAAATTATTTATAATGCCCGGTTGGGGAGATGGCTCGGTATCCCCTAAGATATGCATGGATGATTTCATGCTGATCGAATAAATTTCTCCGGGGGAACAAAGAAAAGCAAGGCCGGTCAATTGCGGGACGTCCGGTTAAATTGCTGTTGCTTTAGAATTTTCATAAGGACCATTTCGTGCATATCCTTATAATTGAAGACGATCCGGCGATTGCCACCAATCTTTATGATTTTCTTGAGGCCCGTGGTCATAGCGTAGACGCGGCAGCGGATGGTATAACGGGCCTGCATCTCGCGGTGACACAGAAATTTGACGGCATTCTGCTCGATCTGAGTCTGCCGGGCATGGACGGTATCACGCTGTGCCGCAAACTCCGCCAGGAGGCGAATCTCGATACACCGGTGCTCATGCTGACGGCGCGCGATACGCTGGATGACAAGCTGAAGGGGTTTGATTGCGGAGCCGATGATTATCTAATCAAGCCTTTTGCATTGAAAGAAGTCGAAGCGCGCCTGGTTGCGATGCATAAGCGGCACGGAGGCAAGGTCACCAGCCGCATGCTGGAAACAGAGGATCTAACGTTCGATCCTAAAACTCTGTCGATACACTTTGTGGGTAAGGGTGTCAAGCTGCCGCCCAAATGTATCCGCCTGCTCGCTCTCATGATGGGCGAGCCAGGCCGCGTATTCAGCCGAAGGGAACTCGAATCGGAGGTCTGGGGGGATGCGCAGGGAACAAGTGACACATTGCGCAGCCATATGCACGAATTGCGACGTGCACTGAGCCGGGCCGGTGGCTACGATCCCATTGAGACAGTTCACGGACTCGGTTACCGTCTGATTTCTCGTGCCAGGGCTTAAGCGCGGTCTTCGCCTCCGTGTTGCGCTGGCGTTCGCAATCTTCTGCATAGTTGTCGTTGGAACCCTTAGTATCAGCCTGTATATCGCTTCAGACGATATCGAAGAGGCGCATATCGAGCAGATCATGCAGACCGAGATGGATTATCTGCTCCAGCGCTATCGCGAGAGTCACAATTTTGTGCCGCAGGTGGGCTCCCACCTCGAAAAATACATCATTCATGATCCTTCGGAGGAATCACGTCTGCCGCCGTATTTGCAGGGGCTCAATTACAGGCGTCACAAGGTATTCCGAGGGCCCGAGGAGATCAGGGTCGCGGTCAGACACATTGATGGCGTCAAATTTATCGTTGCCTATGAAATCGGGCTCCACGATCAGCGCCAGCAGGAACTCCGGCTTCTCATCGTTTTGTCGCTCCTTTCGGTGGTTGGTGTTGCGCTTGTGGTGGGGTATCTGCTTGCGGGTGTGCTTGTCAAACAGGTTACCGACCTCGCCGAGCGTGTAAGGCATCTCGCGCCGGGCGATGGGCAGGGCGCAACAATGATCCAGCCCGGCCAGGATGAGGAAGTGGCACAGCTTGCGCATGCGCTGGATGATTATCAGAATCGCATTACCCGCATGCTGCGGCGTGAACAGGAGTTTACCGCTAATGTCAGTCATGAACTGCGAACGCCTATTACAACGATACTGACGAGTTGCGAGCTTCTGGCTACCGAGCGCACTATCTCGGAGAGGGCGCGCGTTCGCATCGGAATGATCGAGGCGGCCGCGACGCGCATGGGTGAGCAATTGCAGGCTTTGCTTTTTCTCGCCCGCGAGCAGGCGCTGGGCATCATGGAGCCCGTCGCTCTTGCTGAGTGTGTCTACGAGGCAGTGGAACCCGTATGTTCCGAGATTTATCGCAAGCGCCTCAATTTCGAGGTTGCGATAGAGCCGAAGGCCGTTCTCACGCTGAACCGCCAGGCGCTGCACACAGCGCTTGTGAATCTGCTCCGCAACGCGGTCCAGTATACCGAACGTGGCTTCATCCGCGTAAATTTCAGCCAGAGCCGTCTCTCGATTTCCGATTCCGGCATAGGCATCGAGCCCTTTTATATGCCTCTCCTGTACGAACGCTTCTTCCGGGGTTCAACACAGGGCGAAGGTCTGGGTATCGGCCTGGCCATCGTCAAGCGCATCTGCGATCACTATGGGTGGATTATTGACGTTGAGAGCACCCCGGGAAAAGGCGCTACTTTTCATATTACGTTTCCCGCTTCCCAGGCTGTAGCCTTAACCAATTCTTCACAATTCCTGTGATAGTATTTCCTTGTCTTAACTTCCCTTGCAAACAATCGGAGCCGATAAATGTACACTAATGTAACTCGCTTACCCATAGAGAAGCGCATAGACTGGCTATTCAATCTCGCTGACCGTCATGGTGCTACGTTTCGAGGGCCGGACGCATGGCTGGCGCGTAAGCGCTATCTTGCCGAACATCCTACTGCCATTGCGGTACTGAAGTGCATGGACGGCCGTATTAACCTCCCAGTAATGACGAATACCCCGCCTGGTATCCTCATGCCATTTCGCAACCTTGGCGGCGCGTTCGATCTTGGGTGGCCGTATCTGGGCGAAGTGCTTTCCCACCATGTGCAAGGGTGGGTAAGTGCCGGTCGACGGGTGTTATTCCTGGTGACTTATCATTTTTCCAAGGGCGATCCTCATCGTGGATGCGCGGGTTTCAACTACGATACCGAGGCGGCGTACGCTCATACGCAGGTCATCCGGCGTCAGATGCAGCAAATCTTCGGGGCGGAACACGCTACCATCTATCCTCTGATTTGCGGCATCGAAACCGACGAGGACACGATTATCGTTCATGGTTCCAATGGCGAGAAACTCGACATGTCATTGGTCAAGCCGGAAGAGAGAGCGACACTGGAACCGCGTCTTGCCGCGCTGCTGCCTGATATGCCTGCTCAGATGCGCGCCGACCTGCTGCCATTGCTGTATGGCAATCTCGATACCATTACGCGCGTGCGCGAACAGGCTGCGCGTCATGAGCGGCTTCTGGATATCGAGCATCGGGAGTGGATGATCTGTGTGGGCCGCGGCTTCGACTTCCTGCACACGCCCAACCTGGCTTTGATCATCGGGCCGTACAGCCCGAATCTCGACGTACCGATCGGCAAGGCCGCCGGCATAATTGAGGCCAACATGCGTACCGGACGTATCCCCGATGACGGTTTCCTGCTTCTCGCCTCGGTTCCTTATACCGAGGTTGGCATAGACCGGGCGCGTGCCGAATTGAAGTCCATTTTCCTGGCTCGTTTCGCGGCAGAGGTAATACGCAACGAGCGTCCTGAATTGGCTGAGAAGATGTACATCCGTACCGCGGTGCTCGACTGGCACTCGCGGACACTCGAGACAATCAGGGAAGATGTGGCTGAGAACGATCGCGGCGACATCGCAGCCTCGTTCTAGCAGAAACAGGTTGGACTGAGGGGCCGGAGCCGAACGGGATATGTTACAGAATGTCACGGCCCCGCAGAAGTCTTTCACGGAAGCTCGGCATGGCTTCCTGCGAGCCTGGAATTCCGGGTCTGGCACATAAGATAAGATGCGGCTAACTGATCAACCGGTGTAGCCATGACTCAGCAGCGATCTTGCTGATATCCAGAACCAGGTCGGGAAAGAATCCAAAGAATAATACGAACAATGCGGGTACGCACAGCAGGCCGAATTCACGAGAGCGCAAATCCTGCATTTGGCTTAACCTGACATGAACGACGGGCCCAAAAAATGCGCGGCGGATAAACGACAACATATAGGCCGCCCCCAGTATCGCGCCCAATAGCGCGGCAATACCCAACCCGGGATGCGCATTGAGCGCACCGATAATCAATAGTAATTCCGCTGGAAATCCGCTGGTACCTGGAACTCCCATGCTTGCCAGCGCAAATATAAAGAAAAAAGTGGTCAGGCGAGGCGTTACTCGCGCTAAACCGCCCAGATGAATGAGTTCCGTGCTGCCGAGGCGGTGCTGTATAAAACCTGCGATCAGCATCAGGCAGCTTGCAATCAGGGTGAAATTAAGCAACTGAAAAATCGCGCCCTGAATCCCTTGCATGTTTAGAGTGGCAATGCCTACTATCACCAGGCCAACGTGGCTGATACTCGCGTAGGCCAATAGCCGCCGCAAGTTGGTCTGCTGCAGCGCGATCATTGCCGCGTAGATAAAAGTAATACCTCCCAGTATACCCAGTACCCAGGCATATTCTACCGAAGCATGCGGCGTGAGCGGCATGGCGAAACGCAATATGCCAAATGCGCCCAATTTCAGGCCAACCAATAATGCCGTCAGTTGCGTCGGCGCCTCCACCGCGGTGGTCGGCAGCCAGGTATGAAATGGCACTAATGGCGCTTTGACTGCGAAGCCCGTGAGCAGCAAGAGAAAGATAATAGCTTGCAAGTCATTCGATATTTCGGTATTTAACAGGACGGGAAAGCTGAAAGATAGATTCAGCGGAATGCCGCCACCGGTTTGCATGGCATGATTGACGCCCAGCATGGTGAACGCAAATAATAACGGCACCCCGCTGAACAGCATATACAGCATATACTTCATCCCTGCGCCACGCCGCTCGGGGCCGCCGCCCCATAAGCTGATCAGAAAGAAAATAGGCGGCAGTATCAACTCCCAGAACAGGAAGAACAGCATCATGTCCAGCGCCACGAACACGCCCATGGTGGCACCTTCCATTACCAGGAGAAGGGCAAAATGGAAACGAGTCAGATGCTGCACGGAATTCCATGAGGCAACGAGCGCGACCAACGTCAACAACGCCGACATTGGTAAAAACAATACCGAAATGCCATCGATACCGATCAGAAACTGAATGTTCAGGCTTGGTATCCAGGCATGCTGCTCAACGAGCTGGAAGCTATCGCCATGGGTGGCATCAAACCATTGGACCACTACCAGTGTCGCGACCAGTTCCATACCGGCAATCAATAAGGCAACCTTTTTAGCCGCGTTGATGTTGCGCGTAAAGCCGGTTGCAATGCCACCCAGCAAAGGCAGCAGTATGACAAGACTTAGTATCGGAAAATTTCCTTCAGTCATGCTGGCCATCCATCGCAGCGCCGTCATCCGTTGATTGATGTGGCATGCCGCCTGGATGATCCTTTTTGCTCTTGTGATAATAGGCGCTCATCCCGGTCGGATCCCTTTCGATATAGTTTAACCACGGCTCCGTATTGAACCCGGTTCCGATAAGCAGCCAGCAGATTGTAATGGTGATGACCGGTTCCATTTTGACCATGTAGCGTTCACTTCTGCGGGGCACTATGGCGCGCTTGGAAGCAGTCATGAATATCTGCTGGAATGCTAGCAGCAGGAAGGCGGCTGCCAGCACGTTTCCCACCAGAATGGCGATGGCAACCAACCAGCCATATTCTTCGATGGTGCCTTCGATCAGCAGGTGCGCCGCATCAAATCCTGGTGTTCCAGGCATGACCATGGTACTCAGCGCGGCAATAAAGAAAAGCAGCGCGATGCTGACATTCGTATCGAAAAGGCCGCCAAGCCGTGGGGTAAACGCGGTGTGGGTGCGCTCGTAAACCAGGCCGATGCTGAACAGCATACCCGCTGAGGCCAGACCCCATGCCAATGATAGAAAGATGCCGCCATTCAATCCATGCTCGTTGAAACAGAAAATCCCGATGACCAGCATCCCCGCGTGGCTGATGACGGAAAAAGCCAACAACCGGCGAATATTGATTTGCATCAACGCCAGCAGCGCGCCATAAAAAATGGCAATCAGGCCCAGCGTCACCACGAATCCGGCCCATTGTTCGGCAACCTCTGTAAGCACCGGCAGGAGAAAACGGGCCATTGCATAGACGCCCAGTTTTAAACCCACCAGGAAAATAGTAACGCTGGCCACGGCGCTCTGCTCAGCCAATATCGGCAACCAGCCGTGAAAAGGAAACAGGGGCGTGCGAATGGCAAAGCCGCAAAACAGGAGAATAAAAATTAATGTCTGGTTCTGCAAAAGCGCTTTGTTTTGTTTCAGAGTAAGCCATTCGAAGCTCAGGTCCTGACCCGAATTCATCAATCCGAAACCGAGCAGCAGGAAGCCCGCCAGGGTCATCAGCAAGCCCCAGCCCCAGTACTGGACCAAACGGGTAATCATCCATCGTTTTCTTTGCCCGGTACCGCCCTGGATCGTCAATAGAATGACTGGAAGCAATTCCAGCAGGCTCCAGAACCAGAACTGGATGACGTTCAGTGCAGAAAAAGCGCCTATCAGGATGGCCTCATAGCCAAGCAGCAAGGCTATGAACTTCCAGTCAAAGGTACGCTGCGTAATGGCTTTATAGACGAGAATCAGTAGAGCGAGAATTGCCGTAAGTGGAATGAACAGAATATTCAATCCATCAACACCGACGCTGTAATAGGTGAAACCAAAAAAACGCTCCTGCTCAGCCAGTTGAATGCCGCCCGCCTCCGGGTCAAACACGGATAATAAATAAAAGCTTAAAAATAAATTAAGCAGCGTTCCGGCAAAGCCGAAGCCTATGGCGATGCCCAGGGAGGCGCGCGTTAGCAGGACCGCGACCATAGCCGCCAAAGGAACGAGAACTAATGTCGACAACAGTGGAAACGCTAGCGACTCAGACCAAAAAATGACGTTGGTGACCATTGCGTCCTTAGAGCGCGACCAATAATATTGTTAGAACGAACAGCGCGAGATAGCCGGGGTTGAGCAGCAACTGTTCGATTTTATTGGCGGCAAGCCCAAGCCGCTGACCATACCGGATCATGTCTTCGCCAATTCCTCGTATGACAAGCCGATCTTCGAACCAATACAATATGGCGGTAATCCGCTGGGTAAGATTTCCGGCAAATCCGCTGCCTCGGGCAAAGTCCTCGCTACGGGTATCCTGTTGTGCAACGGTTTTCCGCTTCTGCGGTTGCGCCATGGCGCCTAGCACCCCTAAAGACGCGTACAAGGATTGGCGTTTGGCAATTTTTCGCTTTTCCAGTTGCGCCAGCGTCGATATCGACCGCTGGGAGGGAAGTGGGATTCCCATGGCGCGGTCGACGATATGGTCATCAAAATACGCCAGGTCATGAGCCAGTTTCTGTACCGGCTTTACCAGAGCCCAGTCGGTGATCTGATCAATCCAGAACCGATGCAAGGATGCCGCATACGCCCAACGCACCCCCGAAATTTCGCGGCTGACCGGCCTGATTGGATTGCCCAGGATATGATGCATGAGGGACGGCGCGGTTAACACCTGATAACCGCGTACAGTGGCGTGAGCACATAAATGCCAGCTCGCCAGTTGCCAAAACCCCAGTCCGCATTCGAGAAACATCAGACCCAGTTGCCCGGTTGTCGCAAAAAATAGCGAACTTTTCACATCGGTCTGGGTTAGTCCGACGGCAAATCCATACACAGCTGTCAACAGGCCCACTACCGCGATCAGAGCCATGACAAGCGGCGCACGCTCAAGAATCGGTTGCAAGAGAATCATGAGATAAACGCCGGAATGAACCATGATCGCGCCGTAAAACCCCGCGCTGGATGGCGTGGGGCCTTCAGCCGCGCGCGCCAGCCATGGGGCAAAAGGTAGCTGTGCCGATTTTGCAAATGCCGCAATGGCGAAACAGAGCGCAATTGCGCTGGCCTGTCCGCTCGATAGTTGTGTTGACAAAGTGTTGAGCTGAGTCCAATCCACAGTTCCGGTCCAGGCATAGCTCAGTCCTATGCCCAGAATGAAGCCGATATCGCCGGCACGTACCGTAACGAATACGCGCGTTGCATTATAGGCGGCAACCGGACGGTCATAAGCATAGGCGATCAATAGATAGGAGCACAGCCCGGCAATTTCCCAGCCGATGAAAGTTCCCACGGCGTTATCCGATAGCACCAGTAAGAGCATTGCGGAAGCGTAAAGGCTCAATAAGAAAAAGAAGCGGTGAAAACCCGCTTCTCTATGCAGATAGTTAATCGAAAACCGGATTATGATAAATAACAGGATGGCAAAGAGCACTGCCAACACCGTGCTGAAGCCAGTGGTTATAAAGTTGATGTGAACGGTCAGCGTGCCACTGACCAGCCATTGACCGACGCCGAATGAGCCGGTGTTTTTACCCAATAAATCGCCGCCGAGCAGAGCCAGGGCCAACAGGCAAGACAGCGCAATCGCCCAGCTCGCGATAGCCGCTGTCGTGGTCTCTCCGGCCTCACCGTCGAGAATTCCGGATAGATGGCCGATTCCAATAACGGCTGCGGCGATCGCGGGAAACAAAGGAATGAAAACGGCGAGGATGTCCACTGTGTCAAGCACTCTCCAGTTCGGGCTGCCTTATCAACGCGGGCGGCAACGGCAGGGTTTGGCTTCTGTAGTAATCCGGAGATTTTTTGTACACCGGTAATTCTGTTGCTTCGGCTTGCCAGGGAACAAACCCGATCCCGCGTTCGAAAATAAATAAATCGCCGGTATCGGGATCCTTGGCGCTGAGCAATATCCATCCTCCAGCTATCAATTCCCGCAAACTTTCCTGACGGGCATAGATTTGCTCCAGGATTGATGTTTTTGCTTCCACAAGAACCTGCAGGCGCACCGCCTCATGAATTTCGATCATCTGCCGCGGCAGGCCGGTACGCAGATCGCTGGACGCGCCTTCCATGACCGCGAACATTCCGACGACGTTATGCGGTACTTTTGTACCGCATCCAAAACGTTCGTTGTTAACGGTAGAAAAATAATACTCCAGGTTAATGCCGGCCCCCACAGGTCCGACGGCCAGGAGGATACCTTCCACGATTTTCCCTTCCGGATCTTGTGTTGGATCATACGAAATTAGAAAAACGCGGCGATCAAAGAATGCGCCCTGGGTTATGGACCTGCGTCCGACCACTGCCGCTGCATTAGTGGCATGCCCCAGTTCAGGTCTGGCCTGCGAAAAATCGGTCGCGCGCTCCTCGATGTGTTTCAAAGCTCTCTGCGGAGTAGGATTACGTGGCGCCGACGCCAGCCGGCGGCAGCGCTCATGCGCTGACATTTGCTGTGCATGACGCAGTTCGCCTGTTAATTTGGTGAACGCCGCTTTTCGTTCCGCTGGAACATCGCCCAGGTCATACCAGATGATTTCCTCATTGCAGGTGTTATGTTCCGCTCCGATAAACCAGGTATCAGACGGAATACTGATGCCGCGTTCGGCCACCAGTTTGCGTATTTCCGGCCGGTTGGCCATTGCCGCGAACAATCTCGCATTCGGCCCGCCGTGGCGGCCGCTGCAGGCCCCGCAATCGTATGCCGCAAGATGAGGATTATTCTGGCTGATGGAGCCGTGCCCCATCAATACCACTATTTCCGAGAAGCCGTAGGTCAGGCCGGCATTGCGCAGGAAACCGGCAACCCGGTCGGCCTGTTCCTTGTCCGTGAAACCCAGCTTGGGATGCTCTGGCGTAGCAAGGGTTGTAGTGTCCGTTGACGTAAACATCAGATGGGTATCCACGGGGGGGGAAACGCTCTGGCGAATGCTCGCTAAAAGAGCTTGCTGGCGTTTGGGCAACAGCGTTTTCGCCAATAATCCAGCCAGGGTGAACGGTGCAATTGCATCGATGACGGGTTGGGAAAGCAACAGGTTCCGGCGCAGGCTCTGGTGCATCAGATTAGCCGCACGCCGCACCAGTTTGCGCCCGCCATTATGTCGAATAAACATTTCGCCGCTTTGTGGCTTGGGTATCTCCTGTACCTCATGGGCCGGTGTGACGACTATGGGGCACAACGGCGTCACCTTGGTATCATCCAGACCTTTGTAGTTCATCGGTACGCCAAAAAAACCCGCGGCCCCGAGCGTTTCAATGGCAGGATTCAGCTCTTCCAGATGCCGGCGAAATCCCTCCTCGCGATCGTCTATACAGAAAACAATTTGCGAGTCAGGACGGGTATCGCGTCGAGCCCAGGTTCCCTGATTATGGTTAGCGCGTAAGGCCTGAAAAAAAGCTTCGCGATAATGCCGCTCATAAGCATACAGCCAGACTTTGCCGCGTTCCGTCGCCGAAAATTGATCCAGCAGCGCCACCATTTGCAGAAAATCCCTTTTTTCCAGCTCCTGAACGTCTGAAGCATTCAGCCCCAGGTGCTGGCATAAACGAAACAGCCGCCAGCCACTACTATAAATGGTGTGCCGGTTGTCTTGCTGTTCAGCCAGCGGACTGAATTGCCAGGTCTGGATCAGGTCGGCGAGCCGCTGCCAGTCGGCACGCTCGTGCCGCTCCGAACCCGCAAGCATGATCAGAGACTCTACTCTCTCGGTAAGATATTCCGGTAAATTCCTCTTATATAACTGGCTGCGCACCAGGAATTCCGAGAGGTTTTTACGAAAATAGGTCTGCAGCGCGTCCAACCTGGCTTCGATGCGCCAATTCTCACGGCAAACCCGGTTTAGCCAGAACCGGTCCAGCGTTAACCGGATTGCCAGGTAATCGGCGAGGTTGGGCCTGGCATCTTCAACGGCAAAATAATTCGGGTGATGTTGACGCCAGTTGATCAGCCCTGACCAGCCGGGCAATTCGAGCGCCAAACGGCGGAGATATCCTTCCCATATCGTTTGCGGTATTTCCAGCCGGGTCAATTGTAAAATGATGGCATCCATGGCATCGGCCGGCAGCTCCGCGACGATCTCCTGCCAATCGGGCAGCTCGTGCAGGAAAGGGTCCGCGTCATACTGAACGACTGCTCGCCAGGCGCCGTAAAACCCCAGTTGGCTGCGCTCAGGCATCTGCCATGCCGCGATTCCTTCATCCATGCATGACGCGCAAATGCGTATCAATTGCGGGCGAATGGAGTCAAGAACATCTGTTCCGCTCAATGCCAGGATGAACCCGCGCAACGTTATGCCATCCCCCAATTGGCCGAGCAAATCATCCAGCGCCTTGAGCGCCTGCTGTTGCATTTGCTGATGAACCGAGGCCCCGTGGTTTCTTTCATGCACGTGCTCCAGCCATTCCTCAGCCTGCTCCAGCGATAAATCGAGCAAATTCTCGGGATGCAGCCCGGCCTGTTTCATTCCAAGCTTTTCCAGAATGCCTTCCCACAGCTTCCTGACAATGTTTTCGGAAGTATCGCTGATGGCAAGCACTTGATTGCGGATTTGTTCCGGCACATCGGCCTGCACGGAGTTCAGAGCATTCAATTCTTCTATTTGCCAGTTCAACTGGCTGGGGCTTAAGGATTGCAGATCGAACAATAATGCAATGCGATATATATCGCCGCGAACGATGGTCCTGTCCCTTATTTTGCAGACCACTTGTTCCGCTTGCAGAGCCGGGTCATGCACGAGCGCCGCGGAAATGTCGCTGTCATCAATACGCCCCTGACTGTAAAAAGCACGGTTTTGTGTTTCTGAAAGATAACCGGAAATGCCGGTCAATTTTTCAAACGCAGCCAAAGCTTCCTCGAACGGTAGATGCTGAAAGCCATGCAACGTATTGTGATGCACAAAATCAAGGATCGGCGCCTGGCCAGGCAGGACATGGTCCAGATGGTTCAGCGTTTTCTCGATTTGCTCGCGTAAACCGGTAACCTGATGATCGGATGCTACATGTGCGTCGTGCATCGCTAACCTCCCAGAATTCTTAACCTAATCAGGCTGTTCATATGTGAAGTGGTCGCTGCGGATAGATCAACCAGCGACGCGGGCAGCAGGCCGAATAACACAATGCCGCCGACCAGAACACCCAGTGCGAGCAGCTCAGGCGGTCGTAAATCTTCAATTTGTTTCATTTGCGGCTTGACGGGCCCGGTAAATAGCAGCCCAATGGTACGGATCGCGTAAGCGGTACTAATCAGAATAGCCAGGCTGAAAAATACCATCAAGCCGCCCCATTGCCTGAAGCCACCCACCATTGCGTGTAACTCAGCCACCGCCCCGACCGTGCCGGGCATGCCCATCGCAGCTAATAATGTAATCGTGGTAAAAAAAGCGAAACGCGGCATAACCTGAACCAGCGAGCTATAGTCCTGTATGTTGCGCGTGTGCGTGCGTTCGTACAGCAGACCTACCACCAGAAACAGCGCCCCCGCGATCAATCCGTGCGCGCTCATCTGCAGGACCGCGCCGGTAATGCCGGTTTCGTTCAGGGTTGAAATGCCCAACAGCACAATCCCCATGTGGCTGATGGAGGAATACGCGACCATGGCTTTAAGATCGCTTTGCCGCCAGGCGAGCAAGCCTCCGTAGATCATGCCGAACAGTGCGAGGAACACGAGCAGCCATTGCAAGGCAAGAGCCGCTGCTGGCAGGAGAACCACTACCCGCAGAAGACCATAAGCTCCCATTTTCAGCAGAATGCCCGACAAAAGTATACTGACCGGACTCGGCGCCTCTACATGGGCAAGCGGCAGCCAGCCATGGAGCGGGAAGATCGGCATCTTGACACCAAAGCCAATCAGGAAACCCAAAAACGCCCAAACCTGCTGATCCTTGGGCATGGTTTCGGATACGCGGCTCATGGCGCTCATCAGCGATACATGCTCCGGGACATACTGATAGACGGCAATCAGGCTGACCAGCATGAAAACCGAGCCACCCATCGTATACAGCACGAAATTGAGGCTTGCCGTCTGGCGGCGTTGCCCACCCCAGCGGTCTATGAGAAAAAACATGGGAATCAACGTCGCTTCCCAAAAGATATAGAAGAGAGACCAGTCCTGGGCGAGAAACACGCCCAGCATGCCAAATTCTGTCAGCAGTATGCTGATGTGATAGCCCCTGACACTGATGCTGATGCTGGAGGAGGCGAGGAGCGCTATTGAAGTGAGCAGCGTGGCCAATGCCACCATGGGAAGGGATAGACCATCAACACCCAAAGCATACGCGCTACCGACCTTTGGATTGATCGCGAAATATTCGTTGAACTGCAGCCCGGCGTCGCGCTGGTCATAGCTGAAAAGCAGGTAGCAGGTGAGTAAAACAGTGATGCCGGCGAAGAATCTGCCGAGAGCGCGGGTGAACTCTTGATCACGGTCGGGGATCAGTGCCAGCAGGAAAGCACCTATCGCCGGCGTCCAGAGAATTGCGCTTAGGATTCCCATTTTTATGGTTGTAAAAAAACCTCTCTTTTTTTTGGCCGTTAGTTCTTGGTCATATTCGTATACGTAGTATAGATAAATAAAACGCTAACAGTGTGGTGGATTTGGCAGGGAAGTGCAATTTTTTTTGATTTCGCAAGATTACTCCACGGCTTTCACAAATTTATCACAGATATAAAATGTTTTCTTCACATACTGTATGTTAATTTGCTTTCCAACCCGTAATTCGCATCCTTTATAACGAAATGGGCCCTTACGAGAACGAATAAATATCAATCTTTTCAAAAGATTAATAAAAAATTTTTTAAAAGACAGCTTGTATAGGAGATTTAATTTCAGACTGATCAGGATCGAAACCATGGAAAAGCCGTACCGGTCCAAAAGCTGAGCGGTTTATAAAAAATAGACATAAAACGCCCGGTATGCGGATCAGCTGTTCTGCTGTGTCGCCGGTTGTTATTAATTCCGGTTTTCGTTTCGCAATTTTCATTATCATCGGAGAGATATATGACGAACATTTATTTGTTCCTGGGGAGAGAAGAGAAAAAAATCTCGGGTAGGGATGAAATCCGCGACAGGCTTCATTCCGGGCTGCGCTGTAAAAAACTTTCTGCGGTGCTTGGTTGATCCTGGGAAAACCGAATGTCCCCAGTTCTATCTCCACAGTTAATGGATTTTTCGATATGTTCATGGCTGCCCGATTATCGTTCTTGATTCCGGTTCACCCGCCCCCCCTTGATGCATTCCTTAGACGGGCCGTCGTGAAGTCCAACTTAACTATTTTTGTTATAAGAGGGGTATAAAATGTCAATTTCAAGTCTTCTCGTACCGGCGATACTCTTTTTCGCCCTTGGAATGTTCGCGTGCATAATCAAGTCGGATCTCAAATTCCCGCCTGATATGCACAAGATGATTGTTATCTACTTGCTGATTGGCATCGGTTTGCATGGCGGCAAGGCATTATCCACGTCAAACATGGGCGATGCTCTTCCCGCCGTGTGGGCGGCACTAGCGTTTGGCATTGGCCTGCCTATCATTGCTTACATTATCTTGCGAGCCATCGGAAAAATCGATCCCCTCAATGCCGCGGCCATTTCAGCGCATTACGGGTCTGTGAGCGCGGGTACTTACATGACAGCGGTGGCATTCCTCGGGGGTATCGGTGTGACCTACGAGGCTTATCCCGTCATCATGCTGGCGATCATGGAATCACCCGCAATCATGATCGGTCTGGTGCTGGCCGGCTATTCCCGGAAAATCATGGGGGGGGCGCAAAAGGGCGAAAAGGGAATGATGAAGCACCTGATGATCGAGGCTTTTACCAATGGCAGTATTCTGCTTCTGTTTGGCTCCATGGCGATTGGTGCAGCGGTGTCGGACACGAGCTACAAAAAGATCGAGCCGTTCTTTGAAACGATTTTTATGGGCGCCTTATGCATATTCCTGGCCGATATGGGCATGGAAGCCGGGAAAAGACTGTCGGAATTCAAGACAGGTGGGTGTTTTCCTGGTCGGTTTCGGAATAGTGATGCCATTGATAGGTGCGTTTTTCGGGCTCCTGTTAGGTCATTACTACCTGGGATATTCGGTAGGCGGTGTCACGCTGGTGACCGTGCTCGCCGCAAGCTGCTCCTATATCGCGGTGCCGCCAGCGATGCGCCTTGCGATACCCGAGGCCAATCCCTCTTTTTACCTGACTCTGTCGCTCGGGTGTACCTTCCCGTTCAACGTAGTGATCGGCATTCCTAGCTATTACGCGGCTGCCCAGTATCTGGCGGGACAGTGATAAGAACCGGGCGCTGCTGGTTATTCAGTGGATGATATTAGCTTACTGAATCTTTCGAATGCCGCTCATCGGTTCGAAAGATTCAGATTCCGACTACCGTATAAGTATTTTTGAGAGGAAAGCCATGATTATGAGACCGGATACTTTAATAGCAATGAAACGGATCGAAATCGTCATCGAAGAAGAAGCGTTGGGGGATTTGCTCGGGTTATGCCGGTCGGCAGGTGTGCGTGGGTATACGTTCATGAAACATGCCGGCGGCCTGGGGTCTCGCGGCGAACGGCTTCCAGACGACTATGCCCTGGATGAAAAAAACGCCGTAGTGATTCTGGCATGCGAGGAGAAGCAGGCGGAGAGAGTCATCACGGCGCTTCGGCCCCGGTTAAAAGACTTTGGCGGAATGTGCCTGGTTTCGGATTGCCAATGGGTAATAGGACCGGCAGTATCGTACTGATCGCACTCCATTTTTATCCGAAGCTCCCGCGGGTGAGCAGACTGCATGTCATATCATGCGCTGTTATCTGGTTTAGCCGATTTTCTTGCACGGCTGCTTATCCGCGGACTGACCATATCGCGCGTTGAAGTTCGAGTGCACCTCCTCGTCACTTGGCCTCGGACGTAGCGAAATACGGAGAAATGGGAGCCAGGACCGGCACTAAGGTATTTTATTCATATTTACTTAAACTTGGATAATACGAGCATACAAATGGCAAGACCTGCGACGGGACGAGAATTTGTAGAGACCGCTAAGGAAAGAATTGCATCAGCGAAAACGGTTGATGCCTTGCGCGCCGCTCAGGCATTGCTGCTTCCGTTGGAGTTTGGGCTATCGCTGGAGCAGACCGCCGTAGTCATCGGATTGTCGAAAAGCCGCACCGGTAAATTGCGGACACGGTTCCAGCGTATTGAAATAGGTGCTGAACAGGTAAAAACAAAAAAGGGCCTTAGGAATCACGCCCGGATGAGCCTCGACGAAGAGGTAACGTTTCTTGCCCCTTTTGTCAGCGAAGCAAGGGATACAGGTATTCTTCCTATACCCCAGTTAAAAGCCGAGCTTGAGCGCCGGGTGGGAAGACAGGTGTCAACATCAACCGTTTATCAATTGCTTCGGCGCCACGGCTTATCGAAACTTGCCCAGCATCCTAAAACGGATGCGATGGTGACGCAAGCATGGGAAAGAATGGGCCAAAAAAAATAATTTAAAGCAAAAAAAACAATATGCCGGGCACGTTCCAATGCCTGGCAAAACCTGACCCATCCGTTCGGCCAAAGCATCTTTCACGCTTAACGCTAAAACAGATGGTATCAGCCGAAGTAACCATTAATAAAGACATTAATAACCCCTTCATTTCCATGTTTAATCGGTTGCAACGTTAGTTACTGGTTGATAACCGTCAATACCCCGCTTCATGCCGCCTCAATCAAGGGCGCGGCAAAATTATAGTTGTCCTCGCCCTTTTTTCTCTTTCCCTTCTTTTTGAGCCGAAGATCGCCCGATCCCGAGCGACCAATCGCCTGGGCTCGGGTTCAGATATTCCGAGGTTCATACTCCGGTTTCTTCCTCATTTTGCTTAGCACTCTTCAGTGAGCCAAACTATTTCTGTAATTAACTGATTCAACCGCAGAAATCGAGAGTTAACATAAAATTGACATTAGTCATGGAAAGGATGCCGACATAATCCTAAATTTAGATTTTAAAAATGGGCATAAATAACACTTAACATACTGTTAAATATATTATTTATCATAATAAATGAATCTTTAAGAAAATATTTAACAAACCAAATGTGAAGACACAATTAATTACTTCACAAATAAATGACATTTCCTACACATATTTTTCACATATCCAATGTTATGTTAGCGCCGTCTTTAAAGACCGCATGGAAATTATTGATGAGCGCACCCCAAATCGGCGTTGAAAGCGGTTGCCCAGGCTGTTGCACGGTTCTCACCCCTAGTGGTCGGGGATAAGTTTTTTAGGGGGAGTTTGAGGTCGCGTTTGGTTAATCGGCGTTCCTGCCGTGCGGCGGAAGCGAACAGAGGACGAAGGCATCACCCGAAATGTTGCCTACAGGGCGTTCCTCATAAATCTTATTTTTATCAAATTTTAGAAGGAAGATAGGTATGAGTTCATATACGTCAGATAAGCCGCTGCCCACGGATGAACACGGATCCGGCGAAGCGGTGGCGAAAGTCGTCGCGCCTGGATCGGCCGGGTTCCAGGCAAAGTATCTTGCCCGCGATCTGCAGGCGGGGATTATATGCGGGGCCATGGCAATACCTCTATCAACGGGCATTGCCATGATGTCGGAATATCCTATCAAAGTGGCGCTGGCGACAGTGGTTTTTGCCTGTTTCATCGGATGGATTAATGCTTTCATCCGGCCGGGCAACTACATCGGGGTGCCGGGGGTGGCTGCCGGCCTGGCGCCTGCCCTGGCCCTGGGTGTTCACAGCTTTGGCATGGAAAATATGGCATTTGTCATTTTCCTGACCGCCGCCATGCAGGCTGTGGTGTGGAAGTACAACTGGCAACGGTACATCTTGCTGGCTGTCCCCGCATATCTCGTTGAAGGGCTTCTGGCTGGGGTGGGCCTCAAAATCGCACTTAAATTTCTGACTTTCACTTATGAAATACCAGCCGACCAGGAGTCGGCCGACGCATTCTGGAACGGCGCGCGTATCCAGATGGCACTCTTATCTCTAGCGGGCTTCGCCATGTTTGTGTATCTGTTTTCGAAATTCAAGAATACGAAACCTGCCGTGCCTTATTTTCTGCTGATCGGGGCGAGCGTGATCGTAGCGCAATTCCTGCCCGTATCCATGTTGCACGTGGATGATGTGGAGCTTAAGCTTGCTTTACCGATACCCCATGTAGAAAGCGCTATGACCTGGGTTTACCTCGTGGGGTTCTGCGCAATGCTTGCAACCATCGATGTGATAGAGCAGGTGATGAGCAACGCGGCCATCGAAAAAATAGATCCGCTGGGCCGTAAATGCAACACAAACAATAGCCTGCTCGCCATCTGGATAGCCAATATGGGTTCAAGTTTCTTCGGGGGCATGACCAATCTTGATGGCCTGGCGAAAAGTACCACCAACAAACTGGCCGGCGCCTATACCAAATTCTCCAATCTCGTCGTCGGGTTCGTCATTCTTTTCTTCGTAATCAATTCACACTACCTGGAGTATCTGCCGAAATTTTCGCTGGCCGCGATCATGATCTTCTCGGGTTGGAAAATGATTATGGGATTATGGCATGTGGCCCACTATGGACAGTACGCGCTGATACTTGCCACGCTTACCGGTTTATTGGTCTTCAAGATCGGCATCTTCGAAGGCATGATCGTCGCTCTGGCAGTGCACGGCCTTGTCAATTACCTTGTCTTTCATCAGGCCGGAAAGATTCCGGGTAAGACTATTATTAAAAAGTATTTCGAAAAATTTTCCGGCGGCGGGATTGACTGAGCAATTCTACCGAGTGGCATGGGCGGAAATGGGGCATCCGGGCATCCGCCCATGACCGGATCGATCATTTATAAATAAGGAGTGGGGTATGTACAGAAAAGTAATGGTGGCGATCGGCAATGATGAAGCATCTCCGTTCGCCCTGCAGGAGGCTCTGCACATCGCTTCCAGGGATGGCGCCAAGCTGTATATCGTTCATGCCGCCGCCAAAGCGGACGATGAAGAAGGAAAAAAAAATGAGCAGGCGGGCAGGAATCTATTGGAGCAGGCCCGGTTGGCAGCAGGCGCAATAGCAGAGGTTGAGGTCCGCTTGCTGGATGACGTGGGAGAGTACGGCCTGAATAGTATTGCGGAGGTTATCGCCAACGCCGCCGCCCGATGGGGAGCCGATTTGCTTGTGGTAGGAACAAAAGGCCGACGCGGCCTGGAGCGGCTGGTCATCGGCTCCGTCGCGGAGAAGCTGGTGCATACGGTTGAAATTTCCATTCTGCTGGTTCGCCCGCACTAGCCGCTAACTCTTCGGCCATAAAAAAATTTGACCAATTATGTGAAAAATATGTGTATTTAATGTAAAGAACTTGTGAAGTCGTCCAAAATATGTATAATAAATGTAAAGTATTTGTGAAATATATGTGAAGTATCGGACTGCACTGAACGTAACATAAGAGTGCTGTCTTCGCTACCGGCATAAGCACGAAATTGAATTTTTAGGACGTAACGGCACGTGATGATTGATGTGGTCAGGGCAATTCTGTTCGTGGGTACTGTATTGACCCTGTCCCCGGTTTTTGCGCAACATCAGGCGCCTAAACACTCTTCAAAAATAGATGTGCCGTGCATACAAAATGGCATTGACGCCCGAGATACTGCGCTCGCTGAAATGATTAATGTTTGGTCGTCCTCCACAAGGAAGGCGTTGGAAGTGCGGCGCGAAGCACTAAAAGACAGCTGGAGCGTTACCGATTATAAAAAGCGGCGGTTTGCGCAACGGAAGGCTTGGAGTGACTACGGCAAGGTTCTGCGCAACGCGAATGCCGCTAAAGCAAAAGAACGAAGCCGCGCATGGAAGACATTCGAGCAGTATCGCAGGCAGTGTGAAGGAGCTTATTCTCCCGAAATGATAACGGGTAGCACCTATGACGCAAATCTTTAGCGACCGGAGCAAAGGTTCAATGAGGCGATACCGGGTGTCGGGTACCAGTTCATCGCCCGAAGCGCAAAAAGCCAGGGACTCACCGATTTTAAAAAGAAAAACAGGAGATGCGCGGGAATTGTAGCCATTATATGCGGTGCAATTTCTCCAGTATTCGAGGTGCAATTTCCTGATGTGGTACAGCAAGTGATTGGCTTTATTTTTATTAGCTATCTGTAACGCGCAGAGATCCAAATTTCTTTAACCTTTTATATTGGTAAAAATCATGCTAAACAAATCGACTCATACATTTCTTTACTTTGCATATGGCGCAAATATGTTCTCCCGCAGGATCAAGGAGAGTATTGCGCCCTCAGCCGTGGCGATAGATATCGGCTATGTGGAAGGGCGTAGATTCAGCTTCGGTAAAGTGAGCCGCGATGGTTCGGGGAAGTGCGACATCGAAGCAACCAATAACCCGAAGGACCGGGCTTATGGCGTGCTTTATAGAATAAATGCCAAGGAAAAATCGAATCTTGGTAAAGCGGAAGGGCTGGGAATAGGATATAGCGAAGCAAATCTTCAAGTTGTTACTCCGACGGGTACCCATACCGCGTTAACCTATGTGGCCAGTTATAAGGAGGCTGTACTCCGGCCTTACCAATGGTATAAGGCACTGGTTATTGCCGGAGCCGTGGAACACGGTTTGCCGGTGGAATATTGCGAATGGCTGCGAACGTTCGAGGCGCAAGCTGATGCAAATACGGACCGCCGTGCCGAGAAGGAAGCACAACTATTTGGTAATCTGGCGTTACACCGCTTTCAGGATGTGAATATCCGTCAAGCGGCTGTCAACGAGGTGTGAGCGAGAAGTAGTACTTCCGTATCGCTCAAAACTAGAATCAGCAGCGGCATTCGATAACTTCTTCATTGCCGCCGGCCAGCCAAGCTCAGGCCGGCGGCATGGACCCGGATGTCGCGCACAGCTTGTGGTAGAAATCGAGACGCCGACTGCTGATTCTTCCCTCATCCACGGCTTGGATGAGCGCACAGCCAGGCTCACGCATATGACGGCAATCCGAAAATTTGCACCGCTCTATATAAGGACGAAATTCCTTAAACCCCCACGCCAACTCCTCGCCATTAAGCTGATGCAGGCCAAATTCCTGTAAACCAGGAGAATCAATGATGCCGCTACGCTCGTCGAGTTCATAGAGCCGGGCATGTGTAGTAGTATGACGTCCGGTGTCAAGGGCTACCGAAATTCCAGCGGTGGCGCGCTTCGCCTCGGGAATAAGCGTGTTGATGAGCGTCGATTTTCCCATCCCCGATTGACCCACCAAAACGTTCAGTTGACCGAGCAGGTGCGGCAGCAAGGGCGACGCATCAGTTTTGGCGCTCAACTCCAATAATTTATAGCCAAGTTCGCGGTAGAGAAGAAGCGTAGCCCTTGCTGCGCGTGTTTGGTAAGCAAGATCAGTTTTATTCAGTAAAATCAGCACCTGGAGATGCTGGTTCTCGGCAGCAGCAAGGCACCGATTTACGAGTTCTTCACTGAAGCTTGGGATCGCAGCAACCACGATAATGACCTGAGTTACGTTGGCGGCGATGAGCTTTTCCCGATAGGCATCGCTGCGGTATAATAATGCGCTGCGTGGCAGAATAGTTTCAATGACGCCTTGGCCGGATCCTGCAAGCTGAACTTCCACCTGATCCCCGCACGCTACCCCCCCTTTCTTTCCACGCATTACGCAAGGGAGAACCTGACCCCCCGCAGTTTTTACAAGAAAATGCCTGCCGAAGGCGGCAATTATTTGTCCGGAAGTGGACGAGGCAGCAGAAGGAGGATGGGATCTCAAATTGAGAACAGGGTGTCAATTTTCGCCGCGCAAATAAAATCATTCTCAGACAGCCCGCCGATGGCATGAGTCGTATACTCAACCCGGCATTTGTTATAGCCAACCGTCAGGTCAGGATGATGATCTTCGCGATGTGAGATCCATGCAATAGCATTGACGAAAGCCATGGTCTGATAATAGTTCTTGAAGTGGTACTCCTTTTCGATCCTGGTATCGAGAAATTCCCATCCATCAAGCTGCTGCATCAGTTCGGTTACTTCATTAGTTGAAAGCGGGGGGGTGCCGCCTTCGCAAGGCCGGCACGTTTTTGCGGTGAGATCGTTGACAGTGGTGATATTCATAAGCACTCCTGCTAATTGGTAGGAAAGCGATAAGTCTGCGATAAATCTGCGGTAGGTTTGCGGTGTTTAAAAATCAATTTCGCGCCAGATCCTGCAGACGCGCTATCCTCAGTGAAGCCGGCGGATGGGAATCATAAAAAGCGGAGTGCAGCGGATCGGGAGTAAGCGTTGCGGCATTGTCCTGATAAAGTTTGACCAGCGCGCGTATAAGATCCAGTGCCGAGGCATTATGGGCGGCATATTCGTCGGCCTCGAACTCATGCCTGCGGGAATAAAGGCTGGCAACCGGCTGTAACAGGAACGTAAACGCAGGCATTACGAGGAAGAACAACAATAGAGCCGTCGCGGTGGACGGTACGGCTGAAACATGCGCACCTAGTCCCTGATAAAACCAGGGCTGCTGCATCAGATACCCGAGGCACCACAAAAACAAGAGGCTCATGGCGAATGCCCACGCGATACGCTTGATTACGTGGTGTCGTTTGAAATGTCCCAGTTCATGCGCCAGCACCGCTTCGATTTCCGCTATATCCAGGCGAGCCAGCAGCGTGTCAAAAAAAACGATGCGCTTGGTATTTCCGAAACCCGTGAAATAAGCATTGCCGTGATTGCTCCGGCGCGAGCCATCCATTACAAAAAAGCCGCTGGTCCTGAAGCCGCATTTCCGCATCAGTTGCTCGATGCGCGACTTCAGCGGGGCATCGTCGAGCGGCGTGAATTTATTGAATAGCGGAGCGATCCAGACCGGAAAAATGGCCAGAACAGCCAGGTTGAAGCCCATCCAGCCCAGCCATGCGTAAAACCACCAGTGCGAACCCATCTTTTCCATCAGCCATAAAATGCCGAGTAACAACGGTATCCCAAAAAGAATTCCGAGCAAGGCCCGTTTGGCAAGGTCGAGCACGAACATGCGAGGCGTCATCTTATTGAAACCAAACTGTTCCTCGATAACAAACGCTCGGTAATAGCGTATCGGAAGCTCCACCAGGCTCATCAGGAATATCGTGCTGAGAACGAGCGCGACCCCGTGAACCAGGGGGTTACTCAACCAGGTCAACCAGAAGGCGGACAGAGCATCTATTCCTCCTCCCAACGTCAATACCAGCACAAGCACCGTCTCGACCAAAGTGCTGACATAGCCCAGGCGGGTCTTGGCGCAAGTATAGTCAGCCGCTTTCCGATGCGCGTCCAGCTTGATTTCCGGGGAAAAACTCTCGGGAACGCTTTCGCGATGCGCGAGAACATAGCGGATGTGCCGGGCTGACAGCCACATCCGCGTGGCAAAAGTGAGCAATAAGGCGCCAAGAAAAACGGCTGTAAACGTTTGCATGAGTTGAAATAAGAGAATCGAGACCTTGGATGAGAGATGACGGACCAGTATCGGTATGACACAATGACACATTGAAAATTCATCCGGCGCGATTCCCATTATGGCACAAGACAGTAATAACCTCATCTGGATAGATATGGAAATGAGCGGCCTCAGCCCGGAGAACGACCGCATCATTGAAGTCGCTCTCGTAGTGACTGATGCACACCTGAACGTGGTAGCGGAAGCGCCGGTATTGGTGGTATTCCAGCCAGACACTGTAATCGATGCGATGGACGGCTGGAATACGTCTACTCACACGAGATCTGGTCTGATAGAAAAGGTCAGATTATCCAGATTGGTGGAGGCTGAGGTTGAAGCATCCATGATCGCGTTTCTGCAAGAGCACATTTCGCCCGGCATATCGCCCATGTGCGGCAACTCCATTTGCCAGGACCGGCGCTTTCTGGGCAGGTGGATGCCGAGGCTGGAAGCTTACTTTCATTATCGCAACCTTGACGTGAGTACCCTGAAAGAATTGGCAAAACGCTGGAAGCCTGAAGTGCTTGCAGGTCTGGTGAAGCAATCCAGGCATGAGGCGCTCTCGGATATTTACGATTCCATTGCCGAGATGAAGCATTACCGCGAGCACTTCATTAGAATATAAGGGATCAGGTTTTCTCGCCGGGTTTAAGGAACCTCTGAATAAATCCTCCGCGCGTTCGATCCCGCCATGCGACCGTCGCGCCCGCGCGGGACTTGGTCAGAGATTCCCTGATAAAACACATTTTCGCAATCCTGCAAGGAAAAAAATTATTATGGCCACAGGCACCGCGTTCATAGTTGCTGTCAACCCCAAAATCCCTCGCAGACTCGCACGCCTTGAAGAATTGGCCAATGACCTCTGGTACAGTTGGGATCGCTCGACGCGCTCGTTGTTTTCCCGCCTGAATCCCAGCCTGTGGGGGGCCGTAGGCCATAATCCGAAAGCGTTTCTCAAGCGCGTGGATGAATCCTTGCTGTTGAGGGCAGCCGAGGACCAGGTATTCCTGGCAAATTACAACAGCATTCTTTCGGCCTATGATTCCTATCATTCCGAGCCGGTGAGGCATGACGGCGCAAGAGGTCTCAAACCAGATGATCAGGTAGCGTACTTTTGTTTCGAATTCGGTTTCCACGAGAGCTTTCCCATTTATTCAGGCGGTCTCGGTATTCTGGCGGGGGACCATTGCAAAGCCGCGAGCGACCTGCGCTTGCCCCTGGTCGGCGTTGGATTGCTGTATCGCCAAGGGTATTTTTTCCAGACCATAGACAACCAGGGCAACCAGCGGGTCACTTATACCGATTCCGATTTTGAAGACTTGCCGGTAGCGCCTGTGCTTCGCACTGACGGTTCGGAAGTACGGATTTCCGTGGAGCTACCCGAGCGCAGTGTGGAAGCAAAGATATGGAGGGCCAAAATCGGGCATGTCGTGCTTTATCTGCTGGATACCGACCTTCCGGAAAATTCTGCCGATGACCGGGATATTACTCACCAACTCTACGGTGGCGACCGTACCATGCGCATCGAGCAGGAAATCCTCCTCGGCGTCGGTGGTGCCCGGGCGTTACAGGAAATGGGGATCAAGCCGACCATATGGCACATCAATGAAGGCCATGCCGCATTCATGATGCTGGAACGCATGCGTGCCCTGGTGCGGCAGGGACTGGATTTTGCGACTGCGCTGGAGGCTGTGGCGGCAAGCACCGTATTCACCACGCACACCGCGGTGCCGGCAGGCCATGACCAATTCAGCGACGATATGATGGCAACATATTTCGAGAAGTTTTACCATGAACTTGGCATTACCCGCGAAGAGTTCATGGGGCTGGGCCGCGTGCCGGGTAATCACGAGTTCAATATGACGGCGCTCGCCATACATGGCTCGCGCTTCCATAATGGAGTGAGCAAGATACACGGCAATGTGTCAGCGCGTATTTGCAAGGAACTGTGGCCGCAGATCGAGCCGGAAGAAAATCCAATGGGTTACATCACAAATGGCGTGCATGTGCCCACGTTTCTAGCCCAGGAATGGTCCGACTTGTTTGACCGGTATCTTGGGTATGAGTGGCGCAACAGCATATGCGATCCCGAATATTGGTCGGGTATCAGCTCGATTCCCGACCATTTGTTCTGGAGCGTTCGGCAAACTCTGAAGGCGCAGATGTTTTACGGCATACGCGCTCGCCTTGCCACGCAGAATTCGCGGAACCATGGTTCTGAAGCGCATCTGGACCGGCTGCTTAAATCGATCGATCCGATTAATCCCAGTATTCTGACCCTCGGCTTTGCCCGCCGCTTCGCCACCTACAAGCGAGCGACGCTGCTGTTCCAGGATCTCGACTGGTTGCGCAGGATCATGCTCGATCAGGAGCGTCCTGTCATGATCATTTTCGCGGGCAAGGCGCACCCGGTAGATGTTCCGGGGCAGGATCTGATCCGTCAGGTGAGCCAGGTTGCGCGGATGCCCGAATTCGAAGGGCGGCTATTTCTGATCGAAGATTATGATCTGCGCCTTGCCCGGCGGCTGGTGGCAGGCGTGGACGTCTGGCTCAACAGCCCGGTATATCCACTGGAAGCAAGCGGTACTTCCGGTATGAAAGCAGGTATCAACGGCACGCTCAATTTAAGTGTGCTCGATGGCTGGTGGGGTGAAGGCTATGACGGGAAAAATGGCTGGGCTATCAAGCCGGGGCCGGAAAATATGGATGCGGCGCTTCGCGACAGGGAGGAAAGCAAAGATTTTTACGAAACGCTGCAGGACCATGTGGTCCCGCTCTATTACACACGCGATAAGCCCGGTTACTCGTCAGGATGGGTAAAGATGGCCAAGAACTCGATGATATCGTTACTGCCGCGTTACAACGCCGCGCGCATGGTAAGTGAATACACCGAAAAATTTTATGTACCAGCCAGCAGGCAGGGCAGAGTTTATGCGGAGAATGATTTCGAGGGCGCCACCAAAACCGCCGCGTGGAAAGACTTTGTAAGGAAGGCGTGGGGAGGGGTCCGAATTCGCCGGCTGGATACGCCATCGAAGCGCATCAGCTTCGGCGATGCCCTAAATTTTGAAGTAGCTGTAACACTGAACGGCTTGCAGCCCGAGGATGTAATTGTCGAGCTGCTGATCTCCCGCCAGCTCAAAAAGAGCAAGCTTGGCGAGTTCAAGCACTTCAGATTTGAATTTACCGGCGTCGAAGAATCGGGCGAACACCTGTTTGCATTGAATCTCACTCCCGATTTATGCGGCAAGCTGGAGTATTACGTGCGTGTTTATCCATATCAGCCTTTGCTCACGCATCCATTTGAAATGGGCATGATGGTATGGCTTTGATGCCGTTTCGGGAATAGTCACGAATTGTGGTGTGCCACCAAGACAGCAGGAGCAGGTCAAGACAGCAGGGAGAGATAGATTTTGCGGTAAGCTGCGGCGCTGGAGCGCCAGCTGAAATCCCGGCTCATGCCGTTCTTCTGCAAGCGCCGCCATGTTGGCTTGTCGTAGTAGGCGGCAGCGACCCGGCGGATCGCGCCGAGAAAACTCTCCGAAGTCATATCTCCGAACAGAAAACCGCTGGCGCTTCCACAGCCATGGTTGCGGGTGTGCAATCAACCACCGTGTCAACCAGGCCACCCGTGGCATGCACCAGCGGAGGGGTGCCATAGCGTTGGCTATACATCTGGTTCAGCCCGCATGGTTCAAACCGTGAAGGCATTAAAAAACTGTCGGCCCCGGCTTCAATCAAGTGCGCGAGTTTTTCGTCAAAGCCGATACGTACGGCAATTTTTCCGGCATTATTTTTGGCCAGAATCGACAATTCCCGCTCGAGGATCGCTTCTCCATTGCCTAGCACCACCAGTTGGGCGGGTATTTCGGTCAGCTCTTTTGCTATATGCAGCAGAAGGTCGCAACCTTTCTGATAGGTGATACGGCTTACAGTGCCAAATAGCGGAATTTGGGGATCCACGGCCAGCCCCAGCAATTGTTGTAAAGCTTTCTTATTAGCGGATTTGGCGGCCAGATTGGCAATTGAATAATTTCGCGCCAAATACGGATCAGTGCGGGGGTCCCATTCATCAGTGGCGATACCATTAAGAATTCCACTGATATCTTCGCGGCGCGAAGCCAGCAAACCTTGCATACCAAAACCAAGTGGCGCATTCTGAATTTCCCGGGCGTAAGTGGGACTCACCGTAGAGATGTGGTCGGAATAATATAGCCCTGCCTTGAGGAAGGACATGCCGCCGTAATATTCCATGCCATTAATATCAAAGCTTGCGGCGGGTAGTCCCAGTTGAGTTACGGTATCTGGAGGAAAAACACCCTGAAAAGCGAGGTTGTGTATCGTCATCAGGGAAAGTGCCTTTTCCCCTGAATGAAAATGAAGATACGCCGGCACCAGGCCGCTTTGCCAATCGTTGCAGTGCGCAATTTGGGGACGCCAGGCAATCGGGCTGGCGTCACTCGCGAGGGCGGCGCCGATCCTGGACAGAAGGCCGAAACGCAAGGCATTGTCCGGCCAGTTGCGCCCGGCTGCATCGGTGTAAGGTCCGCCATCGCGGCAATAAAACGATGGGCAATCAATGACAAATAAAGGCAGCCTCACCGACGCGCCCACGGGCAACCTGGCCGATAGTAGCGACGACGGCGGAAACGGAGGCTGGGCGGGAAAATCCGCTATCTTTCGCTTGTATTTCAGCCCCGATAATACTTGAGGATAGCCGGGGATAAGTATGCGCACGTCCACATTCAATTCCCGCAGCGCCGCCGGTAACGCCGCACTTACATCACCCAGGCCGCCAGTTTTATTCAGTGGATGAATTTCTGGCGTAATGAATAACACCCGAAGACCGGAATGCGTAGAACCGAGCGGCATGAAGGATCCGTTTTTCCGTTTTTTAGCGTGGTGGAGCCTTGCTATCAGTTCAGTCAAGGCAAATCCGGCAGCCGGACGCCCCGTAGTGAACTCACCATGAAGGTGAACGTCAGGTACCCCAAGGAGTCTTCTTGTAGATCACAGCGATAAACTAAAAAGAGAGCAGTCCATTGCCCGATTTATGTTTATGCCTCATCCGTTAATACCACAATGCCGCGCGCGCTTTCAAGCGAAAGAATCATTCCTGCCAGGGGCGGGAGCGTGATAACAATAGAATACGGCCACCCCATCCATGGTTCGGGATCAGCATCGATGCGGCCCATGTTGCCCAGGTTACTGCCGCCGTAGTATGCAGAATCGCTATTGAATATTTCGTGATAGGTTCCCCCGGCTGGAACGCCAATACGGTATCCCTTTCGCGGTACGGGCGTAAAATTCAGTACAACCAGAACGAACGAGCCATTGGATGCATAACGAAGATAGCTGATGATGGAACTGTCAGCATCGTGACAGTCTATCCAGGTGAAACCCTCAGGTAAAAAATCAAGTTGATGCAATGGGGCAATACTGCTGTACAGGTGATTGAGATCCCGCAATAAAGTCTTTACACCTCGATGAAACGGGCACTTGAGCTGATCCCAGTCCAGCTCCCTTCCGGAGCTCCATTCCCGTTGCTGAGCGAATTCATTACCCATGAAATTGAGCTTTTTGCCGGGGTAAGTCATCTGATAGGAGAACAACAGGCGCAGGTTCGCGAACTGCTGCCAGGCGTCGCCCGGCATTTTACCCAGCAATGAACCCTTGCCATGTACGACTTCATCATGGGAAAACGGCAGCACGAAATTTTCGGTATATGCATACAATTGACCGAAAGTTAACTGCTCGTGATGGAACCGCCGATGAACAGGATCGTTTCGCATATAGGATAGTGTGTCGTTCATCCAGCCCATGTTCCATTTCATCGAGAAACCCAGTCCGCCGACATAAGTCGGGCGCGATACGGCCGGCCACGCGGTGGATTCCTCAGCCAGAGTCAGTGCTCCGGGAAATTCCTGGTGCACCATGATATTCAGTTCGCGCAGGAAATCGATTGCTTCCAGATTTTCCCTGCCCCCGTATTTGTTGGGCAACCACTCATCCGGTTTTCGGGAATAGTCCAGGTAGAGCATGGATGCGACGGCATCCACGCGCAACCCGTCAAGATGGAATTCCGATAGCCAGTAATTGGCACTGGACAGCAAAAAGGATTTCACCTCGTTACGTCCGAAATTAAAGACATGTGGTGCCCCACTCCTGATGGAATCCCATGCGCGGATCTTCATGCTCATATAGCGCGGTTCCATCGAACCGGGCCAACGCGAATGCATCTGTCGGAAAATGCGCCGGTACCCAATCAAGAATCACCCCGATGCCTTCCCGATGGCAGGCATTAACGAAGAATTTCAAATCGTCCGCTGACCCGAAGCGGCTGGTCGGGGCAAAATAACCGGTAGTCTGATAGCCCCAGGATTCGTCCAGCGGATGCTCGGAAATAGGCAACAGCTCAATATGGGTGTAACCCATACGTCGTACATAGGGGATCAGATGCCGGGCAAGCTCACGATAGGAAAGAAAGGTCCCGTCCTGGTTCCGCTTCCACGACCCGGCGTGAATCTCGTAAATATTCAGCGGGGCGTGCAACCAATCGGCTATAGCGCGGTTCGCCATCCACCCGGCGTCATGCCAGGCTGCCTTGCTGGCAGCGGGCGTGCATGCCGCATTGTTGGGCCGCAGCTCATAATGTCTGGCATAGGGATCTGTTTTTAGGAGGACTTCACCACTGCTGCGGTTAAGGATCTCGTATTTGTAGAACGAACCTTGAGAGAGGCCGGGAATGAACAGCTCCCAAACACCACTGAAGCCGTGGACCGTCATCGGATGCACTCGCCCATCCCAACGATTGAAATCCCCCACCACGCTGACCCGCTCGGCATTAGGCGCCCAAACGGCAAAAAGCACCCCGGCAATACCATCGATTTCCATGGCGTGCGAGCCAAGAGTGCGATAAGCCTGCCATAACCGGCCTTGATTAAACAAATACAGGTCGTAATCGGATATCCTTGGCAGGAAAGCGTAGGCGTCATAAGTCTCATATACACGTGCTTTCGGCATATCGGTGTTATTCTCTACCCGCAATAGGTAGGGCATGGATGGGGAAGCGGTGCTGCGCCATTCAAAAACTCCGAGTGGATGTATCCGTGCCATTGGCTCAAAGTTGCCTGCTATACTGATCCATACGTTCCGCGCATGAGGGTAAAATACGCGTATCAGGCTATAATCCTGTTCTATATGAGCGCCGAGATAGCTAAAGGGATCATGCAGCCGCGCCGTAAGTAATGCTTCGAGGGCTGGGTCGGCCTTGAGAGCCAGTGCGTATCTGGTGGGATTGGGTTGCATGCGTGGATTATAGCCTCTGTAGAGATAGGGTAACAGATATGCCTCTGATTAAGCCTGTGATTTTCAGATAGCAGGCTAATAGCTCAGCTATTAACGGGAGCGCTGCGAGAACCATCCAGAGGATTTATCAATGTTGTTTACGGGTAGCTGCTCATGAAACAGGAAGCGGATATACGTTTTCACAGCCAGACTACGCGTAATTCAATCGCATTCATACTGGCGGGCGGGCGCGGCAGCCGTTTGCGGCAGCTTACCGATTGGCGTGCTAAACCCGCCGTGCCGTTTGGCGGCAAATTTCGCATTATCGATTTCGCGCTTTCCAACTGTGTCAATTCCGGAATTCGACGCATCGGGGTGGCGACCCAATATAAGTCACAAAGCCTGATAAGTCACATCCAGCATGGATGGGGCTTTCTCGATGGCCGGTTTCACGAATTTGTCGAGTTGCTTCCCGCTCAGCAGCGTATCGCGGAAACCTGGTACCAGGGAACCACCGACGCGGTGTTTCAGAACCTCGACATACTTCGCTCCCACAACCCAAATTATGTATTGATCCTCGGCGGCGATCACGTTTACAAAATGGACTACAGCAAGCTGCTGGCCGACCACGTCGCTAAATCCGCAGATATGACAGTGGCGTGCATAGACGTCCCGCTGGAGTCGGCGAGCGGGTTTGGCGTCATGAGCGTCGATGATAAATGGCGCGTCACCAGTTTTGCCGAAAAGCCCGAGAAACCGGCTTCCATTCCCGGTCAGCCCGGGTATGCGCTTGTCAGTATGGGCATTTACGTTTTCAATGCGTCATTTCTTTTCGAGCAAGTGATTCGCGATCATGACGAGCAAAGCTCATCCCATGATTTCGGCAAGGATCTGATTCCGTATCTGGTGCCACGCCGCCGCGTATTTGCTCATCGCTTTTTTGACAGTTGCGTCAACATGGCCTCCGGCGTGCCGTACTGGCGGGATGTAGGCACGGTTGACGCATATTGGGAGGCGAATCTTGACCTCACTCATGTAACACCGGATCTTAATTTATACGATGAGGATTGGCCGATATGGACTCACCAGGAACAATTGCCGCCGGCCAAGTTCGTTTTCGACGACGATGACCGTCGCGGCCAGGCGTTGGATTCGATGGTTTCGGGTGGTTGCATTATCAGCGGCTCAACGGTACGCCGGTCACTATTGTTTTCCAATGTACAGGTGCGCAGCTATAGCAACATCGAGGATTCGGTGATATTGCCCAATGTCGATGTCGGCCGGAATGCGCGACTGAGGCGGGTAGTGGTGGATAAAAATTGTGTTATTCCGCCCGGTCTGATGGCTGGATTTGATCCGATCGAAGACAGAAAACGATTTCACGTTACCGAAAATGGGATCACGCTAATCACTCCCGAAATGCTGGGGCAAAAAATACATTACGTCAGGTGAGAGAGCCGTTTTATTAGAGTCTTATTAGGTCTGGATAGAAATGCAACCATTACAATTAGTCTTGCTGTGGCACATGCACCAGCCGGATTATCGCAATTATGAAACCGGCGAATTCATGCTTCCATGGGTGTATCTGCATGCCATCAAGGACTATACCGACATGGTATATCACCTTGAATCGCACTCCGCCATGAAGGCGGTAGTCAACTTCGTGCCGGTGCTGCTGGATCAAATAGAGGATTACGCCGCCCAGTTCGCCTCGGGGCAATTGCGGGATCCGCTCCTGCGTTTGCTTGGCACGCCGGATCTGGAGCAGATATCGATGGGCGACCGTTTGAGGATTTTTGATAGCTGTTTCCGCAGCAATCATACGACGATGATGCAGCCTTACCCCGCATACAAGCGTCTGCATGACATGTACGAAAGATTAAGGGAACGGGGCGAGGCGGAATTGGCTTATCTTTCCGGCCAATATCTGTCGGACTTGCTCGTATGGTATCACCTCGCATGGACTGGAGAGAGCGTCCGGAGGAGCAGCGAAATCGTCGTGCGATTGATGACGCAAGGCTCGAGTTTCAGTTATACCGACCGGTCGGAGTTGCTGAATTTGATCGGGGAGTTGATACAGGGGCTGATACCACGCTACCGCAAGCTTGCCGAGTCCGGACAAATCGAATTATCCACCACACCTCATTATCATCCTTTGGCACCGCTGCTGATAGACTTTTCTTCCGCACGCGACAGCATGCCGGGCGTCAATCTGCCGACCGAAGCGGCTTATCCGGGCGGAAAGAGCCGGGTCGCATCCCAGTTGGCCTCGGCAATTGCGAGTCATTCGCGGCGCTTCGGCGCAAGACCCTGCGGCGTATGGCCTGCGGAAGGCGCCGTGTCGGAACCGTTCCTTGAAATTCTGGCAGAACAGGACTGCCGATGGAGTGCCAGCGGTGAAGGGGTTTTGGTCAACAGCCTGCGTGAGTCCTATCCTGCCGAACCGCTGCCCGAGCGGGACCGCTATCTCTATCGAGCATATCAGATAGAGGGAAAAACAGACGGTGTTGTTTGTTTTTTTCGGGATGAGAGACTTTCCGACATGATCGGTTTCGAGTATTCCAAATGGTTTGGGCGGGACGCTGCCGAACATCTGGTGCACTCCCTGGAAGATATCAGCCGCAATGCGATACCCGGCGAAAAGCCGATTGTAAGCGTGATACTCGACGGTGAAAATGCATGGGAATATTATCCCTACAATGGCTATTATTTTCTCAACGATCTTTATGAAATACTCGAAAACCATGCGGTAATCCGCCCCACGACTTACCGTGGACTATATTACCTCCTCGGAGACATCAAGGATGCCGCCGTGCCTGCCGACTCTGGCTGCGGGAAGCTGGGTTTATGGAACATTCTCCACGTGGATCGGCGATAGGGATAAAAACCGGGCGTGGGATCTGCTATGCGCTGCCAAGCATAGTTATGATCTGGTAATGCAGAGCGGACGCCTGGCCGAGGAGGAAAAGGCCAAAGCGGAACGGCAGCTTGCTTCTTGCGAAAGCTCTGACTGGTTCTGGTGGTTAGGGGATTACAACCCCCCCCAGGTGGTGGAAAGTTTCGACAAATTGTTTCGCGCCAATCTGGCTAATCTTTATTGCCTGTTGAAGCTGCCAGTACCTGCATCAGTACGTGAACCTATCAGCCACGGTGCCGGCGGGACCCCTGAATCGGGTGGTGCAATGCGGCGCGCGTCTTGACGATCATTGTGACAGGCAGCGGTCTCCTTTCTGCTGGCAATATTATCGTAACAGGTTCAAACTCGGAACGGCCTGGATACATGGCTGGATAGGGTCCAGAGAGCCTGGGTAGGATCTGGATACGGGCGGCCCCGGATATGGCAAATCCTGGCTGCAAGGGCGCTCTGACGCATGCCTATGCGCTACCTCGTCATCACGCTGAGCTCCGCGTAAAGGCGGCACCCCGCACATCAGGCGCCTTGCGCACATGCCCTGTGTTCGCATGGCCATGCGTTCGCAAATTCGGATTAGGTACGTTGCCCGAAGCTCTTTCTGGAGAATAGCTCCATGCCTCAACCCGTCTCTCTACTTTTGGGCGTTCATGCTCATCAGCCTGTCGGCAATTTTCCGGCGGTATTAGCCGATGCCCACGTTCGTTGTTACCGTCCGTTCCTGCAGGTAGTTTACCGTTACCCCAAGTTCTGCTTCGCGCTGCACATATCCGGCTGGCTATTGGATTATCTCCTGAATCACTATCCCGAAGATATGGAACTGTTGCGCGAAATGGTTGGGCGCGGGCAAGTCGAGTTGTTTGGCGCGGGTGACACTGAGCCTGTATTGGCGGTGATTCCAAACCGTGATCGCATCGGGCAGATCCAGACTTTCTCCGATAAACTCGAGCTGAAGCTGGGACAGCGGCCGCAGGGCGCCTGGCTGACCGAGCGCGTTTGGGAGGCAACCGTGGTTCCGGCATTGGTGGATTGCGGCATTCGCTATGTTATTGTGGATGATTATCACTTTCTTTGCGCTGGGAAAACGGCGGGGGAGCTGGACAGTTATTTCACTACCGAAGAGGATGGGCGCAAACTCGATCTGTTCCCTATATCGGAAGCTTTGCGTTATAGGCTGCCGTTTTCTCCTGCCGATGAAGCGGTGACTTACATCGAATCCTTGGCCAAAGACAGCATGGCGGGCGAGCGCAACGCGGCAATTTATTTCGATGATATCGAGAAATTTGGCATTTGGCCGGAAACATATCACTGGGTGTACGAAAAAGGATGGCTGGATCAATTCATCCAGGGTGTCCTGGCCTCGCCCATGATTCGCACGCAACACTACCGCGATTACCATTCCTCGACGAAAACGCGGGGAGTGGTGTATCTGCCCACCACTTCGTATATCGAAATGAACGAATGGACGTTGCCCGCACAAACCGCTCATATTTATGCTGATCTTGTACGACAGGCAAAGTCGGCCGGCTGGTACGAGCGGCACAAGGCGTTTCTGCGCGGGGGCATCTGGAAAAATTTCTTTTCCCGGTATCCCGAATCCAACTGGATGCATAAACGCATGCTGGGCCTTTCGGCGCGGCTAGACTCTTTGCCGGAGAGGCAGCACAGCAAGTCGATGAAAGAGAAACTCTACGAGACCCAGGCCAATGATGCCTATTGGCATGGCTTGTTCGGCGGCTTATATCTACCCCATTTGCGGCGGGCGGTATATAAGGCAATTGTCGAGCTGGAAGCAATGCTGGATGCTTGCGCCCCGCGCCTGGCCCGGTTTGTCGAGGATACCGATCTGGATGGTACGGATGAGCTATATTTGCAGAATGGACTGATTCAGGCGGTGCTGAAACTGGACGGAAGCGGAAGCGTTTGCGAGCTCGACTCCTATTTGCTGAAGCATAATTTTGGCGATACCTTACGACGTCAGGCTGAACATTATTACCGTAAAATCCGTCATAGCGAAAACAGCGGACATGGCGGCAGTGGTATCGCCTCGGCGCATGAGCGGGTCAGCTTCAAGCATAAGATAGATGCTGAAGATATGGAGATTGATGAGGATGCGCGAGGATTATTCGTCGATCGTTTGAATGGCGAAACCGTGGACTACCAGCATAAGCCATTTGCCGCTACGGGCCCGTACTGCCACGCGGAATTGCGTTCATTGCAAATATCGAAGAGTTTCGAGCTGGTGGGCAACCGGCTGCAGGTTTCATATCAGTTCGCCGGAGATGCGGAAGGCATGTTCAGTACGGAGATCAATCTTGCCATGCCGAGTTCCGATGGCTGGGGCGGGCGCTACATCCATAAAGGCCAGATCCCCGGTGGTTTCGGCCAGCTACTTGAGCTGAATGACATGACGGATATAACACTGGATGACGATGAGCTTAAGGGAAGTATCGAGCTTAGCGTTTCATCTCCCGCCTTGTTGCATGCTCAGCCTTATTATTCCGTATCACAGTCGGAGGGCGGTTTCGAAAAAATCATGCAGGCGATCACACTGAGACTGAAATGGCCGGTAACAGTGGGAGAGCTTCTGGTTTTTCTGGAGATCAAGGTGAAGGAGGGGATATCGGAGCAGCCGTCGAGAGGACATCCGAGGACCTCTGAATAGTTCTCGCCCGACGCTCCGGGGCGCGACCGCGTAGAAGGAATGCAGGGTAAACGTTTACAGCGTCATACGTGCGGTCGCAGCATTCCCTCCGCTGGGCGATCCCGTTTTACGGGAGCCCTCGCCCGACGCTCCCGGAGCGCTCCAGCTCTTCATCCCTACCGATGGTCTAGCCTTACGGACCCTGCCCGACGCCCAGCTAAACAGGAACCAGCACTTTTTATAGACGTCTATCTGTAGACATGTTTAGTCACGTTTTGCCAGCTTAAAAAAGGCCCTGATTGTAAGCGCGCCGGGGGTTATAGAGTTATGGTGTCCCCGATAATATTTCTGGTAAAATCGCGAATTCTCCAAGAGCTCAGCAAGGATCCGTCATGACCTATGTAGTAACTGAAGCCTGTATCAAATGCAAGTACACTGATTGTGTGGATGTATGCCCAGTGGATTGCTTTCGCGAGGGACCTAATTTTCTGGTGATTGATCCGGACGAATGCATAGATTGTACCTTGTGTGTGGCTGAGTGTCCGGTAGAGGCAATTTTTTCCGAGGATGACGTGCCGGTGGAGCAGCAGCACTTCACGGCGCTCAATGCGGAATTGTCAAAAGCCTGGAAACCCATTATTGAAAAAAAAGAAGCCCCGGCTGATGCCGACGACTGGGCGAAGGTAACTGAAAAGCTGGACAAACTGGAACGCTGATACGGCAGCGGTAGCCTGCCGCCGCATGTCCTCCAATCTGAATTTCCCACAAGTTTCCCTCTCCGACATTTTTGCGGATATTGCCGCCGGCTCACAGGCCGGCGTCACGGTGATCACACCCAATCGCCGGCTTGCAAGAACGCTTAAAAGCGAGTTCGACCGGACCCGGATCCTCAGCGGAGCTACTGTCTGGGATTCGGCTGATATCCTGCCAATCTCCGCGTTTATCGAACGTGTTCATGAAGATGCGCAATACTCTGCATACTCCGTGGGAGCCCGCAGATTACCCGTGCTTCTCAAGCCTGTTCAGGAGCAGGTGTTATGGGAGAGCGTTATCAACTGTTCGGAGCAGGGCGCAGTTTTGCTTGCTGTTGCCGAAACGGCACGGCTAGTTCGCGAAGCCTGGCAGCTTGCCCATGCCTGGCATCTCATCCCGCGACTCAAGAATTTTCCGCTGAGTGAAGATGCGAAGGCGTTCCGGGACTGGTCACAGCATTATGAAGAGATGACCTTCCGCGCTGGCCAGATTGATGAAGCGCGTCTTTACGACCTGATACCGGAATTATGCGGATATACGCAAATTCGCAAGCCAAGGCGGCTGGTTTGTTATGGCTTCGATATCATTACGCCCCAGCAGGCGGCATTGTTGGCCGGGCTCCAGGAAATAGGCTGTGAAGTGGTGATGGCCCAGCCTCAGCCGTGGCTTCAGCCACACAGCCCCATGCACAACCCCACGAACGACCCCGGTGTGCGGCGCATTCCATGTGACAACAGTGCTGATGAGATTCACCGCGCAGCGGTCTGGGCACGGGCGAGGCTCGAGGCGAATAGCTCGGCGCGCATAGGCGTGGTTGTCCCAGAGTTTTCAAAGTGCCGTAATAAAGTCATGCGGACCTTCAACTCGGTAATGGATCCGGATGTCCAGTACTCGCTGGCGCATCGAGCCGAGCGCGTATTGCCGTTCAATATGTCGCTCGGTATGACATTGGCGTCATACCCTCTTGTGAGCACCGCACTCCTGGCGCTCGAGCTGGCTTCAGGAGAAATTGAGTTCGAGCGAGTAAGCCTTTTACTGCGATCGCCCTTCCTCAGCGGTAGCGAGACTGAAATGATGGATCGCGCACGGCTGGATATGTGGTTGCGCAAACGCGCCGACTCCACGATTACACTCAAACGACTATTGGCCCTGATCGAGCGTGAAGATTCCGGCGCGCGCTGCCTCATTCTGGCGCAAGGGCTGTCCTCTTTTGCCCGGTATGCCAAAGCAGGGTTTGCCGGTTTGCATAAACCTTCGGCATTGGCCCGAGAAATTTCCGAAGCACTGCGGATTCTTGGCTTTCCCGGCGAGCGGGAGCTGGATTCATTCGAATATCAGACTTTAAAAAAATGGCAGGAGGTGCTGGCTGATTTTGCTGCTCTTGATCCTGTCCTATCCCGCCTCCGCTACGGTGAAGCCCTGGCTCGACTGCGTCATATGGCTGCGGAGGTGATGTTTCAGCCTGAGACACCGGATGTTCCGATACAGATACTCGGCGTTCTGGAATCTGCCGGCCTTACGTTCGATCATCTCTGGGTAACGGGATTATCTGATGAAGCATGGCCGCCCCAGCCACGGCCGAATCCTTTTCTCCCGGTAGAACTGCAGCAAGCGGCTGAATTTCCGCTGGGCTCGGCAGGGGCCTCGCTCGCGCTCGCGCACCGGCTTACTGATGGATGGCTTTCCGCCGCCGGTGAGGTTATTTTAAGCCATCCCCAGCACAGCGACGACCGCGAGGCCCGCAAGCTCTCGCCCAGCCCATTGATCCGGAATATCGCCGCTGGCGCCACTGGCGAGCCTGTGCTGCCTGAATATCCCGATTACCGGGATTTGATTTACCGCGCACGCAGGCTTGAGCAGATAACTGATGACAAAGTCCCGGTGGATACCAGCACAGCAGGTAGAGGCAGCGTCCGCGGCGGTGTAGCGGTAATAAAAGATCATGCGGCTTGCCAATTTCGCGCATTTGCGCTGCACAGGCTGGGCGCCCAAAACCCGGAATCGCCTTCCGCCGGACTGGACGCGGCAGAGCGTGGCACGCTCATACATCATGTGCTTGCGCAGGTGTGGACCCAGCTCAAGACCAAAAATACGCTTGATACTATCGACAATGATGATCTTGAAGCGCTGCTCATGCGTTCAGCCAATGAAGCGATCGCTCGCCTGGGCCGGGACCGTCCGGCCATGGCAGCGGGACGCCTGATGGAGATCGAGCAGCGCCGCCTGGTGCGCTTGGCGCGAAACTGGCTGGACGAAGAACGAAATCGCGGCGAATTTGAAGTGGTGGCCATTGAAGATAAACGCAGTGTCGAAATCGGCGGTCTTGTCCTGACGGCGCGTCTCGATCGCGTAGACGAACTGGCCGACGGGCGCCGAATTATTATCGATTACAAATCCCGCGCGTCAGCGGCGCGCGCATTACTCGACGAGCGGCCGGAGGAACCCCAGTTGCCGCTGTACCTCGTCACCAGCGAACCGGATGCCGCAGCCATTGCTTTTGCGCAGGTCCGGGCGGGGGAGATGCGTTTTGTAACCCTTGCGCGCGACCACGATCTGTTGCCCGGTGTGCCCGCATTTCCCGGACCGCGGATGGGTGACCGGTATGGCTCATGGGAAGAACTGGTTGAAGCCTGGCATACGAATATCGGCCGTATCGCAGCCAGTTTCTTCAGTGGCGATGCCAAAGTCGATCCCAAGAAATATCCCCATACATGCCGCAATTGCAATTTAAGATTCTTTTGCCGTATTGATGAGCGAATGGGTAATCGGTCTAAGGAGGACGATGAGAATGAGTGATCCTTTCGTCTATTTCACTTCGCCTGTTTCAGATATGACAGATACTCCGGATTTTGCCGAGCGCCGCCGCGCGCTTGATCCGGCATATTCGTTTATTGTCCAGGCCCCCGCTGGATCGGGCAAGACCGGGCTGCTGATTCAGCGTTATCTCAAGCTGCTCGCATGTGTCAATGAACCCGAAGAGATCGTCGCGATAACCTTTACACGGAAAGCCGCCGGGGAGATGCGTGAACGGGTGCTTGGAGCATTTGCCCAGGCCGGCAGCAAGCTCGACCCTTCGATTCTGGCTGAAACCGAGCATGAAAAGCTCACTCGCGAGCTGGCTGAAGCAGCTGCTCGGCGCGATATCGAGGCCGGCTGGCGGTTGGCCGAAAATCCGGCGAGGTTACGCATACAGACGTTTGATTCATTATGCGCCTCGCTGAGTCGCCAGATGCCGATCTTATCCGGGTTTGGCTGCCAGCCCGAGACTGTCGAGGATGCATCCGATCTGTATCGGGAGGCTGCGCGCATCACCATCGGTCTGGTGGAGACCGACGAGGCTGCCGCGGAAGATGTCCAGCGCCTGCTGGAGCATCTCGACAATGACGCGGTCCGCATCGAATCACTGCTTGCCGAAATGCTTGCGCGGCGCGACCACTGGCTGCGTCATATTCATGGCAGGGATCGTGACGAACTGGAAGCCGCGCTGAGGCATGCGCGGCGGGACGCCCTCAGTCGTCTGCACAGCCTTTTTGAACATCATCCTGAGCCAATTCGAGGCGAACTGACTGAGCTTTTGCGATATGCCGCCTGCAATCTGGCCGCCAGCGGCAGGAACTCGACTGGACTCGACTACGAGCAATTCAGCGGGCTCTGCGTATTGCCGGGCGATACCGAGCCGGATTATGCCTGCTGGTACGCGATTGCCGAGCTATTGCTCACAAGGGAGGGCGCCTGGCGCAAGCAGCATACAGTGAACGAGGGTTTTCCCACCATTACAAAGGGCCGGAAAGACATTGCGAAAGAATGGAAAGAGAGAGCATGCGCGCTTGTCTCGTCGTTGGCGGCGTGCGATGACAGCAATAAATTACGCCAGGCGCTGCATGATGTCCGGCTTCTGCCGCCATCCTGCTACACCGAAACACAATGGGAAGTGCTGGGCTCGATCATGCGGCTGCTGCCTCGCGCCGCCGCTCAGCTCAGACTCATATTCCAGATTCATAACAGGGTGGATTTTACGGAAGTCGCGCAAGCCGCTGTGCGGGCACTCGGTGAGCCTGAGATGCCGACCGATCTTGCGCTCGCGCTCGACTATCGGATTCGCCACCTGTTAATAGACGAGTTCCAGGATACATCGATCAGCCAATACGAACTCGTCACGAGGCTTACCGCAGGGTGGGAGCCTGGAGATGGCCGCAGTATGCTGATAGTCGGCGACCCCATGCAATCGATCTATCGTTTTCGCGAAGCCGAGGTCGGCCTGTTTCTGCGCGCTCGTGCTGAGGGAATCGGTAATATCACGCTTCACCCGATTTCCCTTTCAGCCAATTTCCGATCCCAGCAAGGCATCGTGGATTGGGTCAATACCACTTTTGCGAGGGTAATGCCCGAGCGGGAGGATATTGCCCTCGGCGCAACCCCTTATATAGCTTCGGCTGCAATGCACCGCCTGCTTGATGGCATTGCCGTTCGCGTGCATCCTTTTTTCGACGATGACCATGCCGCTGAGGCGGTGAAGGTGGTAGAGATCGTCCTGGAAGTACAGAAAACTGACCCATCCGCCACGACGGCTATCCTGGTGCGTAACCGCAACCATCTTCATGAAATCGCGCCGCGGCTCAGGAATGCGGGGTTGAAGTTTCGCGCGGTTGATATTGAAGGGTTGGCGTTCCGGCCAGTCGTCCAGGACCTGCTGGCCCTGACGCGCGCACTGATCCATCCGGGAGACCGGCTGGCCTGGCTCGCGTTGCTGCGGGCACCTTGGTGTGGTCTTACGCTTGCGGATATCCACGCGCTGGTTTCGGCGCCTGATAGCTCTGTTCCCATGGACGGGTCTGTATGGGAACTGCTCGATGATGATTTACGCGTCGCGACAGTTTCTACCGATGGCCAGGCGCGTCTGGCACGCATGCGGGAAATCCTGAGGCTATGCCTGGATAATCGGCACCGGCAAACACTGCGTGAAACAGTCGAGGCGGCATGGCTTGCGCTGGGCGGGCCTGCTTGCGTGGATGATCTGGCGGACCTTGAAGATGCGGCGGCGTATTTCGATCTCCTCGAAGCCCGCGAGAGCGCAGGCAGTGTGGGAGTTGGCGTGCTGGAGGAGGGGCTTGCCAGGCTTTATGCGTTGCCCGACCTGAAGGCGGATAATACGCTCCAGGTCATGACCATACACAAAGCCAAGGGATTGGAATTCGATCATGTCATTCTGCCGGGTCTTGGCCGCTCCTCTCGCAGCAACGATAAAAGGTTGTTCATGTGGATGGAGCACTTGCGCACCGGCCTGCCTTCAGATGAAACAGGCCGCGGCGAGAATTTACTGCTTGCGCCGATCCAGGAAACCGGCACGGACCCTGATCGTATCTACGCCTGGCTGGAGAAGCTTGATAGTGAAAAAGAACACCTGGAGGACGAGCGCCTGCTCTATGTCGCGGCAACGCGCGCCAGAAAACGGCTGCATCTTCTCGGGAGCACCGGCGTACTGCACAGCCCCGATGGTCAGTATGAGCTGCGGCCCCCAGCCAGAAAATCCTTGTTGAGCAAAATTTGGCCGGTGGTCCAACCCATTTACGAAGAAGCGGCGGCGCAAGCGGCTTGTTCGGTGCGATTACCTGCTTCGTCTATTCCCGATAGTGAAGAGCCAGGCCGGATGGGCGAATATCCGATTGATCAATCGCTGCGCCGGCTGGTCTCGGGATGGATGCTGCCGGCCGCGCCACCAGCCATAAAGTGGCAGGCTCAGCAGCCGGCGAGTTCCACACGGGGCGATGTCGAGTATTCCTGGGCCGGCGAAACGGCCCGCCATATCGGGAATATAGTACACCGCTGGTTGCGGCATATCGCCGAGGAAAGCCTGGAAAATTGGAATGTGACGCGGATCGAAGCTTTGCGCGATACTGTCAGGCACCAGTTGGCTGCATGTGGCATGGATCGGCATAGCAGGGAAACGGATACCGCTGCCGGTCGCGTCATAGCCGCGCTCGGCCACGCGGTGAGCGATACACGCGGACGGTGGCTGCTGGGACCGCAACAGGATGCCAGCAACGAATTGCGGATGACAACGGTTACTAAAGGGCAGCCGCAGGATCTCGTCATTGACCGTACCTTTTGTGATGCGGATGGGCAGCGCTGGGTGGTGGACTACAAAACCAGCAGTCACGAAGGCGCCGACGTGGAAGGTTTTCTCAGTCGCGAAAAGGATCGCTACCGTGCCCAGCTCGACCGCTATGCCGAGCTTATGCGCAGGGTTGACAACAAACCGGTGAGACGGGGACTCTATTTCCCCCTGTTAAAAGGATGGCAGGAGTGGGGGGATGAGGCATGAAAATACGGGAAATGCATATTTTGACTTGGAGTTCAATATGGTGATGGCCGCCTGTACCGCCCATACCAGTATGCAAGCGCCTGAATTCAGGACAATGTTATGCGGAACATCATGCGTCTGCTGACGCACGCATTCGGATTCTTTTTGCTTGTCGGGTGTTCGGCAACCGCTGTGGCACCGGCGGCGGCGCAGCTTCGGCCGGAAGTTGTAACATTTATTGGCGAAATGGTGGACCGGCATGGGTTCAGTCAAGCCGAGCTCGAGAGTATTCTTGGAATGGCACAGTTTCAGCCGGCAATTATCGATGCCATTTCACGCCCGGCCACTTCAAAGCCGTGGTACGAATTTCGCACTTTATTCGTCAACCCGAAACGTATTGCGGGGGGTGTTGCCTTCTGGAACAGTCATGCCGAAATATTGGAGCGTGCGCGCAGGGAGTTCGGCATTCCCGAGGAAATCATCGTGGCGGTGGTCGGCGTGGAAACATTTTATGGCGCGCAGGCGGGCAGACATCGAGTTTTGGATGCATTGACCACGCTGGCTTTCGGCTACCCCAAGCGCGCCGGGTTTTTTCGCGACGAACTGGAGCAATATCTGCTATTGGGCCGGGATCAAAAAGCAGATGTGCTGAGTATCAAAGGATCTTATGCCGGTGCTATCGGCATCCCGCAATTCATGCCCAGCAGTTATCGGCGCTATGCCGTGGACTACGATAACGACGGAAAAATCGACTTATCCGGCAGCACGGCGGATGCGATAGGCAGCGTCGCAAACTATCTGAAGAGCTATGGTTGGGAAGCAGAGCAAGCAGTAGCGGTTCCTGCCCTCGTCAACAGCGAAAATTACCCTGCTGCGCTATTCACCGGAAACTGGCCGAGCTATACCGTGGCGGACCTGAGAACATTGGGTATCGTCCCGCGGGCAAGCATGCCCGGCAATCCTTACGCTACATTGATCGAACTGGAAAATAATGGCGGGAATGAGTACTGGCTGGGGTTCAACAATTTCTACGTCATTACACGTTATAACCGCAGCGTGAATTACGCCATGTCGGTGCTGGAGTTGGCGCAAGCGATTCGCGCGGCCAGGAATTCCAATTGAAGCTTCGCTCATATGCACGTCATAGCATAGGGCTGTCCATTGGAGGGAAGTAACCTTCCCAATAAGAGGAAGAGCTGTGAATCGGTTTGAACAAGTTTAACTGTAGTGGCGCAGCCTTAATCATAAAAGAAGTGCCAGAACTTTTTAGGGATCGGTACGGGCTTGTCGGTCGCGATGGCCGGTTTCGGCTCATAATGGTCGTTAAAGATACAAACTGTATGTAGTATCTAGTCGATTGCCGTTTTGGAGATATTGTTTAAATTTACGCATACCCAGTATTACAGAGAAACCAAGATAGGCCTGCTGATCCTGACAATTTTAAATATACGCGAAGGTCTTCCAGGCACATTTAACTCGACATTGTCACCTTCCTCCGCATTAAGCATTGATTGGGCGAGTGGTCGAGCCTCATTGATTATGCCTGCGTCCAAGTGATCTGGCCCCGAAACAATCTGTATATGGTATTGATTGTCAGGAGCTGAGATGTCTATATAGTTTATAAAATCTCCGACCCGCACTTTTAGTGAGTCAGTTTCATCTTCCCGTTCGTTAAGCCCCATCACGGGTACTACCTCATCCATGGTTTGAGGCCTCTTGGTAGGCTTCCCAATGACAGATACAGAAACCTCAGCAGGAACTTCTGTTTCTACCTTTATCTCCTCATTTTCGGAGGCTTCGTCTTTATTTTTACTCGCTGCATAAGTCCTGTATTCCGTATGAATGCTTCGCGGAGTGCCATCGGCTCCAATCGGCTCGACGACATGATCGGTCAGTGTCTGAACGAGGTCCTGAAGCAATTCTTCACGGTGCATTATGAAAGTTGATGCGAAACATCGCCAAAACCGCCAGCCAGCTCGCTCCAGAATCCTCTGACGATGCATATCTTCATCCCATTTGTCTGCTCCGTGATACCGATCCCCATCACACTCCACCGCAAGCCTTGCGTCATTATGTCCTTCCACCACCATGTCAATACGGAAGCCTCCGACTTTGACCTGCGGTATTACGCGATAACCTCTGCCGCTGAGCTCGTCAAACATCGCTCGTTCAAACGGAGACTCGCAAAGCTCACGCATGTTGTCCACCTCTTTTTCATCTTGGGCAAATGGGTGGGCAAAGTGAGAAATCAGTCCTCGCCTCAATTTGTCAGTTTCTTTGAGATCCTCAAGTTGCACGCTACGTAACCAGATACATGCGATCCTGGGCGCGCGATGCCGCTACATTGAAACGCTGCGCGAAGGTGTCACGCGAAATGGGCGTAATGGCTTCGTTAGGGGCAGTTACCATGGATAGAAACATTATGCTTCGTTCCTTGCCCTGAAAAGTTTTGGCATCTCCACAGGCGATCTTAAATTTGGCAATCATTTCAGGCCCGAGCTCTTCTTCAAGCATCTGCCAGACTTTCAACGCCTGTTTATCCCCCAACAGTGAAACTACACCTATCGTGCGGTGGACCATGGCCGGGTCTGCGCAAATCGACAGGATTTCATCCACGATAAACCTTGCTTCAGACATGTTTGTATTATCGGTCTTGCGAATAAAGCCATCTTCGACAAATACATCTATCAAAGGTGGGTCCTAGCCGTCGCAACCCTCTGGCAACCTCAATGGCTTTAGCTCATGGTTGTAAAACTCACGTTTGGAGATTCAATGAATTGGCCCAACGCAGCGAAAGTGTTCCTTAAGCATTACGGAATATTCTGCGAAAACGACTTTGCACAAGTCATAGATAGACCGTTCTGGCGTCATTTGCGCCCGGAATATTTCTACTTGGCTTCCTAAAAAACGGGCCATCAGGTTGCGAATTTTATCTTCTTCCAGCCCGACCCCTTCAGGCGAAACCTGCTTGTCATCGCCAACGATGAGTACTTTTCTGTGCTCGCAACATAGCCGGCAAGGCTGAGAAGTTAGATTGTGAGGCTTCATCGATGATAACGAAGGTCAAAGACCCCGCTCTGCCGGTAGTGACTCCGAAACTACGATAATGCGGCATAATCCAGCAGGGAATCGCAGAGTTTGCTCTGGAGGCGGATGCACGGGCATCCTGTCGGTACCGTACAGCACGCTTGCCAGTTCCCTTGCCTATCTTCGCGATAGCATTAGTGAAGGCCGCAAGGGCCTTACGAACATCAGGAGTAGCATTGCTTGCGAGCTTGTGCCAAGTCTGCTTAAAAACGATATCCTGGTAGGCGCGGGCCAAGTCCGACTCAGCTTCTCCGCGTTCGCGGGTCAATTTCTTTAACTCTGCTCTCGCATCGATGCTGTCCAAATAGTCAGAAAGACGCTGAAGCCGCCAAGCTTGCCTCCAGCTGCCCGGGATGAGCTCGTCGATGGTGCCGACCATTGGCAGAGATGAGAGCCTATCGGCCCATCGGGGTGCGCCAGACTCCTTCAAGCTTTCAGAGACCTTCTTAACGACGGCAAGGTGCGATCCCAAGCCTTGTATTCGCTGCAACTCCTCCATTAGCGAAGTCCATTCGGCTTGCATATCGGTATCGGACATATTCCTGTTGCCCAAGGTCTCGGCACAGAACAGATTGATATAGGCCACTATCCTCCCGCTACAACGAGCTGTAATCTGTTGGAATCTCTCCTTTAGGGCCCAAGTCTCAGCCAGTCTATTACGTGTAAGGTGGTGCGTTAGAATTTCTTCGAATTGGTTCAGCAATTCATCACTATTAGTCGTGTCGGACCCGTGGTTCCATGAAGGCACCACCACTCTGGCTTTATCATGGAGTTCTTGTTTCGACCGCAATCATCATTTTTGTTTTGCGGTATATAGCCAAGACCTCTAACGCTTGGTGAAAATGCCTCGGCTCATTGGCGGGTAATGGTGCAACGAAGACTTCCGACGCCAGAGTGTTCCAGCGCGTGACCAGCGTACGCAGTTTCTTGAGGTGTTCAACATATTCAAGAACGTGAGTCCATTCTCGATTTCCATTGGGGTGGGCACCAAGCAACTTAATTTGCTGGAGTTTCTTTTTCTGGTCTCCCTTGGAGATAAGGCCAAACACTCCAAAAGCACTCTTGCCTGCCGCGAGATTTCGTAAGCCCAGCACAAGCGCATGCTCAAGATCTATACCATCGGGTGTCTCTACCGGTGTTTCCAGGAATCGCTTCCTGTCGATCAGTGCGGAGTCTAGCTCATCAGCTAATTCTTCAAACATCTGGAACATGTCTTTTGAATGGGCATTTTTCAGCTTTATCCGTAGCGTTCGATGCCAGTCGTGCCCTGATTGCCTGAGTTCCCCCTTTAGATTTTTCAGTGCAGATATCAATCCTACAAGGGAGGCGGCAAGCTGGTAAATTTCCTTGGATGAATTAGACATTGGAGGAACTGCTCCCTGCTCGATCGCCTCCTTCAGTTTGCTTAACTGTGAAAGATCCTGATGTACCCTGAGCAAGTCCCTGGAATCAGGAAATTCGGATATCTGCGGAAGTTTTTTGTCCAGGTAATCCAGATCCTTGCCCAACAAGTGCCGGGCTTCACGCAACTCTACAATATGACTGTCAGTAAGCAGAGGGGCATGCTCCGGCCCGATGGTTAACTTGTCATCCAGCCATTCAAAGCTGCCTTTTTCCCGAACAAGTTCTTTAGCGGCTTCCTGAGGGTCAATCAATTCTCCATCAATGACAAGCATGCTCAGATTGCTCAGTGCCCATTTAGATATGGAGCGGTCAAGCATGGCAATCTGACCATGAAGGCTATCAATATAAGATTCCAGTCGCGATATTTCCCGGCCAAGTGTAATCCGGTCGATGCACTGGACTTCCGCAGCGATTTTTTCAACCGCGTATTCAAACTGCTTCATACCTTCCTGTTCGCTACTCAGAAGACTTATAGCCAGTGGCCGAATCTCTTCGGGGAGATGCTCACGCAGAACGCCAAGCGCTGGATCACGCATGGATGTGACCAGCACCCTGTGACCTTGCGCTAGGCTGTGACAAATGATATTGGCAATGGTATGCGTCTTGCCAGTACCAGGAGGCCCCTGTACTACTACACCCGGCGAGCATTCAAGCATCTGGATGATGCGCACTTGCTCATCATTGTATGGTTTCGGAAAAAAAGGTCTGATACTCTGGATTGACTAAGGCCTGCTACGGCAGACCCCTGCACGTTCGACAGGCCCCGGAAACTAGGCAATTCTCTCTCGATACATTCCGTTGCGGGATCGGTTACGATGGCGGTGAGTGCATCTGGTAATTTTAAGCCTTCTTCAACCCGCTTCTTGAGTCTATCCAAGTCTTGGATAAAAAGGCTGCTGCTTCGCGGTCTGGCAAACAGCACCCAAGTATCGGTTACCTTGATCTTGTCTTCTGCTTTAGGTAAAGCCCGGTCTTCCGGAGTAGTTTGGGTTGGCCAGAATACCCCTTGAGGATCAAGATGCGTTACAGCCGACCTTAATAACGGCTCAAACGATGCCCGGTCGAACGGTGAAAAAATGTTTTGGGAGCGCGAGAAAAAATCTTTAGATAGACGCTCTAGACCTGGGATGCCTTGGTTATCTTCAGCCGAGTAGATTTCGAGTTCCAGACGGGGATCAATATCCCGGGGTCTTACCTCAATGTCCATCGTGAGTTCGTTGAACGAGAGTTCAACTAGCCTGGATACCAAAGGATAGCTTACGGAAACATCGCCCATTTTCCATACGGCGATACCGGCGCCCCATACCAGTTCCAGCTGGGACTCTACGATTGAACCCTCAAGTTGCTGTTTGAGAGTGAACAGTGTTGCATAGAGGCTAATAGACTCCCGTCGACGTTTTTCATGAATAGCCCACGGAGCCCAATGGTTCTTAAGATAAATTTTTAGCTGAGTTTCAACCTCATGACGGTTTTTAAAGGTGTTCCAGAAAACTATCTGTTTTGGGTCGAAGGGCTCTAAATTTTTAGTATCACTCCTTTGCTCAGGATCCACTCTCAACCCGAGCTCGATTAGCCTTTGGATTTCAATATGGGTCTTGAGTTCAGGTTCCTTGAAAGGAGTATTGGGAAGTTCTATCCAAGCCTTAAGGGAATTGCTTGTAGGTTCCGGTGGTTTGGTTTCGTGCAGTCTGTTTACTATGAGCCAGACTTCATCTTCGCTATCTTCTGCTGAGGCATTTAGGTGAACTCCAGGGAGGCCCGCGATGTTGCTCTCATGCCGATAAAATATGTGAGCCGCGACATTGGACACAGGCTTACCCCGCATCAAAGCGCTTTGCTGAGCATACTCAATGAGGGCAAGCGTACGTTCGTGTCCTATTTCCATGGCTCCCCGCTTTCAGCAACCGAAATCAGCAATAAAGCATATAAGCTACAAAACCGGCTATATTTTTTACCCTTAGACACCCTAATTGCTCAGGATGGGCTAGAGATGCAAGTCTAATATATATTACTAACTTTGGACGCGTTGCCTATTGGACTGAAGTACACTTTAGTCGGCAGATTGATTTCATCATAAGGTTAAAACCACCAGCTTTAGCTGGTGGTTGTTGAGTAAGATTGAGTGTGATGAGGCTATATTTCATTGGCAAGACAACAGGCAGATATTGAAATTATCAATAGGTTGGCTGGAGCACTACGGGGCAGGTTCGCCAAATGCCACGACATGATCAACTTCCAGCCGGATGCCTATTTTTTCCCCTATTGCATGATCATGATGGCTGGGCACCAGTGAGAGTGCAGTGGCGCCGCCGGGCAGGCGCAGGGTGTACAAGATATCGGCGCCCCGGAACGCCTTGTGCAATACCACCGCTCGCAAGGGACTGGCATCGTCATGCACGATATCGTCCGGACGTATCAGTACTTTCACCGGAGATCCGGGATGGCATAAAAGGCAATACCCAGGGGTGCATTCGTGCGGTATGGTTCCGGTGAGGATTCCCAGCTCTATTTCGACATGATGCGAGTCGAGCATCGTGCCGGGTAGAAATACGCCTTGTCCGATGAAATTCGCGACAAACCGGTTGGCAGGTCTGTGATAGAGGTTGTAAGCGGTGTCCCACTGCTGTATTTCGCCATCATGCATGACCCCGATCTCATCCGCGATCGCAAAAGCCTCATCCTGATCATGGGTGACCAATATCGCCGTGGCATTCTGGCTCTTCAGGATTTCACGCACTTCCAGGCTCAAGCGTTCGCGCAAGCTCACATCCAGATTGGAGAAAGGTTCGTCCAGTAACAGCAGGTCGGGCCGCGGGGCCAGCGCGCGTGCCAGCGCCACGCGTTGTTGCTGACCCCCGGAAAGTTCATGGGGATACTTCCTTGCCGCGTCAGTGAGACCCACCGTTTGCAGCATCTCGGCAACCCGGGCCTCACGCTCGGCTTTTGGGATGCGATGCAGGCCAAAGCCAATATTTGCGGAAACAGTCAAATGGGGGAACAGCGCGTAATCCTGGAATACCATGCCAATGTGCCGCTGTTCCGGCGGCAGACACAGGCGTGCGTTGCTTACCACTATCCCTTTGAGTAGAATTTCCCCAGCCGAGATGGGTTCAAACCCGGCAATACAGCGTAACACGGTTGTTTTGCCGCAGCCGCTCGGGCCCAGCAGACAGCCGATATCACCCTTTTTCAAGGTGAGCGACAAATCGTTCACCACGGTTTGCCGGCCATAAGCTTGCCGGATATTCCTGAGATCAAGCAGTGTATTCATGCGGCGGTCAGACTGTGTTCAACCTAATTATCGGTTTGCCGCATAAAGAATAGAATGGGGAGCAGCCCCGCCAGAACCAGCGCCACCGCTGGAAGCGCAGCCTGCTCCCATTGTCCCTCCGAGGTCATTTCAAAAATTCTCACGGCCAGCGTATCCCATCCGAAAGGCCGGGTCATCAGAGTAATGGGCATTTCTTTCATCACATCCACGAACACCAGCGTGGCCGCGGTGAACAGGCCGCCTTTCAGCATGGGCAAGTGAACACGCCGCATAATCGACCAGCCACTCAAGCCAAGGCTCATCGCGGCCTCGTCAATGCTCCCGGTTATACGCTGCATCGCGCTATCTATGGGGCTATGGCTCACTGCGAGAAAGCGGGTCACGTAGGCGATGAGCATGGCAGCGAGAGTACCCTGGATCAATAGTCCCGTTTCCAGATGGAATAATTCCATTGCCATTTCGCTCAGCCAGTTGTCCAGCCATGCCAGGGGGATAAAAATTCCCACCGCCAGAACAGCGCCGGGCAATGCGTACCCGATGGTGGAGATGCGCACCGCGGCGCGGGTGAGGGCATCAGGATGGCGGCGTGTTGCGTAAACCAGCAGCAAAGCGAGGGAACAGGTAAGCAGCGCGGCAAGGCCGGATACCAGCAAGGAATGCCAGAGAAATTCCAGGTAACGCTGGTCGAAATCACGTGCAAAGACGTCCGCGGCCCAGATGCTCAGTTGGATAACTGGTAAAAGGAACGCAAAAAAAAGTGTACTCAAGGCAAAGCCAGCAATCAGCCACGCGCGCCAGCCCGTGAGAGAAATGCGGTCCGCTCGCGCGCTCTGTTTGATTTCGGCATAGCGCGTACGCGAACGAAGCTGTTGCTCGATAAGAATCAGTGCAAAGACGATTACAATCAGCAGGGAAGCAAGTTGAGAGGCCGCGGATAATGAAAACATGGCGAACCATGCCTTATAGATGGCGGTCGTGAATGTGTCATAGTTGAAAACTGCCACGGTGCCAAAATCCGCAAGGGTTTCCATCAGTGCCAGCATCAGTCCTCCCGCGATCCAGGGACGAGCCATGGGCAGCGCTAATCTGAAAAACCCTTGCATACGGTTAAAGCCCAGGGTTTGGGCAGCTTCGAGTGAGCGCTTACCCTGAGTGAGAAACGCATTGCGCGCCAGCAGATAAACATACGGGTAAAATGCCAGAATCATGACGACGGTAACTCCCGCCCTGCCGCGCACATTCGGGAACCAGAACAGGTCCGGTCCCAGCCAGCCCCGTAGCGCGGTTTGAACCGGACCAACGTAATCGAATAACCCGAGCGCAACGAATGCGGTGACATAAGCGGGAATGGCAAGCGGCAGCAATAAGGCCCAGGAAAAGAATTTCCGGCCCGGAAATTCACATACCGCGGTAAACCATGCCAGGCTGACCCCCAGCAGCGTTACGCCGCACGCAACTCCCAGAGCGAGCCAGAATGTATTGCTCAGCAGGGCTGGGAGCGTGGTCTCAACGAGGTGTTGCCAGACATCGCTCGCCGGAGCGAAGAATGATGAGATGATCGTGCCGACCGGTATCAGCACAATCGCGGCGGCCAGGATGGGAATCAGGCGCCAGCGCCATGAGCCACGGCGCTCGAAGATCAGGAAACGGGGAGAAAAATTTCCGGCGCGTGTATTATTTCCCGTGGCGTTAATGACCTCACTTTTCACCCTTGGGCCTTACCGGTAGCCGGCCCGGTCCATCAGTTTAACGGCTTCCGCTTGCAGTTCGCCGGCCGTGGTTACATTGATACGATTTTGTTTGAAAGTGCCCCAGCTCGCGACGAGCGGGTCCGGCTTGACTTTGGGATTGACTGGATATTCCATGTTCACATCGGCAAACAGGTTCTGCGCTTTTTCCGATGACAGAAATTCGAGCAATTTTATTGCAGCCGGAACGTTATGCGCGTATCTTGTAACACCTGCCCCTGAGATGTTTACATGGACTCCGCTGCCCGCCTGGTTGGGCCAGAAAATTGCCAGCGGAAGCGAAGGGTTCTTTTCCATCAGGCGGCCATAATAATAAGTGTTTGCCAGGGTCACGTCGCATTGCCCGGCGGCAACAAATTCCATTGCCCTGGTTTCATCGGACAGGGGATCGATGGCCAGATTGGCGACCCAGCCTTTTACAATTTGTTCGGTTTTAGCCTCGCCATGCTCGGCAATCATCATTGCCACCAGAGACTGGTTGTATACTTTCTTGGAAGTGCGCAGGCACAGCCGCCCCTTCCATTTCGGCTCAGCCAGGGCTTCGTAAGTTGAAAGGTCGGAAGGTTTTACTTTTTGCGTGTTGTATATGATGGTGCGGGCGCGTACCGACAGACCGAACCACTGATTCTGCGGGTCGCGCAAATAGGCCGGAATATTGGTCTCCAGTGTTTTGGATTCCACCGGCCGCAGGAGCCCCTCCCGAGCAGCCTCCCAGAGGTTGCCCGCATCTGAAGTTATTAACATATCGGCGGGCGTGTTTTTTCCTTCCGCTTTAAGTCGAGCGAGCAACGCGCCTTCCTTATCGGTAACAAATTTCACGCCGATACCGGTGTCTTTAGTGAAAGCATCGAACATCGGTTTTATAAGCTGTTCGATTCTGGCTGAATAAACAACCACTTGCTCAGCACGTGCCGTGGTGACGCCAAGTAAACTGACACAACAAACCATTGCGGTAAGGTAACGATACAAGGCGCGGCTCGGCATTTTTTTCTCCGGATATCAATAGCGGAAGGCCATTATTGTCATATTATAAATGATAATAATTATCAGTAAAGCATCACATTAATTATCATGGAAAAATCGCGATCGACTCCATCTTATCAGCGCTTGCGAGAACTTCTGGCGATTCCCGAGCGGCAACGTACGGAAGCTCAATGGGCGGAAATCAACGAGCTCGAGATAACACTTACTCCTGTCAACCGGCTTATCGCTCCCGAACAGGCCGTCCGGCATAAAGCGCCTGCATTCACCGATCAGCCGAAGCCGCGCGATGGCGCCCAGGGGAAATGGGCCCTGAAAAAGCCGCGCAAGAGGCCACCAAGAGGAGGAGCGGGAGGATCGCCCTAGCGAATAAGCGGCTTGATCGCGAGGGAATGCATTTGGCTATTCCTTTTTATGAAAAGGTGGCGGTACAAAAGATAGCCGACACATATTATTCCATCATTTTGCGGGGAGAAAATAATGCAGCTCACAACTACGCCGAACATCGAGGGCAAACACGTTACCAAGATATTGTGGGGTCATCGCAGGTGAAGCAATCCTCGGTGCTAACTTGTTCAAGGATTTATTTGCCGGGATTCGGGACTTGGTGGGAGGCCGTTCCGGCACCTACGAGAGAGAGTTGCAGCGCGCGCGGGAGATTGCGCTTGAGGAGCTGACGCAACGCGCCGTGGACCTGGGAGCGAATGCCGTGATCGGTATCGATATCGATTACGAAATCATGGGCAAGGAAAATGGCATGTTGATGGTTTCCGCGAGCGGAACCGCGGTGGTTGTCGAATAGCGACCGCGTAGGGGTGTTTTGGCTCCCTCTCCAGGCGCGGCAGAGGCCGAGGAGAGGGCGGGGGACAGGGGTCAAAAATCACCATGGTACCGGCTTTCCATCATAGGCGAAAAATTTGCCGGAATCGGTCATGGTGAGATGGCTGATGACCTGACGCATTCCGGTTACGCTTTGGGTTGTGGAGATCTGGGCCTTCGGTCCACCCATATCAGTCTTCACCCATCCTGGATGAAAAACCACTGCGATTAGGCCGGATCGTTTAAGATCGATGGCGAGTGTTTTTACGACCATATTTACCGCGGCTTTGCTGGATCGATACATATAGCTGCCGCCGCCGGTATTATCTGCGATACTGCCCATTTTACTGCTGATCGTCACGATCGTTTTCTGGCTTCCGCGAGCGATTTGGGAAGCAAACGCCTGTGACATCTTTAGCGGCGCCATGGTATTGACGAGGAATGCACGGATCCATGCCTCGTAATCGATATCGTTGAAAGTGCCGGCATGAGAATCCGTGTAGACGCCGGCGTTATTGATCAGCAGATCAATGGGTTCGCCGGATAGCAATCGCGCCAATTCGTCGATCCGGTCATGATCAGCGACATCCAGCATATAGACGCTGACCCTGTCCGGATATTTTGTTGCAAGCGCGTTGAGCGCATCCGCCTTCTCGGGGGTTCGACAGCAAGCCAATACCCGCCAGCCATCCTCGGCATATTGCCTCGAGAATTCCAAACCTATCCCACGGTTGGCGCCGCTGATCAATGTCGTTTTCATGCTTCCTCCTTTTACATATTGCATGGATGAGGGAATTTCCGATATCAGGATAACTGTTGTCTAAAATTATAGACAGCAGAAGGTAGTATCAGAGGATCAAATAATTGATGCGAATCTGCAGGCGCTGCCGGGAAAACCAGATTTGGCGGCATGCAAGAGACTACGTTTTGGTGAAGGAGACGGACGGGGAATCTGGGTAACACAATAAAGGAGGGAAGAATATGACTCAGAAGATTGCATTAGTCACAGGCGCATCCAGCGGTATTGGAAGAGCGACGGCCAGGCTTCTTGCCAAAAACGGTTACTATGTTTTCGCCGCGGCACGGCGCATGGGTAGATTGGAACAAATACGATCCGATCATATCGAGCCAGTCAGACTGGATGTGATGGATGAAGAAGCTGTTCTAGCTACCGTAAACCACATCATGGCAACAAAGGGAAGAATTGATGTGCTGGTGAACAATGCTGCATCCTGCCAGCTGGGGGCGATAGAATGCGTTTCGATGGAAGCAGCCCATCGTCAGTTCGAGGTTAACGTTTTTGGCTACGCACGATTCATGCAGGCGGTTCTACCACATATGCGGGAGCAGAAATCCGGGTGCATCATTAATATTGTTTCGGCATTGAGCAGAATTTCCATTCCGGGGTTTGGCTGGTATGCCGCCTCCAAGCATGCTATTGAAGCACTGACTGATGCCTTGAGAGGAGAGGTGATGGAGTTCGGGATCAATGTCGTGCTCATTGCACCCGGCTTGATCAAAACGGAATTCGTTCCCAATCAGCTAAGGCTGCTAGAAACCGTCGTACATCCGTCCGCCTACCGGAAACTTCTGACGGGTGTGCATAAGCTACTGGCTGGCGAACCCGAGGCGCCCGGCCCCGAAATTATCGCGCAATCCGTGCTTCGATGCCTTGACGGCTGCTGTTCCACCAATACGGCATGCTCTGCCTCTTGATTCCAGAATGGCTGTCGCGGCCAGATGGCTGCTTGGGGGTCGTCTTTTTGCCTGGGGAGTTAGACAACAGATGAAGTTCTAGCGCTGCTGTATTTTACCTTATCTCAAACCTTATCCCAAACTTATCACCTCGGCCCGACCATAGCATTTCGACAGCCACCGCATTTACCTTCCATGGGGATCAGGTTCATCTGGAAGGCCCCGAGCTCCCGTTGTTCTCGTTTGCTGTGGAAAAAATATCCCACGCAGCGATGAATAGGGCTGCAATGACCGGACCAATGACAAAACCGTTAAGCCCGAAAAGGACCATGCCGCCAAGCGTTGAGATGAGTATCACGTAGTCGGGTATCTGGGTATCTTTACCGACGAGTATGGGCCGCAGTATATTATCGACCAATCCGATTACCAGCACACCGAAAAGGATGAGCACTACGCCCTGCCAGATAGCCCCGGTAAACAGGAAGTAGATCGCGACGGGCCCCCAGATCAATCCGGCACCAATCGCCGGCAAGAGAGACAGGATGGCCATCACGAATCCCCAAAGCAGTGCTCCTTGTATGTCAAGAAATGAGAATATCAACCCGCCCAGTATGCCCTGTGCCGCCGCCACGGCGATATTGCCTTTGACAGTGGCGCGAACAACCGTGATAAATTTGCTGAACAAGCGGTGCTTGTGTTCCATGCTTAGCGGTATCGCCTGGTTAATCTTGGCGGTTAAAATGGCCCCGTCACGCAGCAGGAAAAACAGCAGATACAGCATGATGGCAAAACTGATAATAAACTCGAATGTATTTTGCCCGATACTGAGCGCTTCGGTTGCGATGAGCTGACTTCCCTGCAGGACGCTATTTGATAGCGCATCCCGCAGCTCCGCCACGTTTCCTATTCCCAAACGGTTCATCAAATGAACTGCCCATGCAGGCAGCGCATTCATAATTTGCTCGACATATTCGCCAAAGTTCAGCTCGCCAGAGCGGATCCGTTGATAAACAGCCAGGCCCTCCTTTAGCAGGGAAGACGTAATCAGCGTTAACGGAAGAATCACTATAATCAGGCAAAGCAGCAAGGTGGTAAGCGCAGCCAAGTTCCGCCGCTGGTTCATGATGGGCAGCAGCCGGCGGTAAAAGGGGGTGAATATAATGGCGAGAACAGAACCCCAGAATACCGCGCCATAGAATGGCAGCAGTATCCAGCCAAATGCCAGGGAAACCGCAACTAGCATGAGCAGGAAGGTTTTCTGCTGAATTTCCGGAAAATTCATGTTTCAGGCAACCAAGCGAGAGCATTACAGCATTTTCGGTACTTATTCACGACTTATTCGCCAGTTATACGGTGAGTCCAATCCTACCTTAACTTAGCCTCAAGCGGGCAATGCACCAAGAAGAAGCAATGAGCCCTGACGCGTTTTACGGAAGAATCTTCTCTGGAGAATGTTGGAGAGCGATGGAAGCAGACGTTAATGAAACTAGCCAGCAAAGAGTTGCCGAATTTTCTGAGCGGCGGCCGGGTTTGGCTTCCCGGTTGCGTGGAGATGTATCAAGAGGAAATCAACGGGAATTCAACCATGCTATCCAGCCCGGCTTGCGCAATCTGCGCATCCTGATGGGACCTCACGCCACTGACGCCTACAGCACCGATGAATTGGCCGCCCGCATAAATGGGCAGACCCCCCTCGATCGGCAGGGCTCCAGGCAGGCCGAGATAACGCATGCGTCCCTCCGCAATGTGATCCTCCCACACTTTGGTAGGGCGGCGAAAGGCAATGGCGGAACGTGCTTTCTCAATCGCAACTTCAATGCTGCCAAACTGGGTATTGTCGAGGCGCAGCAGGTGGATGAGGTGGCCTCCATCGTCGACGATGGCGATCACAACTGGCCAGTCATTGCGCAGGGCTTCCGCCTCTGACGCAGCCGCGATGGTTTTGGCATCGTCGAGAGTGAGGGTAGTTTTACTGATCATGGAAAATGGCGGGGCCAAAGGAATAAAAGGGAATATTAAGAAGGAAGTTAAAGTAGCAGGGTATGAACTCACCTTAAAAATAAAGCACGCCGGATGACCGGCGTGCTTACGGATAACAAGGAATAACAAAGTTTATATCAACGGCACGATGAGCAAGGCCACAATGTTCATGATCTTGATGAGCGGATTGATCGCGGGGCCGGCAGTATCCTTGTAGGGGTCGCCTACGGTATCGCCGGTTACCGCGGCCTTGTGCGCCTCGGAGCCCTTGCCGCCGAAGTTGCCGTCTTCAATATATTTCTTGGCGTTATCCCAGGCCCCGCCGCCGGCTGTCATCGAGATGGCCACGAAAATGCCGGTGATAATGGCGCCAATCAGGACGCCGCCCAAGGCGACCGGACCAAGCAGGACGCCAACAAGCACGGGCACCGCTACCGGCAACAACGAAGGGACGATCATTTCCTTGATGGCAGCCTTCGTTACCATATCCACCGCCCTGGAGTAGTCAGGTTTTGCGGTGCCTTCCATAATGCCGGGGATTTCCCTGAACTGGCGGCGTACTTCCACAACCACTGAACCGGCCGCGCGACCGACGGCTTCCATCGCCATGGCGCCGAACAGATAGGGCACCATACCGCCAAGAAACAGGCCGATGATCACCATATGATCGGACAAATCGAAGTTGACGATTTTGCCGCCGCTGGAGAGCGCGTGGGTGTAATCAGCAAACAGCACCAGCGCCGCCAGGCCGGCCGAGCCGATGGCATAGCCCTTGGTCACCGCCTTGGTGGTATTGCCTACGGCGTCCAGCGGATCGGTGATATCCCGCACTTCAGGCGGCAAGCCGGACATTTCCGCGATACCGCCAGCGTTGTCCGTAATCGGGACCATAAGCGTCGAGCGCGACGATGATACCCGCCATCGATAGCATCGAAGTGGCGGCAATAGCAATTCCATACAGTCCCGCCAGTTCGAAAGTGCACCAAATGGAGAGGCAAACGACCAACACGGGCGCGGCGGTAGATTTCATGGAAACGCCCAAACCGGCAATTACATTCGTGCCATGGCCGGTGCTGGATGCTTCCGCAATATGCTGCACGGGCGCGTATTCCGTAGAGGTGTAGTACTCGGTAATCCATACCATGGCGGCGGTCAGCGCCAGACCGACCAGGCCGGAGAGATACAGATTCAAGGAAGTAACCAGTTTGCCCTCGATCATTACACCATCGCCGAGCATAATGGTGGTGATGGGATAAAACGCAATTGCCGCCAGCCCGCCCGCAACCGCCAGACCGCGATATAGCGCATTCATGATTTTGCCGCCCTCGCGCGCCTTGACAAAATAGCAGCCGATAATGGAAGCGATGATGGAGATTCCACCCAATACCAGCGGATAGAGCACCGCATTAGGGCCTGCGTCGGTGATCAGAAGCCCGCCCAGCAGCATGGTGGCGATAATGGTAACGGCGTAAGTTTCAAACAGGTCCGCAGCCATTCCGGCGCAGTCGCCGACGTTATCCCCAACATTATCAGCAATTACCGCCGGATTGCGCGGATCATCCTCGGGAATGCCGGCTTCCACCTTACCCACCAGGTCGGCCCCGACGTCGGCGCCTTTGGTAAAAATGCCGCCCCCGAGGCGGGCAAAAATTGAGATCAGCGAACTGCCGAAAGCAACACCCACCAACGCATGAGTTGCCTGTGATTCGCTGGCGCCCATGCCGGTGAGGACGGCATAATACCCGGCCACGCCTAGTAAGCCCAATCCCACGACCAGCATGCCGGTAATGGCACCGCCCTTGAAGGCCACATCCAGCGCGGCATTAAGGCCGTGGCGGGCGGCTTCGGCAGTTCTTACATTGGCGCGAACCGAAACGTTCATGCCGATATAGCCGGTCAGGCCCGACAGGAATGCGCCTAGAGCGAAGCCCACAGCGGTTTGCCAGCCCAAGGCCAAAAAAATCGCTATCAGCAGAATAACACCGACGATGCTGATGGTGGTGTATTGGCGGTTCAGATATGCCGAAGCGCCTTGCTGAATCGCAAGCGCGATTTCACGCATGCGCTCATTGCCTGTAGGCAGCGCTACAATCCATTTTATCGAAAGCGCCCCATACACGAGCGCCGCCATCGCGCAACCGATCGCGATGATTAAACCATTAGCCATTCAAATCTCCAGTTAAAGTCAGACTGCCTGAGCACAATGCAAAAATTCGATTTATTAATTGATATATCACTGTTGAGCACTGCTGAGTAAGAGTAGGCCCGCCACGATTACTCCATTTGCCAATTACCAATGCTTTCCCGGTGCTTTCCCCGGAAGGCTCAGATCGCGAAATCGCTCAATTTTTTCGGGACCGCGACATTCTTCAGCCGCACGTAGTTTGGTAAACCGTCTTCGTAGGGGGGGTAGTCTTCCCCTTCGATGAGAGGGGCAAGGTACTCCCGGCATTCGCCAGTAATCCCAAAACCATCTTCACTGATGAAGTTTTTGGGCATCATTTTTTCAACATTGGCCACCTTCGATAGCTGTGCCATGCCCACCTGCCACTTATAGGGTTTGTTGGAAAGACGCTCTATCGTGGGCATTACCGAGTTGTGTCCGCTGATGGCAAACTCCACAGCGGCCTTGCCCATTGCGTAAGCCTGCTCCACATCGGTTTTTGACGCGATGTGGCGGGCAGCGCGTTGCAGGTAATCAGCTACCCCCCAGTGATATTTAAGCCCCAGTCCTTCCTTGATGATATTTGCCACGACAGGAGCAACACCGCCCAGTTGGGCATGGCCGAAAGCGTCGCGCAGGCCTTGATCGGAAAGGAACTTGCCGTCTTCTCCTTTTACCCCTTCGGATACCACCACGGAGCAGTAGCCGAATTTTTTGACATACTCATCTATCTTGGCGAGAAATTTTGACCTGTCAAACGGGATCTCCGGAAAAAGAATAACAATCGGTATTTCGCGATCCTTGCTGGATGCCAGGCCGCCTGCCGCGGCAATCCAGCCGGCATGCCGCCCCATCACTTCCAATATAAATACTTTCGTCGATGTTTTCGACATGCTGGCGACATCAAAGCTGGCTTCGAGCGTCGAGACGGCAATGTATTTCGCCACCGAGCCGAAACCGGGGCAGCAATCCGTAATGGGAAGGTCGTTATCCACTGTTTTCGGCACATGAATGGCCTGGACAGGATAGCCGAGCGTGCCGGCGAGTTGGGATATCTTGAGACAGGTATCGGCGGAATCCCCGCCACCGTTATAAAAGAAATAGCCGATGTCGTGCGCTTTAAAAACTTCGATCAGGCGCTCGTACTCGCGCCGGTTCTGCTCCAGGCTTTTCAGCTTGTAGCGGCAGGAGCCGAATGCGCCCGATGGAGTATGGCGCAGGGCCCTGATTGCCGTGATGGAATCCTTGCTGGTATCGATCAGATCTTCAGTAAGCGCGCCGATAATTCCATTACGGCCCGCGTAGACATTGGCGATCTTTTCGTTCTGCTGGCGCGCGGTTTCGATAACGCCAGCGGCGGATGCATTGATGACGGCGGTGACCCCGCCGGACTGAGCGTAAAAGGCATTCTTTGCTGCCATGTTTCTCCCCTGATAATTAGAATCCTTGTGTTCCTGCGGCACGCTGACCCGGCATGCTTTCTCCCTGGCGCTTTGGTCTGCGTGGCGCCATTTATGCAATCGGCAACGTTCGGGATCGCTGCCGCTGCGGTATCACTTTGTTCGCGAATTAAAAAGGCGGGTAAAGAATTACTGAATTACGAATTACTGAATTACCGAAAACTGAAAACCCAAGTCCCGCCAGGAGCTTTGACTGAAGCTATTCCAGTGAGGCGAAAATGGCGTCACGAATATTTTCAACCGATCCGATCCCCGCTATTTTCACATAGCTGGGGGCACCCCTTCCGCCATGAGCTGACCATCTCGCATAATATTCTACCAATGGTTTAGTCTGAGCGTGATAGATTTCCAGCCGTTTTCTTACCGTTTCCTCCTTGTCGTCGTCACGCTGTATCAGCGGCTCGCCGGTAACATCATCCTTGTTATCCGCTTTCGGGGGATTGAATATCATATGATATATACGGCCCGAACCGGGATGTACGCGGCGGCCAGACAGGCGCCTGATTATTTCGTCGTCGGACACGTCAATTTCGATGACGAAGTTGATCGGTACACCTGCGGCTTTCATTGAGTCCGCTTGCGGGATGGTGCGAGGGAACCCATCGAAGAGAAATCCGTTCCTGCAGTCCGGTTGCGCTATGCGTGCTTTAACCAGGCCGATAATGATGTCGTCGGATACAAGGCCGCCCGCATCCATGATTTTTTTCGCCATGATACCCAGCTCGGTACCTGCCTTGACGGCGGCGCGCAACATATCCCCGGTGGAAATCTGAGGAATGCCGAAATGTTCCTTAATATAATTGGCTTGGGTGCCTTTACCTGCCCCGGGACCACCTAACAAGACGATGATGATTATTTCCCCTTCTCTTCCATAATCCCTGCCCATTTAAGGCAGAGCTAGAGACATTTCCTTATTATTTCCAGCAATTATAACGCAGCCAAGGAGGATACTTGAAGTATTTACTGTGATTCATGGATAAGGGAAAATTCGGAGGAGCCTGGGCTCGGCGCAGCAGGAGGGTTGTGGCGGGAATGTAACTGAAGGCCTGCCAAGGATTACTTATTTGTCCAGTTTCTGGAATTGCTCTCTCAGTTTTTTCAACGTTGCGCCGAAGCTGGCTAGCCTCTCTTTTTCCTGTTCCACAACTCTCGCCGGCGCGCGCTCTACGAAGCTGACATTGCCAAGCTTGTTTTCCGCTTTGGCGATTTCGCTCTCGAGGCGTGTGATTTCCCTGGCCAGCCGGGCGCGTTCCTCATCAATATTGATTTCGATTTTCAGCATCAATCTGAACTCTCCGGCGATTGCGACCGGCGCCTCGGCGTCAGGCAATTCATCCACGATTTCAACGGTGGAAAGTTTAGCCAATGCCATCAGGTAAGGGGTGAATTCGCCGAGTGTCTGCTTGTTCCCCATTGCCAGCAGAGGCACCCTGGACGCTGGGGACAGATTCATTTCTCCGCGTAGGGTGCGGCAGGCGTTAATCATGTCCTTGAGCGAAGCGATACGTGCGGCGGCGTCTTTGCTGACTTTCGCGGGGTCGGGCTCGGGATAGGGCTGGAGCATGATGCTTGCGCCTTCCTTTCCGGCAAGGGGCGCAACGTTTTGCCACAGTTCTTCGGTAATAAAGGGAATGATGGGATGGGCAAGCCGCAATGCCGCTTCCAATACTCGAACCAGGGTGCGGCGGGTGGCGCGCTGAACCGGTTCGGCTCCGGTATTTAACTGCACCTTGGCGAACTCCACATACCAGTCACAGTACTCATCCCAGACAAACTCATAGACTTCCCGGGCCGCAACATCGAAGCGATACTCGTCAAAAGCTTGCTTTACCCCGTTTTCCGCAGATTGCAGACGGCTGATGATCCATTGATCGGTATCCGAATAGTCCAACGGCAGTGATTCTATTAAACCCGTATCTCTTCCTTCACAGTTCATCAATACGTAGCGCGTGGCATTCCACAGCTTGTTACAGAAATTCCGATAACCTTCGCAGCGCTGCATATCGAATTTAATGTCGCGGCCATGTGAAGCGAGACTGGCAAAGGTGAAACGCAGCGCATCGGCACCGAACGCGGGAATACCGTCAGGAAAATGCTTGCGCGTGAGTTTTTCGATGGACTCCGCCTGCCTTGGATTCATCAGTCCGGTCGTACGCTTGAAAATCAGTTCCGGCAAGGTAATGCCATCGATAAGGTCCAGTGGATCGAGCACGTTACCCTTGGATTTGCTCATCTTGTGTCCTTCCGCGTCGCGGATCAGTCCAGTTATATAGACTTCCCGGAATGGCACCTTTCCGGTGAAATACAACGACATCATGACCATCCGTGCGACCCAGAAGAAAATGATGTCGAAGCCAGTGATCAGGACGGAAGTCGGCAAAAAGGTTTCGAGTTCCGGCGTTTTTTCGGGCCAGCCCAGCGTGGAGAACGGCCAGAGCGCGGACGAAAACCAGGTATCGAGGACATCCTCATCCTGACGAAGAGAGGAGTCCCGTCACGCTCCGCCAGCTGCTCTGCTTCCCTAATGTCCCCACCAAACTTAATCATTGCAAATAGTGTCGCAATTTTTTGATAGGTGTGCTGCCGCTCCGTATCCTTCTCAAGTCGGTTGCGATATTCCGCGTATGCGTCTTCCTTGGTTCGGGCGACGTAGACGTTACCTTCCTCGTCATACCATGCGGGAATCCGATGCCCCCACCACAATTGACGGGAAATGCACCAGTCCTGGATGTTTTCGAGCCATTGGTTATAAACATGGCTCCAGTTTTCGGGAATAAATTTGATATGCCCGCTTGCCACGACTTCCAGACCGCGCCTGGCTAAACCTTCCATCGCCACATACCATTGATCGGTAAGCATGGGCTCGATGACTGCATGGGTTCGGTCGCCCCTTGGCACCATCAGTTTGTGCGGCTTGGTTTCCACCAAAAACCCTTGCTGTTCCAGATCCGCGACAACCTTTTTGCGGGCGTCAAAACGATCCAAACCCTGATATTCGACCGGCGCCAGGTCGCTGATCTTTCCGGCCAGAGTTAGAATATTGAGAGGAATGAGCTTATGGCGTTGGCCCACCTGGTAATCGTTGAAGTCGTGCGCGGGGGTGATTTTGACGCACCCAGTGCCGAATTCGGGATCGACGTAGGTGTCGGCAATAACGGGAATGCTGCGTTCGCATAACGGCAGGCGCACGTGGCGGCCGATCAGGTGGCGATAACGAGCGTCATCCGGGTGAACGGCGACAGCCATATCGCCCAGCATGGTTTCGGGGCGGGTCGTGGCGACGATCAGGCCGTCCGACTCTGCCTCATCCGAGGTTTTTCCCGCAACTTTTTCCAGCGGATACCGGATATGCCAAATAAACCCTTCTTCCTCGACCGATATCACTTCCAGGTCGGATACGGCTGTTTGCAGCACCGGATCCCAATTGACCAGCCGCTTGCCGCGATAAACAAGACCGTCGCGATAGAGCCGCACGAAAACTTCTGTAACGGCTTGTGATAACCCCGTATCCATGGTAAAGCGCTCACGCGACCAGTCGCAGGAGGTGCCCAGCCGCCTCATCTGGCGGCTGATGGTGGAGCCGGATTCCACTTTCCATTGCCATACCCGCTCGACAAACTCATCACGCCCCAGGTCGCGGCGGTCGATGTTTTGCTGATCCAGTTGCCGTTCCACCACGATCTGGGTTGCGATACCGGCATGATCGGTGCCGGGCTGCCATAACGTATTGTCGCCGCGCATGCGGTGATACCGGATAAGCGCATCCATCAGGGTATGTTGAAACGCATGCCCCATATGCAATGTACCGGTTACATTAGGGGGAGGCAGCATGATGCAATAAGCAGGAACTTCCCTATTGCTGTCAGCTTCCTTGCCGCCGGAATTGGTGGAGATTGGCTTGAAATAGCCGGCCTCTTCCCAAATTGAATACCAGTGCCTTTCAATGGCGCGAGGGTTGAAGCTTTTTTCGAGTTCCATGACCACTATTGATGAGTTGCCGTAAAGGCGGCCATTATAGCGGAAGAGGGCGTGCGAACAGAGCGTGCAAACAGAACGTGCTGAGGAGAGTTTGAGGAATTGCGGTAACCACTTGGGATCCGGGTTAACCGGATCCGCTCAGAGACCAAATAAGTGAGATTCCAATGCCTGCACGAGCGCTTTCCGGCCGGGGACATCCAAGTCGACCCCGGCATCTTTGAGCGCGGAATCCAGGATTTGCCCAAGCAACGATGGGATGTCAGACTGAGGCGAGAGCATCGCCGGGGCGATATGAACCGTTTCGGTAAGGGTAGGGATATTGTCGCTCGCTGTCAGTGGCGCGTCCGCGGCTCCCGTGATCGAAGCTGAATAAGTCCCCGCGCCGCCACCCGTTGCCATCGAGGCAGGGGATGCACGCTTGTGCTTCTGCAGCAACGCCTCCAGTTTTCTCACGATCTCATCATATTTGGCTTCCTGCGAAGCGTCATCGCTATTTGTCATGAGTCGCCCGGATTCGTGGAGAGAGGATTTCTTGAGAATGACTGGATAGATCAGTTATGTTTTCGGGCCAGAGGTCACAGAGGTCAATTACGACGTGCCGAGCTTGTGATGCCGAATTTCATATCCCCGATCCTGATAAAAACGATATCGCTTCCGTGCCGCCTCAGTATCTTCCGGTCTGCTTCCGGCGATTTCAATCAAGCGCCGGAAACGGCTGAAAAAAGCCGGATTCTCGATATCCAGGTTGAGCAGCACCTCATCGTGCGGGAGGTTGTTGGTCTCATGCCCAAGTATGACCGGAGTTACATTGGCAAGCTTATCATCAGCGCGGCAGTGGGGAATAAAATCCGTCGGGGAAAAGGTCCATAGCAGATTGTCGAGCTGTTCGATCATCGCCAGGTCGGGTGTATAGACCATGATTTTGAAACCCTTGCGCATCGCCTTTATGATGAGGCGACAAGCGATATCCAGCCGATCGCCCCCACCGGAGTAGAAGTCGATTTCAGTCACGGCACCACACCGGTATCAGGTTTTCATACCAGTTTTCTTTGACGCCCGCTCAATCAGAAATTGGGACAGCAAAGGCACCGGCCGGCCGGTAGCGCCTTTTTCCTTGCCCGATTTCCATGCGGTGCCGGCAATGTCGAGGTGAGCCCAGCGGTATTTTTTCGTGAAACGCGACAGGAAGCACGCCGCGGTAATGGTTCCGCCCGCGCGCCCGCCAATATTCGCCATATCGGCAAAATTGCTTTTGAGCTGCTCCTGGTAATCTTCCCATAATGGCAGACGCCAGGCGGGGTCGGCCGCTTGCCCGGAGGCGCGAAGCAACTCCTCAGCCAGTTCTTCATCCGTGCTGAGTAAACCTGAAGCCACATGACCCAGCGCGATGACGCAGGCGCCGGTCAGTGTCGCAATGTCTATAACGGTTTCGGGTTCATAGCGCTCGGCATAAGTCAACGCATCGCAAAGGATGAGCCGTCCTTCGGCATCCGTATTCAGGATTTCGATGGTCTGCCCGGACATGCTGGTGACGATGTCCCCGGGTTTGTCGGCGTTTCCGCCCGGCATATTTTCCGTGGTGGGAATAATCCCGACGACGTTAAGGGGGAGTTGCATTTTCGCGATCGCGGTAATGGTGCCGAGGACGCTGGCCGCGCCGCACATATCGTACTTCATTTCATCCATTTCCAGCGCGGGCTTCAGGGAAATGCCGCCTGTATCGAAGGTGATACCCTTGCCCACCAGAACGACCGGTTTTTCCTTCTTTGGCCGTCCCCAATATTCCAGCGCAATCAGCTTTGCGGGTTGGTGGCTGCCGCGGGCAACGGCGAGCAATGCACCCATGCCGAGCTTTTCCATATCCTTCTGTTCGAGGACGGTGGCCTTGAGTTTGTGGGTTTTGGCAATGCCCATTGCCTGTTCCGCCAGATAGGTAGGGGTACAGATATTGGGTGCAAGATTGCCCAGATCCTTGGCCAGATTCATACCCTCGGCAATGGCGATTCCCCGCCGCAGGGCTTCTTCGCTCGCGCCAAGCTCTGCTGCGCCTGTCCGCATTGATGGCGCTCAAAGTGACTTTGTGCAAGTGGGGTTTAGCTTCCTCTACTTTACTTTTAAGCTGATCGAAGCGATAGATGGTTTCCATCGCCACAATTGCGGTTTGTAAAACTTTCCAGCCAGTGTCGCGGCCTTTGATTGGAATTTCGGTCAAAAACAAGGTCGCTTCCGCGGCGCCGGTCTGATTCAGTGCCTTGAAGGCGGCACGTATGGCGTTGCGATAACCTTTGTCATTTAGCTCAGGTTCTTTCCCAAGTCCTACCAGCAACACCCGCTCGCACGGTGCGCCGGGTATGTTATGCAGCACGAGGGTGGAGCCTGCCTTGCCTTCCATATCGCCGCTGCGCAATACGCCGCTGATATACCCGTTGGCGATTGTGTCGATGGCTTTTGCAGGTTCAGTCAGCTTACGCGGTTCAAATATTCCCACGACCATGCAGGCGCTGCGCTGCTTCTCCAGATTTCCTTTTTTTATGCTGAATTTCACCGCTTACTCCTTAGGTGTTGCCTACGAATTGCTCAAATCGGATAATGACCGATTATCGCCGGACTGTTCGCATAAAGTCAAAGCGGGCAAAAAACTGTTGACATCGCATAATGAAACGTCTCGTAATTGGCACTGCCTCCACTACCTCGTAACCAGGCTTTAGTCGAGCCGATGCCGATACCCGATAGATGCCCCGATACATAAGCAAACATGAGTAAATCAAAGACCAATTTTAAGACATCACCATCGGCTGATTATCAGGCGAAACTCGCCGCGCCATTTGCTGTTCTCGGTCTTCGCATCGAGGAGGACTGGTTGACGGATGTCGATTATCTGCCTATGGATACCCCTACGCTGGCGCCGCAGACTGCCCTTGCGAGAGAGATTTGCGGTCAATTACAAGCGTATCTGGCTGATCCCCGTTTCACATTCGATCTGTCGATGCATATCGGTGGCACGGTTCACCAGCGCCGGGTATGGCGTACGATCCAGGATATCCCCAGCGGCACGACGCGCAGCTATGCGGATATCGCTGCGCAATTGCATTCCGCCCCTCGTGCCGTGGGACAGGCATGCGGCGCCAATCGCCTGCCCATCATTATTCCCTGTCATCGCGTTATTGCTAAAAGCGGCGGGTTGGGCGGCTTCATGAACGCGAGTGACGGGGTCCCGCTTGCCATCAAGCGCTGGCTATTGCGCCACGAATGTGTCTGAGCTTGATTCAGCGCTATTGGATGAATTCCTGGATGTCCTATGGCTGGAAGATGGCTTGGCGCGTAATACACTGGAAAGCTATCGCGGTGATCTGCGGCAGTTCGGCGAATGGCTTGATAAACAAAAGCGGAATGACAGCGTATTCATCGCTGCAACCCATTCCGACCTGCTTCGATTTCTCGCGCAGAAGGCCTCGGTCAAGACCAAGGCCAGCACGGCCAGCCGCCAGCTTTCCAGCTTGAAGCGGTTCTACCGCTTTCTACTGCGCCAAGGAAAAATTCAGGCTGATCCCAGCCTCAACATCGATTCACCAAGACTCCCGCGCAATCTGCCCGCAAGCCTGACCGAGGCAGAGGTTGAAGCATTGCTTAACGCGCCTGATGTGGCGCAACCGCTGGGATTGCGCGATCGCACCATGCTCGAGGTATTATATGCGAGCGGATTAAGGGTATCTGAGCTCGTCAGCCTGGAAGCCGGGCAGATCAGTTTGAGCATGGGTACGGTGCGGGTTTTGGGAAAAGGTGGAAAGGAGCGCCTTACCCCTTTGGGTGAGGAGGCGCTGGGATGGGTGGTCCGCTATACTCGAGAGATTCGGCCGGGCTTGCTGAGCGGAAAGCTGAGCAATGCTCTGTTCATTACCACTCGTGGTTCCGCCATGACACGCCAGGCATTCTGGTACCTGATCAAACGCTATGCCCGCCAGGCTGGCATAGCCAGGCTGCCGTCGCCCCATACATTGCGTCATGCGTTCGCCACCCACCTCCTTAACCACGGAGCCGACCTCCGTGTCGTCCAACTGCTGTTGGGCCACGCTGACATTTCCACCACGCAAATTTATACTCACGTGGCGCGCGAACGGCTGAAGCGGCTCCATGCCATGCATCACCCGCGCGGATAATGCAACAGTGGCGGTATTCCGTGGCCCTATTTCGATTAATCATTTAAGTTTTCTCTTTGCCGTCTTCCTGTTGCTGGCGTTTTGGCGCTCAGTTCAATCATAAACAATACAAGCTAAATCGCACCTCACCACTCACGCCGCTCATCTTGAGCTTTGCTATCAATACTGGGAGCCCGAATCAAAAAAGGTCCAATTAGGGTAGTAGCTCTTAAGGATTATCCGGAGATCGTACTCGCCACGAATAATCGTAATACACGTCGAGTAGGGTGACAGCTCCCGCAGTTGTAGCCCACACCCCCAGGAGGATCTCTATGCAGTTTCGCAAGATTACCCCGTTACTTTTGGCCTCGTCCGCCCTAGTGATATCCACTAGCATCTACGCCGGCGAACATAGCGAACATCATTTTCCTACGGAGCATCATGTCCGGCATGTATTGCTGATAAGCGTGGATGGCATGCATGCAATTGACGTCGAGAATTACATCCGAACACATCCGAATTCAACGCTGGCAACATTAAGTCAGCATGCCGTCCGCTACACCAACGCATCCTCGTCGAAACCATCCGACTCGTTCCCCGGCCTACTGGCACTCGTTACGGGAGGATCACCGATCTCGACAGGTGTTTTCTACGACAACAGTTACGACCGGACTTACTTTGCACCAGGCAAATGCGGCGGTGCTTCAGGAAACGAAGTCGTGCTCGATGAGACTATTGATAATGCGACGAATGACGGTATCGATCCGGCCAAGCTGCCGCTGGGGCCTGACTGCAAACCGGTGTTTCCGCATCAGTTCGTAAAAGTGAATACAATCTTTGAAGTCATCAAGAGTCACGGCGGCCGCACAGCGTGGGCGGATAAGCATCCCGCTTACGATCTGGTGAACGGACCATCCGGGAAAGGCGTGGATGATTTGTACACACCGGAGATAACGATTGTCAATGGTTTTGATGCAACGTTCAGCGTTGTGACCGCCGCTGCGAACGACAAGCTCAAGGTCGATGCCGTAATTAACGAAATCCGTGGTTTTGATCACAGCGGAACAAAAACGGTAGGTAAGCCAATTATTCTCGGGATGAATTTCCAGGCTGTCAGTGTTGGGCAGAAAATTGCATCGGATAACGATCCACGCCCACAGCCTAACCTGAAAGGGAAGCGTGGCGGTTATGTCGATGCGTTGGCCACACCTTCGGAAGTTCTGGCTTTTGGGCTTGATCAAACGGATGCTTCATTGGGCAAAATGGTGAAGGCACTGAGGGACGAGGGGATCTTTGACTCGACTTTGGTAGTTATCAGCGCCAAGCATGGTCAAGGCCCGATAGATCCGGGCAAAGTGAACAAGGCTGGCAAGTTGGAAGACAAAGTCAGCCCCGCAATTGCTGATATGTTTGCCAAGATTACAGATGATGACGTTGCGCTTATATGGCTGAAGGATCAAAGTCAAACCCAGGCCGTAGCTGATTATTTACGTGCCAATCAAACAGCTCTTAACATACAGGACGTGCTTGCTGGCGACTTACTAAAGCTCAGGTTCAACGATCCCGTCATCGACAGCCGAACACCAGATATTATCGTGCTGCCCACTCCTGGCGTCATCTTCACTGGATCGGCGAAAAAGATCGCGGAACACGGAGGTTTTAGCAATGACGATACCAATGTCGCGCTCATCGTGTCGCATCCCGGCCTATCAAAGAAAGTGGTGAAGTCACCCGTTGAGACTATGCAGGTGGCCCCGACGATTCTTGAGGCGTTACACATCGATCCCGAAGAACTGCTTGCAGTGCGTAAGGAAAAGACTACACCGTTACCCGCGCTTCGCGGCGATGACAGGGAGTGATGACCTCCGGGTCGTTCGTTCGCCGTAGCAGCCAACGCCGTCAGTCATAGATAGTCAGGGAATATGGCGTCATCATGAGAGGACCTGATGACGCCTTTTCTTCGTTCAGTTGCCCCTTATTTCATTGACTCGTCTGCGAATAACTCAGGTCCGCAAAAAACGAATTAGATTCTTCTCTGATAGCCAGCCCAATATTCGAGTTGTGTAATCACCCCCGTTGCATCGATGAAAACAGTGGTCGAAACGGTTCCAGCATCTTTTCTTTCCTCTGCTACAGTTATAAGTATCGGAATCTTCATTCCTGCGATAAGACATTTCTGGCAAATAAGGAGAGACCATGCGTAAGCAATTGGCGGTTGTTTCCGTAGCAGCAATCTTGACGCTGAGCGGTTGTGCCAGCACGCCTGAAATGAGTCCAAGAACCCGCGATACCGCTATAGGCGCGGGGGTAGGCGCAAGCGCGGGAGCACTGATCGGGGCAATCGCGGGTGGAGGGAAGGGGGCGGCGATTGGCGGGGCCGCCGGCGCAGGTCTGGGAGCCATCGCCGGAAATGTATGGTCGCGAAGAATGGAAGAGCAAAAGAAGGAAATGGAACAAGCTACGGCGGGCACTGGCGTACAGGTTGTCAAGACGCCCGATAATCGTTTGAAGCTCGATATTCCCAGCGATATTTCCTTCGATACTGGCCGTGCGGAGATCAAATCGGATTTGAGACCGGTGCTGGATAGCTTTGCGGCAAGCCTTACCAACAATCCCGGCACCCAAGTAAGCATTATTGGCCACACGGACAGTTCGGGTAGCGATGCGGTCAATAATCCTCTATCGCTCAACCGTGCAGCCAGCACACGCGACTATCTTGTCAGCCGGGGTGTTGCCGCCAGCCGCATAACCATTGATGGGCGCGGGTCACATCAGCCTATTGTTGCCAACGATACGCCTGCGAACAGGGCAAAAAACCGTCGTGTTGAAATCTTTGTGGCTGAACCACAGGCTGCTCCGCAATAAGGTCAACTCGCGTAAGATCAAGCTGGAATCGCCAAAAGAAATGGCAGGCTGGTAGTTAAGGTCAAGCTTGGCGTAACCGAGCGTTCACTCAAGCATCCACTCGAGGGCTCACATTCCTTCCGAGTTCCTGTTGAATCCTCATGTTACGTTCGTTTGGGTATCTCTCACCGGTATTCGCCAGACAAACACGGTCAGGATGATACCCAGCACAGCCAGCATAACCTGATAGCCAACAGACGGCATGGCCAGGATGGAACTGCCGAATGAAAGCGCCAACAGCAGGTACACCCAGCGCTTGACCCGGCGAGGAATACTGTGGTGTTCGACCCACTCGCGGATAATGGGACCGGTAATGCGGTTCGTCAGGAGCATGTCATGGAAGCGCTTCGAGCTGCGTGCGAAACATGCGGCCGCCAGGAGGACAAAAGGAGTTGTCGGCAACACCGGCAGGACGATTCCCACCACAGCCAATATCAGCGCGGCAAAACCGGCTGCCAGATAGATGGCTCGTACCAGCCGTGAATCATGTATCCTCGCAGAACTCATCGCTACCTCATCCTTTGTCTTTCTGTCCTGCCTGCCTGTATTTTCAATGGAGAATCATCCAGCCTCGACGTTGATGCTCAAACCGCCCGATATGTTCCCATGCTTGTGTATGCTCGCACGGTGTTAAAGTTGTGATCGCGCTGCCACACAGTTACCCGGTATAATGGGATTACTCACGCAATAAGCCAATAACTTGCTGCCGGAATTTTTACTTGATCATTATTGAGGTAAATATGTCTAGAGTAAACACGCTGATTAATTGGAGCATAGTCATCTTGGGCATGGTCCTATTGTCGCCCGCAGCATTTTCCCAGACGAGTAAAGGAGCGGCCAACGTGACCGAACTTATAAAGCAAGATGTAAAGGTTGGAACTGGCGAAGAAGCGGTCGTGGGCAAGATGGTCGAAGTGCACTACACTGGCTGGCTGTATGACCCAGCTAAACCGGATAAGAAGGGCGCAAAATTCGATAGTTCACGCGACCGCGGCACTCCTTTCTCATTTCTGCTTGGCGCAGGGCGAGTGATTAAAGGTTGGGATCGTGGTGTGGCGGGGATGAAAGTCGGAGGACAGCGCACCTTGATTATCCCGCCCGCAATGGCTTACGGCGCGCAGGGGGCAGGGAACGTCATTCCACCGAACGCCGCATTGATATTTGATGTTGAGCTATTGGGCCTGCGGCAAGGCTCTACGCATTAAACTCAAGAAACATTATTAAAGGGATTTTTAATTGCTGCGGTTTCCGAGCAGTTTTTTTGCGGTCCGTGCACAGGTCTTCAATAACCGCAGAGAGAAAATGTCAATGAATGCTTTGTGACGCCCCGAACGGTTATAGTCGAGGATGATCGTCTGGTATGCAGGACGCGAAATGCCTTCCAGCCAATCGACATGCCAAGCCAGTACATTCCCGCGCCCGAATAAAGCAGATCCGGGTTCCTTCCATGGATATCAATTGCTTTGATCGCCCTGCGATAAATTTCTTCCTCTTCCTCTTCCTCTTCCTCTTCCTCTTCCTCTTCCTCTTCCTCTCTTTCCTCTTCCTCGTCTACGGAGCTTTCATCCTCCAGTTCTTCCTGCATAAGTGATTCGCTCGATAGCCTGCTTGTATCCTTCATTTTTACCTCCGATATCCGATGTCTTCTGGACCGAGACATTCGTGGTTGATATGAGCCGCCAATATCATTCTAGGGGCGCATTGTTGCAGCAGTGAGACATGAAGCAGAACCCCTTGTTCTCTTTGCTCTCTGACAAAAAAGGCTAATCCCGGCCATTGGTGTCGCGGTCAAACTTGAAGGGGTTTTCGGGGAACACTCCAGGAGGAACTCGGGGAACTTCTTCAGCTATCCCTGAGAAACCCTAAAATGCACGTTGACTTGCCAGCTCAAAACATTCACAATTAGCGGTTTCGTTTGGAGGGGTTCCCGAGCGGTCAAAGGGATCAGACTGTAAATCTGACGGCTCTGCCTTCGAAGGTTCGAATCCTTCCCCCTCCACCAATCGGGATATTGGCCGACATCCTGCTATCGACGCTTGGAGAGCCGGTTTTAAGGTAATGAATCAGTCATGCGGGTGGAGCATGCGATGGTTTCTATGATGAGTTGACTGGCTGCTATAAGTTGGCCGGTTGCTTCGTCCACATCAAGTGTCAGATGCGGGTGTAGCTCAATGGTAGAGCAGAAGCCTTCCAAGCTTACGACGAGGGTTCGATTCCCTTCACCCGCTCCAGGTTCGTGGCGCGCTACGTAGTATTGTTGAGAATTGTTTCACAAATCGAAAGTTGCGGAAGTATCAAGCGTTGAATCAAATGTAATTCAGGCAGGATCGATGCTTGCCCATGTAGCTCAGTGGCAGAGCACTCCCTTGGTAAGGGAGAGGTCGCCAGTTCAATCCTGGCCATGGGCTCCATAGGCTTTAATTGAGAAATCTGACAGAAGAAAAAGTGCTTTAAAAAGGATCCATCATGGCAAAGAGCAAATTTGAGCGGACGAAGCCGCACGTGAACGTTGGGACGATAGGGCATGTGGACCATGGCAAGACCACGTTGACGGCGGCGATCACGATGGTATTGGCGAAGAAATTTGGCGGGGAAGCGAAGAGTTATGCGCAGATAGATTCGGCGCCGGAAGAGAAAGCGCGGGGCATCACCATCAACACGGCGCACGTTGAATACGAGACGAAGAGCCGGCATTACGCCCACGTTGACTGTCCGGGGCATGCTGACTATGTCAAGAACATGATCACTGGTGCGGCGCAGATGGACGGGGCCATACTGGTGGTATCGGCTGCGGACGGGCCGATGCCGCAGACACGCGAGCACATACTACTGGCGCGTCAGGTGGGAGTACCCTACATCGTGGTATACATGAACAAGGCCGACATGGTGGATGACGCCGAACTGCTGGAACTGGTGGAGATGGAAGTTCGCGAACTGCTGTCGAAATACAACTTTCCCGGGGACGATACCCCGATAGTCATAGGCTCTGCGCTGAAAGCGCTGGAAGGCGACCAAAGCGACATAGGCGAGCCCTCCATATTCAAGCTTGCGGATGCGCTGGACAGCTACATACCTGAGCCGGTGCGGGCAGTGGACGGCGCCTTTCTGATGCCGGTGGAAGACGTTTTCTCCATATCCGGCCGTGGCACGGTAGTAACGGGCCGGATAGAGCGCGGGGTCATCAAAGTAGGCGAAGAAATCGAGATAGTGGGCTTGCGGCCCACGATCAAGACAGTGTGTACCGGAGTGGAGATGTTCAGGAAACTGCTGGACCAGGGGCAGGCGGGTGACAATGTCGGAGTATTGCTGCGGGGCACCAAGCGCGAAGAAGTCGAGCGCGGTCAAGTGCTGGCCAAGCCTGGCACGATCACCCCGCATACCAAGTTTTCCGCCGAGATCTACGTACTGAGCAAAGAAGAAGGAGGGCGGCACACACCGTTCTTCCAGGGGTACCGGCCCCAGTTCTACTTTCGCACCACGGACGTCACCGGGGCCATTGAATTGCCGGCGGGGACCGAGATGGTAATGCCTGGGGACAACGTATCGGTGACAGTCAACCTGATTGCGCCGATTGCCATGGAAGAGGGTCTTCGCTTTGCCATTCGCGAGGGCGGAAGAACCGTCGGCGCAGGCGTGGTGGCAAAAATTATTGAGTAGTATCAGGTGGCACGGATCAGCTTCATGAATTGAAGATCTCGCAAGTTGAATATTTTTACATTGTTAAGTGAGTTTCGTAATTTCAGCTTGCGCTCGCAACGAATACAGGCCAGTAGCTCAATTGGCAGAGCGTCGGTCTCCAAAACCGAAGGTTGGGGGTTCGATGCCCTCCTGGCCTGCCAAAAAGGAGTGCCATTGAAAAACCGTCAATTCTGCTTGCTTCGCGACGGAAGCAAAGTGTCTTAAATGCCGCCCAATATGTTGAATCATGGGCTGAGGCCGCAGTTTGCATAATCAGCTCGTACACCGCTTAATTACTAATTACTGATAAGTATTAAAGGCAGAGTGGGAAAAAGTAGTGGATAAGATCAAATTGGGATTCGCGCTTCTGCTGTTGGTCGCGGGTATTGCCGGTTTTTATTACCTGCGCGATAGTGCCATGGTCCTTCGTGTGATTTCGGTCCTGGCCGGCATAGTTCTGGCGACGGCGGTGGTGTGGTTTACTCCTCAGGGTAAACAGTTTTATGCGTTCAGCAGGGAGTCATCGGAAGAAACCCGAAGAGTCGTATGGCCGAGCCGCAAGGAAACGATGCAGACTACCGGCATAGTGTTCGCCTTTGTTCTGGTGATGGCAATATTTTTATGGATGGTGGATGCGGGATTATTGTTGGCGGTGAAATATCTGATGGGACAAGAGGGGTAATGGATAAGAAATGGTATGTGGTTCATGCCTACTCCGGGTTTGAGAAGAGCGTGCAGCGCGCATTGAAGGAGCGTATCAATCGCGCCGGTATGCAGGACAAATTTGGACAAATACTGGTTCCAGTGGAAGAAGTCATCGAAATGAAAGCAGGCCAGAAGAATCTCAGCGAGCGGAAGTTCTTTCCCGGTTATGTCCTGGTCGAGATGGAGATGACTGATGAGACTTGGCATCTGGTCAAGAATACCGCCAAGGTTACCGGGTTTATCGGAGGTTCGGCGATGAAGCCGACACCGATCAGCGATAAGGAAGTGCAGAACATCCTCCATCAGATTCAGGAAGGCGTGGAGAAACCCAAGCCCAAGGTTCTTTTCGAACCGGGCGAAGCCGTCCGGGTCAAGGAAGGGCCATTCACTGATTTCCACGGGAATGTGGAAGATGTCAATTACGACAAAAGCAAAATCAGGGTTTCGGTTTCCATTTTTGGCCGTCCCACCCCCGTGGAACTGGATTTCAGCCAAGTCGAAAAAGCTTGAATATGAAATAGCGGCGAGCACTCCTGCAGGAACTGGGAGTCTCGCCACGTCATTTATTAAGCGGGGAGAACAACACGTTCGCTTGTACCCGAGAGGAGAATTATCATGGCAAAGAAAATAGTCGGCTATATCAAGCTGCAGGTGCCTGCGGGTAAGGCCAACCCCAGTCCGCCAATTGGTCCCGCGCTCGGCCAGCGGGGACTCAACATCATGGAATTTTGCAAGGCGTTCAACGCTGCTACCCAAAAAATGGAAGTGGGGTTACCGGTGCCGGTTGTGATAACCGCTTATGCCGACAAGAGCTTCACCTTCACCATGAAGACCACCCCTGCCACAGTGCTGATAAAGAAAGCGGCTGGAGTAGGCAAAGGCAGCCCCAAGCCTCATACCGATAAGATAGGCCGTTTGACAAGGAAGCAGGCGGAAGAAATCGCACAGGCAAAGATGCCCGATTTGACAGCGGCCAACATGGATGCGGCAGTTCGCACTATTGCCGGCAGTGCTCGCAGCATGGGCATCGAAGTGGAGGGTATATAAGATGTCACATATATCCAGACGCTTAAAGGAAATTGCTGGAAAAGTGGATCGCAGCAAATCTTATCCCCTGCCCGAGGCGTTCAAGATCATCAAGGAAACGGCGACTGCAAAATTCGACGAGTCAATCGACGTGGCTGTCAATCTCGGTATTGATGCCAAAAAATCGGATCAGGCGGTACGTGGATCAGTGGTGTTGCCAGCGGGTACCGGCAAAACCGCGCGCGTAGCGGTGTTCGCACAAGGCGATAAAGCCAGGGAGGCGCTTGCAGCGGGTGCCGACATTGTTGGATTCGAGGATCTTGCGGAACGGATCAAGGGGGGCAATATCGATTTCGATGTGGCGATTGCCAGCCCGGATGCCATGCGTATAGTCGGTCAATTAGGCCAGATACTCGGCCCCCGCGGTCTGATGCCCAACCCCAAGGTGGGCACAGTCACTCCGGACGTTGCCGGTGCGGTAAGAAATGCCAAGGCGGGCCAGGTTCAATATCGCGCCGACAAGGCGGGGATCATTCAATGCCCCATCGGGCGCGCATCATTCAGCGTGGAATCGTTAACTCAAAACATCAATGCGCTGCTGGATGCGCTGAACAAGTCTAAACCTGCCACATCTAAAGGTATTTATCTAAGAAGGATTTCGATATCCAGCACGATGGGCATAGGAGTCCGGGTTGATCAGGCCAGCATGCGGTAGGAAGAAAAGATTTTTGTAAGATGTAAGGCTTTGGGCTGCCGGAGAGATGCTTTTGTCAGTTCGGCAGGTTATCAAAGACCGTTGGGGTTGTTTGGCGATTTGGTGGAACTCTCGACCTTGTGAAGTAAGACTTGTGAAGAGTAAAGTCATCGTCTAAGAGCTTAATTGCAAAGATGGAAGAATTCGAGATAGGGATTTTGTATCCGGTTTTTTCATCGTTAAAGCGCCCAACGCAGATGGCGCTCCCAGAACAGGACAGATTCAGCAGGAACAGGTTCAGCTCCTGAAACAGATTCAGCTCCTGATTTAGGTCGCCGGTTCGTGGTATCGAGTCTCGGTTTGTGGTTTTTTCCGATTGATCAGTGATTAAAGTTGATCGGGTTGCCCAAACAAAACTTAATACTGAATTTCAACTTATGGAGAATGAACCTTGGGTCTAAATTTAGATGAAAAAAAAGCGGTGGTTGCCGAAGTGAGTGCCCAGGTGGCGAAAGCTCAGGCAATTATCATCGCGGAATACCGTGGGCTCGGCGTTGGAAATATGACCAAGCTGCGTGCCAAAGCGCGCGAGTCGGGAATTTATTTTCGCGTACTTAAAAATTCCCTTGCACGGCGTGCCATAAACGGGACGCCTTTTACCGGGCTTTCCGACCACATGGTGGGGCCGTTGGCCTATGGCATCGGAAGCGATCCGGTAGCGGCAGCGAAGGTGCTGCACGAGTTTTCGAAGGGTAATGACAAATTTGTGATCAAAGCTGGGGCAATGCCTAATTTGGTAATGTCCAGTAAAGATATTGCAAGTCTTGCCGCGCTCCCAAGCCGGGACGAACTTCTTTCGAAGCTGTTGGGTACCATGCAGGCGCCCATTGCCAATTTCGTGCGGACACTCAACGAAGTGCCGGCCCGTTTTGTACGCGGTCTTGCTGCCGTCCGCGATCAGAAGGAAGCTGCCTAGCGCGAATCGGGCTACTCGGCATGTTCAGGACCATAAGAACCGTAACACGATCATAAGCGTAAATTTATTAGGAGAAAAACATGGCTCTAGCCAAAGCAGAAATTCTGGAAGCGATTGCAAATATGACTGTGCTGGAGCTTTCCCAGCTAATCAAGGATATGGAAGAGAAGTTCGGTGTTTCCGCTGCCGCTGCCGCTGTTGTAGCGGCCGCTCCCGCGGCAGGCGCCGCCGCGGCTCCGGTGGAAGAGCAAACGGAATTTACCGTGATGCTTACCGCTGTCGGCGAAAGCAAGGTTAACGTAATCAAGGTTGTGCGTGCGATTACCGGCCTGGGCTTGAAAGAAGCGAAAGATCTGGTGGACGGTGCGCCCAAGCCGGTCAAGGAAGGTATTCCCAAAGCTGACGCTGAAGCTATTCAGAAACAACTCACCGAAGCCGGTGCGACCGCTGAAATTAAATAAAAGTAACACAACAAGTCCAGCCGGCGGCGTCAAGGATGCCGCCAGGCTTTGGCTTTTCCTCAAGGCCCGGATCCCCGCATCGATATCCATATGTGCGGTAGAACACTCAGCACGGTAGCTAAAATCAGGTACTCTGCTCCCATTTTCTGTCCAACCGTTCTCTGACCCCCCGGAGAGATTCCATGAGCTATTCGTTTACCGAGAAAAAACGTATCCGTAAAAGTTTCGCCAAACGTGCGAGCGTTTTGCAGATTCCATTTCTTCTCGCTACACAGATTGAGTCTTACGCAGCCTTCCTGCAAGCTCAGGTTGACCCTGACCGTCGTAATAATCAGGGGCTTCAGGCGGCGTTTATGTCGATCTTTCCGATCGAGAGCCATTCCCGGAATGCTCGCCTCGACTTTGTCAATTATGTGTTGGGTGCTCCGCCGTTCGATGTGAAAGAATGCCAGCAGCGCGGGCTCACCTATGCTTCGCCGTTGCGGGCAAAGGTACGGTTGACGATTATGGACAAAGAAGCATCCAAGCCAACCGTAAAGGAAGTGAAAGAGCAGGAAGTTTACATGGGCGAGATTCCGCTCATGACCAACACGGGCTCGTTCGTCATCAATGGCACCGAGCGCGTGATTGTGTCTCAGTTGCATCGCTCGCCCGGTGTATTTTTCGAACATGATCGCGGCAAGACGCATTCATCCGGCAAACTGCTTTTTTCGGCGCGTATCATTCCTTATCGCGGTTCCTGGCTCGATTTTGAATTCGACCCCAAGGACTACCTTTACTTCCGCGTCGATCGCCGCCGCAAGATGCCGATTACCGTCTTGCTGAAGGCAATCGGTTACACTCCGGAGCAGATTCTTGCGGGTTTCTTTTCTTTTGATACTTTCCATCTATCCAAAAAAGACATCCTGTTCGAATTGATACCGGAACGGTTACGTGGTGATATTGCGCGTTTTGACATCGTTACCAAAAATGGCAAGGTTATTGTTCAAAAAGACAAACGTATAACCGTCAAGCACGTCCGTGAAATGCAGCAGACAGGTATCGATAAACTGATGGTCCCGGAAGATTTCCTGTTGGGGCGGGTATTGAGCCACAACATAGTGGATAAGGAAACAGGCGAAGTACTTGCATTGGCCAATGACGAGGTTACGGAAGTTCTCCTTGCCAAACTGTACGAAGCTAATATAGAACAGATTCAGACTATTTATACAAATGATCTTGATCAGGGCGCATACATATCGCAGACCCTGCGAATAGACGAGACCGCTGACCAGATGGCGGCGCAGGTAGCCATCTATCGAATGATGCGTCCGGGTGAACCTCCTACCGAGGAAGCGGTCAAGGTTCTATTCAACGGATTATTTTATGCGCCTGAACGCTATGACCTTTCGGTCGTGGGTCGCATGAAATTCAATCGCCGCGTCGGCAACACCGAATTGGAGGGAGCGACCACGCTGTCGAACGAGGATATCACCGCTGTCATCAAAATCCTGGTTGAGCTTCGCAATGGCCGTGGTGAGATCGATGATATCGATCACCTGGGCAATCGTCGCGTGCGCTCTGTCGGTGAACTGGCGGAAAATCAGTTCCGTTCCGGCCTGGTGCGCGTCGAAAGAGCGGTTAAGGAACGGCTCAGCCAGGCTGAGTCGGATAACCTGATGCCGCATGACTTGATCAACGCGAAGCCCGTCTCCGCTGCGGTGCGCGAGTTCTTCGGTTCCAGCCAGTTATCGCAGTTTATGGATCAGACCAATCCGCTCTCCGAGATTACGCATAAACGGCGTGTCTCCGCGCTGGGACCGGGCGGGTTGACGCGTGAACGCGCGGGGTTCGAGGTCCGCGATGTCCATCCTACTCATTATGGCCGTGTCTGCCCGATCGAAACGCCGGAAGGCCCGAATATCGGCCTGATCAATTCATTGGCATTGTATGCACGCACTAACGAATACGGTTTCATGGAAACGCCCTACCGCAAGGTGAAAAATGGCCAGGTAACGGATGAAATTGACTATCTGTCGGCTATAGAGGAAGGTCAGTATGTGATAGCCCAGGCAAATGCCGAACTGGATCGCAACGGCAAATTCACTAACGAGATTGTTTCCTGTCGTCATAAGAATGAGTTCACCCTGGCAACACCGGACCGGATCGAGTACATGGACGTGGCGCCAGCGCAAATCGTATCAGTGGCGGCGTCATTGATTCCGTTTCTGGAACACGATGATGCAAATCGCGCGCTGATGGGTTCCAATATGCAGCGTCAGGCAGTTCCTTGCCTTCGTGCCGAGAAATCCCTGGTCGGCACCGGCATTGAACGCGTTGTTGCGGTGGATTCGGGAACCGCGGTCCAGGCGGTGCGTGGTGGCGTGGTCGACTATGTGGATGCGAGCCGCCTCGTCGTGCGGGTACACGACACCGAAACACGCGCTGGCGAAGTGGGCGTGGATATTTATAACCTGATCAAATATACGCGATCCAACCAGAATACCAATATCAACCAGCGTCCCCTGGTAGAAGTGGGAGATGTTATCGCGCGCGGGGATGTGGTCGCGGATGGCGCGTCTACCGACAAGGGTGAGCTGGCCCTGGGGCAAAATATGCTGGTGGCGTTTATGCCCTGGAACGGCTATAACTTCGAGGATTCGATTCTGATTTCGGAGCGCATCGTCGCGGAAGATCGTTTTACGTCGATTCATATCGAAGAGCTGTCCGTGGTGAGCCGTGACACAAAATTGGGAACCGAAGAAATCACGGCGGACATTTCCAATCTGTCCGAAGCGCAGCTCGGGCGTCTGGATGCCTCGGGAATAGTCCATATTGGCGCCGAAGTGGAAGCCGGCGACGTGTTAGTGGGAAAAGTTACTCCCAAAGGTGAAACGCAATTAACGCCTGAGGAAAAGCTGTTGCGCGCCATCTTTGGCGAGAAAGCTTCCGACGTAAAGGACACTTCGCTGCGGGTGCCATCGGGTATTTCCGGAACGGTCATTGACGTACAGGTATTTACCCGCGAAGGAATCGAGCGTGACAAGCGTGCCCAGCAGATTATTGACGATGAATTGAAACGTTACAAAAAAGATCTGGCTGATCAGATGCGAATCGTCGAGGCCGACGCATTCAAGCGTATCGAGCGCCTGCTTATAGGCAAGACGGCTACGGGCGGACCTAAAAAACTCGTCAAGGGCGCGCAGATTACCAAGGAATATCTGGACGGCATCGATCCGCACCACTGGTTCGACATTCGGCTTTCGGAGGAAGAGGCAAGCCTGCAACTCGAGCAGATCGAGGAAGGCCTGGCACAGAAACGCAAGGCTTTCGACGCTGCTTTTGAAGAGAAGAAAAAGAAGCTCACACAGGGCGACGAATTGCCGCCGGGTGTGCAGAAAATGGTCAAGGTCTATGTCGCGGTAAAGCGCCGCCTGCAACCCGGGGATAAAATGGCCGGGCGGCACGGAAATAAAGGTGTCATTTCCAAGATTGTGCCTGTGGAAGATATGCCTTACATGGCCGACGGCACGCCGGTGGATGTGGTGCTGAATCCCCTGGGTGTTCCTTCGCGCATGAATGTTGGCCAGATTCTTGAAACCCATCTTGGATGGGCTGCAAAAGGGCTGGGCACAAAGATCGGTAATCTGCTGCGTGCCGGCAGCCAGGCTGCCGAGATCCGCGTATTACTCGACAAGATTTATAACACGAGCGGCAGGCAAGAGGATATCGATTCACTTACCGATGGAGAGGTATTCGATCTGGCGGAAAATCTCAAGGGTGGCGTGCCTTTCGCCACCCCTGTATTTGATGGTGCGACAGAGCATGAGATCAAGGATATGCTGGAGCTTGCAGGTCTCCCCCGGTCCGGGCAGGTAACCCTATATGACGGAAGGACTGGCGAAGCTTTCGATCGCCCGGTTACAGTGGGCTATATGCATGTGCTGAAGCTGCATCATCTGGTGGACGATAAAATGCACGCGCGCTCAACCGGTCCCTATAGTCTGGTAACCCAACAGCCGCTTGGCGGCAAAGCCCAGTTTGGCGGTCAGCGGTTTGGAGAAATGGAAGTATGGGCGCTGGAAGCATACGGAGCCTCCTATACATTGCAGGAAATGTTGACGGTCAAGTCCGATGATGTGAATGGACGTACTAAAGTATATGAAAGCATCGTCAAGGGCGATCACAAGATTGATGCAGGCATGCCTGAGTCATTTAATGTATTGGTGAAGGAAATCCGTTCGTTGGCGATGGATATCGATTTAGACCGGCATTAACGTTCAGTTGATGCTATGGAAGACCTGCATTTTTTGTTTTCCATGTTTTACCGGTATATTTTTTGTGTATCGGCCCCTGATCAACAGGAGTGACAAATGAAAGCACTGCTTGATTTATTCAAACAGGTTACCCAGAAGGAAGAGTTCGATTCAATCAAGATCGGTCTGGCTTCGCCAGAGAAAATCCGTTCATGGTCCTATGGGGAGGTAAAGAAACCGGAGACTATCAATTACCGTACTTTCAAGCCGGAACGCGACGGTTTGTTCTGCGCGAAAATTTTCGGTCCGGTAAAGGATTATGAGTGTCTGTGCGGGAAATATAAGCGCTTGAAACACCGTGGTGTAATCTGCGAGAAATGCGGGGTGGAAGTTACGCTGTCAAAAGTGCGGCGTGAGCGCATGGGCCATATCGAACTCGCTTCGCCGGTGGCGCACATCTGGTTTCTTAAATCGCTGCCTTCGCGCCTGGGCATGGTGCTGGATATGACCCTGCGCGACATAGAGCGCGTGCTCTATTTTGAAGCTTATGTGGTGACTGATCCCGGCATGACCCCTCTGCAACGATGCCAATTGTTGACGGATGATGACTATCGCGCCAAAACGGAAGAATATGGGGATGATTTTCGCGCCAGTATGGGTGCGGAGGGTATTCGCGACCTGCTCGGCAACCTGAACGTTCGGGTCGAGATCGACAATCTCCGCCGCGAAATGGGAACAACCGGCTCGGAAACCAAAATGAAAAAGATCGCCAAGCGCCTCAAGGTGCTGGAGGCGTTCAATAAATCCGGCATCAAGCCGGAATGGATGGTTTTGGCGGTACTGCCCGTGTTACCGCCCGAGTTGCGGCCCCTGGTGCCGCTGGACGGGGGACGCTTTGCCACGTCCGACCTGAATGATTTATACCGTCGCGTTATTAATCGTAATAACCGGCTGAAGCGGCTGCTTGAATTGAAAGCTCCGGAAATCATCGTGCGCAACGAGAAACGTATGCTGCAGGAAGCGGTGGATTCACTGCTGGATAACGGCCGCCGTGGTAAAGCCATGACCGGCGCCAACAAGCGGCCGCTCAAATCGCTCGCCGACATGATAAAGGGCAAAGGGGGACGTTTCCGTCAGAATTTGCTGGGCAAGCGAGTGGATTATTCCGGGCGGTCGGTAATCGTGGTGGGGCCCCAGCTCAAACTGCATCAATGCGGTTTGCCGAAGAAAATGGCGCTGGAGTTATTCAAGCCGTTTATCTTCAATAAACTCGAAATCATGGGCATCGCAAGCACCATCAAGGCGGCCAAGCGTGAGGTGGAAAACGAAAGCCCGATCGTATGGGATATCCTAGAGGATGTCATCCGCGAACACCCGGTAATGCTAAACAGGGCGCCGACCCTGCACCGGCTCGGTATACAGGCATTCGAGCCGGTGCTGATCGAGGGCAAGGCCATCCAATTGCATCCTTTGGTATGTGCGGCTTTCAACGCCGACTTCGACGGCGACCAGATGGCAGTTCACGTGCCGCTCTCGCTGGAAGCGCAAATGGAATGCCGCACGCTGATGATGTCCACCAATAATATCCTGTCGCCGGCAAATGGTGAGCCGATTATCGTGCCATCCCAGGATATCGTACTGGGGTTGTATTACACAACGCGGGAAAAGATCAATGCTCGCGGCGAGGGAATGCTTTTTTCCAATATCAGTGAAGTGTCCCGCGCTTATGAAAGCCGCATAATCGAACTGAATGCCAGAATCACGGTGCGCATCAGGGAATATGAAATCGCTGCTGACGGTGAGCGCCGCGAGAAGACCACCCGCTACGACACGACTGTAGGACGAGCACTGCTGTCTGAAATTCTACCCGCCGGGCTCCCCTTCCCGCTGATTAACAAGGTTCTTAAGAAAAAGGAAATTTCCCGGCTGATTAACGCAAGTTTCCGCCGTTGCGGTCTCCGCGAGACCGTAATTTTTGCCGACAAATTGATGTATGCCGGTTTTAGCTACGCTACACGCGCCGGGATATCGATCTGCCTGGACGATATGCTGACTCCCGCCCAAAAAGATGAAATCATCGGTGCCTCTGAACGGGAAGTACAGGAGATTGAAGTTCAGTATACGTCGGGTCTGGTGACACAAGGAGAGCGCTATAACAAGGTCGTCGATATATGGGGTCGTGCTGGCGATCAGGTGGCCAAGGCCATGATGGATCAACTCGGCGTTGAGCCAATACTTGACCCGCTAACCGGAGAAAGCAAAAAAGACGAGAAAGGCAAATCACTGACGCAGGAATCCTTCAATTCCATTTATATGATGGCCGACTCGGGGGCACGGGGCTCGGCGGCGCAAATTCGGCAGTTGGCGGGGATGCGCGGCCTGATGGCCAAGCCCGATGGTTCAATTATCGAAACGCCCATCACCGCAAATTTCCGAGAAGGGCTGAACGTGCTGCAGTATTTTATCTCGACCCATGGCGCCCGGAAAGGTCTGGCGGATACGGCACTGAAAACCGCTAACTCTGGCTATCTCACTCGCCGTCTTGTAGATGTAACCCAGGATCTGGTTGTGACCCAGGAAGACTGCGGCACGAGCAACGGGGTCCTAATGAAGGCTCTGGTGGAAGGCGGCGAAGTGATCGAGGCGCTACGTGAACGGATACTCGGGCGCGTCGTCGTGACCGATGTTATCAACCCGGAGCATCAGACGGCGATATATCCGACTGGTGTTTTGCTGGACGAAAATGCGGTGGATATGATCGAATCTTTGGGTATAGATGAAGTGAAGGTTCGTACCCCGCTTACTTGTGAGACCCGCTATGGTCTGTGCGCGAAATGCTACGGGCGGGACCTGGGACGGGGCAGTCCTGTCAACGTGGGCGAGGCCGTAGGCGTCATTGCTGCCCAGTCGATAGGCGAACCCGGCACGCAGCTTACCATGCGTACCTTCCACATAGGGGGAGCCGCTTCCAGAACCGCAGTGGCAAGTCAGGTAGAGAGCAAGTCAAACGGTACCGTACGTTATTCGCCCACGATGCGCTATGTGACCAACTCCCGCAAGGAGTTGATCGCGATTTCCCGTAGTGGGGAAGTCGTGATATATGATGATAATGGCCGCGAACGCGAGCGTCATAAAGCTCCGTATGGCGCGACATTGCTGATCCGCGACGGAGAAGCCGTAAAGGCTGGCCAGGTGCTGGCCGCATGGGATCCCCATACTCGTCCCATCATTACAGAGTATGCCGGCAAGGTTCGTTTCGAGAACGTTGAGGAAGGCGTGACCGTGGCCAAGCAGATCGACGAAGTGACCGGTTTATCCACACTTGTCGTGATCGATCCAAAACGGCGGGGCGTGGTGCAAAGCAAGGGTTTGCGCCCCATGGTGAAACTTCTGGATGAAGATGACAAGGAAGTGAGACTCGCCGGAAGTAATCTGTCTGTCAATATTACCTTCCAGGTCGGCTCTGTCATTACCGTACGGGACGGCCAGCAGGTCAGCGTCGGCGAGGTATTGGCGCGCATTCCACAAGAAAGTTCGAAAACGCGTGATATCACCGGGGGTCTTCCTCGCGTCGCAGAGTTGTTCGAGGCTCGCTCCCCGAAGGATGCGGGTGTGCTGGCGGAGGTTACAGGCATTGTATCTTTCGGCAAGGATACCAAAGGCAAACAACGCCTGGTCATTACCGATCTGGATGGGGTTTCGCATGAGTATCTGATTCCCAAGGACAAGCATGTCACTGCCCACGACGGTCAAGTCGTGAACAAGGGAGAAAGCATCGTCGACGGCCCCGCGGATCCGCATGATATTCTCCGCCTGCTGGGGATCGAGGCGCTCGCTCGTTATATTACTGACGAGGTTCAGGATGTTTATCGCCTTCAGGGCGTCAAGATCAACGACAAGCATATCGAGGTTATTGTGCGGCAAATGTTGCGCCGCGTACAAATCGTCGACTTCCGGTGATACCCGGTTTATTCCTGGTGAGCAGGTTGAACGCGCGGATCTGCTCGCGGAAAATGAAGAGATGGAATTGGAGAATAAGGAACCTGCCACCTATGAATACATGCTGCTCGGTATTACCAAGGCCTCCCTTTCCACCGATTCGTTCATTTCCGCGGCTTCCTTCCAGGAAACCACGCGTGTGCTGACCGAAGCGGCTATCATGGGCAAGAAGGACGATTTGCGCGGGCTCAAGGAGAACGTTATCGTCGGGCGGCTCATACCTGCAGGCACCGGCCTGGCTTTCCACAACACCCGCAAAAAGCAGAGGCTACAGTTACATACTGAGGAAAATAATGAGGTGCGCCAGGAAGATACAGGGAATCAACAGCTGGCTTTGTGACCGGTCCCAGTTCTGATTTAATTTGAGACCAGGGCCGTGTTGCGGGCTCATCAACGTAAAATGGAAAATCCGAGTTATGCCAATTGATATCAATGCGATAATTGCCGAGACTCGCGGCAAGAACTTTGAGCTTTTTGAAGAGCATGTGAATCCGGTCTTCGTCAAGGTGCTGCGCACGCTTGGTTTTAACCGCACTTGGGTGCGAGGCGAGGGCCCTTACCTTTGGGATGAAGCGGGAACGCGTTATCTGGATTTCCTCACCAACTGGGGCGTCTTCAATTTCGGCCGGAGGCACCCCGCCATCCGCGGCGCATTGCAGCAGGTGCTGGAATCTGATTTTCCAGGGTGGATCGGTTTCGACGCCCCGCCCTTCGCGGCCACGCTGGCGCGTGAACTGGTGAAGCGAATGCCACCCGGTTTGGACACGGTTTACTTCAGTAATTCAGGAACTGAAGCTATCGAGGCGGCGATCAAGTTCGCGCGTGGTTACACTGGGCGGCCTTCAACGGCCCATCTTGCAAAAGCATTCCACGGTCTGACGATGGGATCCCTATCGCTGAACGGAGAAGCAAGTTTTCGCAGGGGTTTTGAGCCCATGCTGCCGGGCAGTTCGGAAGTGAAGCTGGATGATCTTGCCGGTCTTGAGGCAAGGCTTGCCAAGGGAGATGTGGCGGCCTTTGTCTTTGAGCCGATTCAGGGCAAGGGTGTCAACATCGCCAGCAGCGAGTACCTCCTGGGCGCGCAGGCTCTTTGCCGGAAGTACGGCACATTAATGGTCTGCGACGAGGTGCAATCGGGAATGGGCCGCACAGGACGCTTTTTGGCCAGCCAGTGGATTGAGGGATTGGAACCTGATGTCATCTGTCTTTCAAAGGCGCTTTCGGGCGGCTATATTCCCGTAGGGGCAACTATCACTCGCCGCGCGGTTTATGACAGCGTCTACGATGGCATGCATCGCGCCATTGTGCATGCTTCGACCTTCGGTATGGGTAACATGGCGATGGTGGCCGCACTGGCTTCGCTCAAGGTTCTTGATGAGGAAAATCTTACCGAACGCGCGATAGAACTTGGCGCGCGTTTTCGCAACGGTATCGAGGCGATGGTACCGCGTTTCGAATTCCTGAAGGGTGTACGTCAGCGGGGCCTGATGATTGCCGTCGAGTTCGGGCAGCCGGAATCGATGTCGCTCAGGGCGGCCTGGGCCATGGTCAACAAGATGGATGAAAATCTCTTTGCCCAGGCAATTGTCCTCCCGCTTCTTGACGATCACCACATCCTGACGCAGGTGGCCGGCCATGCCATGCCTGTCATAAAAATACTTCCGCCTTTGAATATCAGTGAAGCGGATGTGGATTGGTTTCTGGAAGCGCTTGAGGATGTGATGATCAAGCTGCACAAATTTCCGGGACCGGCATGGGAAGTATTGAAGAAGTTGGGCAATCACGCGCTTACCGCGAAACGGCGCGAGGGTCGTGCCGCGGTTAGCTGAGGAACCTCTGAATAATTTCTGTTTTGTGGGGGGAGACGCTGTCGATTGTAATCATGGCATCATGCCCCGCTTACAGCCCTGTTGGCGTCTCTGCAGCCGTGTTGGCATCTCAGTTGCACTCAGCTTTTAATTCAATTGAATCAGTGATCCGGTTACCAATTGATGCGCTTTTTCCGAAGAGCTCGTGTCAAGTCCGGGGATATGATGGGTATGAATGACAGGCGCCGACTTGTTTGAGATTAAGTCCTGCCTTGACAGGTCTACGTAAACCCCATAAAATTCGCAGTCTTTTTTCCGCCCCTCGTCAAAAGTATTGCGAAGTGCCACGCACGGGTGGAAGACCGAATCATTGGCAGCAGGACAGCTTTACTTACACCCCTGTTTTTTAAGGAATAACATGCCGACAATAAGTCAGTTAGTGCGTAAACCTCGAGCGGCGAGGCGCGTGAAGAGCAAGGTTCCGGCATTAGGAAACAGCCCTCAAAAGCGAGGGGTTTGTACCCGGGTTTATACCACTACACCGAAAAAACCGAACTCGGCTTTGCGGAAAGTGGCACGGGTGCGCTTGACGAATGGTTTTGAGGTGTCCAGTTATATTGGCGGAGAGGGTCACAACCTACAGGAGCACTCGGTAGTATTGATCCGCGGCGGTCGTGTTAAAGATTTGCCAGGTGTTCGCTATCACACGGTACGCGGTAGTCTGGATACCGCGGGCGTAAAGGATCGCAAGCAGGCGCGTTCCAAATACGGTGCAAAGAGGCCGAAAGCGGCTTAAAGCGCAGATTGCGCACGAGTGCTCTTACTGATAATCGACTTTATATTCGACTGATAACTGAAGCAAAGCTGAAAAGTTCAATCAAGGTTAAAAAATGCCAAGACGGAGAGAAGTACCGAAACGCGAAATTTTGCCTGACCCTAAATACCATAATACTGAAGTGGCGAAGTTCGTCAACGTTCTGATGACGCGGGGTAAGAAATCTGTGGCGGAGCGAATCATTTATGGCGCTATGGATCAAATTCAGAAGAGGACCGGCAAGGATCCAGTGGAGGTATTTACTCAGGCGTTGTCTAACGTCCGTCCGATGGTGGAAGTAAAAAGCCGGCGTGTCGGAGGCGCAAACTACCAGGTTCCAGTAGAGGTGCGGTCGATCCGGCGTAATGCCCTGGCAATGCGCTGGCTGCGTGATGCTGCGCGAAAACGGGCCGAAAAATCCATGGGTGCCCGGCTGGCCGGTGAGTTGGCGGAAGCAGCGGAGGGTCGCGGAGGCGCCGTCAAGAAGCGCGAGGAAGTCCACCGCATGGCCGAAGCTAACAAGGCATTCGCGCACTACCGGTTTTAACAGTAATTATTGACGTTGATCGAATTGATGAGTTGATGAACAGCTCGTTCGATTATCCAAATTTTAAGGTTTAAAGACTGTGGCAAGAAAGACACCTATCGAGCGTTATCGGAATATTGGCGTGATGGCACATATAGATGCCGGAAAAACCACGACCACCGAACGCATATTGTTTTATACCGGTGTATCACACAAGCTTGGCGAGGTCCATGATGGTGCAGCCACGATGGATTGGATGGAGCAGGAGCAGGAGCGTGGTATTACCATCACTTCTGCTGCCACCACATGCTTCTGGAAGGGAATGGAAAATAATTATCCTTCGCATCGCATCAATATTATTGATACACCGGGGCACGTGGACTTTACCATCGAGGTGGAGCGGTCCTTGCGCGTCCTCGACGGCGCCTGCACCGTATTTTGCGCTGTGGGCGGAGTTCAGCCCCAGACCGAGACCGTATGGCGCCAGGCAAACAAATATAAAGTGCCCCGGCTCGCTTTTGTCAACAAGATGGACCGCGCGGGCGCCAATTTCATGCGTGTTTATGAGCAGATACAAGCGCGCCTGAAAGCCCATCCGGTACCTGTACAATTGCCCATAGGCGCCGAGGACAAATTCGAGGGCGTTATCGATCTGATCAAGATGAGGGCTATCTATTGGGATGACGCCAGCCAGGGGATGAAATTCGAGGAACGCGACATTCCCGCTGATCTGATCGAAAATGCCAAGCTGTGGCGTGAAAAAATGGTGGAAACCGCTGCCGAGGCGAACGAAGAGCTGATGGATAAATATCTTGAGGAAGGAGATTTATCGATCGATGATATCAAGCACGGCCTGCGCATTCGTACCATCAGCAACGAAATCGTACCCATGCTTTGCGGTTCCGCATTCAAGAACAAGGGCGTGCAAGCCATGCTGGACGCCGTGCTGGATTATTTGCCTTCACCTGTGGATATTCAGGCAATCAATGGCGAGAAGGAAAATGGCGAGCGCGGCGAGCGCCACGCGAGCGACGAAGAGCCATTCGCGGGGCTGGCGTTCAAGATTGCAACCGATCCATATGTTGGCCAACTGATCTTTTTCAGGGTGTACTCAGGAGTGGTGAGTTCCGGCGATACGATTTATAACCCGATAAAGGGGAGAAGAGAACGGATCGGCAGGTTGCTGCAGATGCACGCAAACCAGCGCGAAGAAATCAAAGAGGTTCGTGCTGGCGATATCGCGGCCGCAGTCGGCCTGAAAGAGGCCATTACCGGCGATACGCTCTGCGATCCCACCCACGTTATCACGCTGGAACGCATGTCTTTTCCGGAACCGGTAATCCATGTTGCGGTAGAGCCCAAAACGAAGGTTGATCAGGAAAAGATGGGCATCGCCTTGAACCGGCTGGCGCAGGAAGATCCATCCTTTCGCGTTCGTACCGATGAAGAATCGGGTCAGACCATCATTTCCGGCATGGGCGAGCTGCATCTCGAAATTATTGTAGACCGGATGAAGCGGGAATTCGGAGTGGAAGCCAATGTTGGCGCCCCGCAAGTGGCTTATCGCGAAGCAATCAAAAAACCGGTGGAGATCGAAGGCAAGTTCATCAAGCAGTCGGGCGGGCGCGGGCAATATGGTCATGTCTGGCTCAAGATGGAGCCGAACGAGGCAGGTAAAGGTTTCGAGTTTGTCGATGCCATCAAGGGTGGAACCGTACCTCGCGAATATATTCCGGCGGTGGAAAAAGGTCTGCGAGAGACACTCCCCAATGGGGTATTGGCTGGTTTCCCGGTAGTGGACGTCAAAGTGACCCTTTTTGACGGCTCCTACCATGATGTCGATTCCAACGAAAATGCCTTCAAGATGGCGTCATCCATTGCTTTCAAGGATGGTATGCGCAAGGCTAGTCCGGTGTTGCTGGAGCCGATGATGTCGGTGGAAGTGGAAACGCCCGCGGATTTCATGGGAAACGTCGTGGGGGACTTATCTTCCCGTCGCGGTATGATCCAGGGTATGGACGATTTGCCCGGCCTTAAGGTGATACGTGCCGAGGTTCCGTTAGCGGAAATGTTCGGCTACTCGACTTCATTGCGGTCTGCAACTCAGGGCCGTGCAACATACACCATGGAGTTCAAGCATTATTCTGAAGCACCGAGAAGTGTGGCTGAAGCAATTATTAATAAGAAATAACTGTTATCACGTAAAGGATCCATCATGGCAAAGAGCAAATTTGAGCGGACGAAGCCGCACGTGAACGTTGGGACGATAGGGCATGTGGACCATGGCAAGACCACGTTGACGGCGGCGATCACGATGGTATTGGCGAAGAAATTTGGCGGGGAAGCGAAGAGTTATGCGCAGATAGATTCGGCGCCGGAAGAGAAAGCGCGGGGCATCACCATCAACACGGCGCACGTTGAATACGAGACGAAGAGCCGGCATTACGCCCACGTTGACTGTCCGGGGCATGCTGACTATGTCAAGAACATGATCACTGGTGCGGCGCAGATGGACGGGGCCATACTGGTGGTATCGGCTGCGGACGGGCCGATGCCGCAGACACGCGAGCACATACTACTGGCGCGTCAGGTGGGAGTACCCTACATCGTGGTATACATGAACAAGGCCGACATGGTGGATGACGCCGAACTGCTGGAACTGGTGGAGATGGAAGTTCGCGAACTGCTGTCGAAATACAACTTTCCCGGGGATGATACCCCGATAGTCATAGGCTCTGCGCTGAAAGCGCTGGAAGGCGACCAAAGCGACATAGGCGAGCCCTCCATATTCAAGCTTGCGGATGCGCTGGACAGCTACATACCTGAGCCGGTGCGGGCAGTGGACGGCGCCTTTCTGATGCCGGTGGAAGACGTTTTCTCCATATCCGGCCGTGGCACGGTAGTAACGGGCCGGATAGAGCGCGGGGTCATCAAAGTAGGCGAAGAAATCGAGATAGTGGGCTTGCGGCCCACGATCAAGACAGTGTGTACCGGAGTGGAGATGTTCAGGAAACTGCTGGACCAGGGGCAGGCGGGTGACAATGTCGGAGTATTGCTGCGGGGCACCAAGCGCGAAGAAGTCGAGCGCGGTCAAGTGCTGGCCAAGCCTGGCACGATCACCCCGCATACCAAGTTTTCCGCCGAGATCTACGTACTGAGCAAAGAAGAAGGAGGGCGGCACACACCGTTCTTCCAGGGGTACCGGCCCCAGTTCTACTTTCGCACCACGGACGTCACCGGGGCCATTGAATTGCCGGCGGGGACCGAGATGGTAATGCCTGGGGACAACGTATCGGTGACAGTCAACCTGATTGCGCCGATTGCCATGGAAGAGGGTCTTCGCTTTGCCATTCGCGAGGGCGGAAGAACCGTCGGCGCAGGCGTGGTGGCAAAAATTATTGAGTAATACAGGATCAAGGATAGGATTTAAGGTTGGGTGCCGAGCACCCGAATCATCAATTCGGAATCCGCATCCTCAACCTGAGGTTTGACTATGCAAAGCCAGAAAATTCGTATTCGTCTGAAAGCGTTTGACTACCGTTTGATAGATAAGTCGGCAATGGAGATCGTTGAGACTGCCAAACGGACCGGCGCCGTCGTAAAGGGACCCGTACCACTGCCGACGCGCATCGAGCGCTTCGATATATTGCGTTCTCCTCATGTCAATAAGACCTCGCGCGATCAATTCGAGATTCGAACCCATCTGCGTTTGATGGACATCATGGATCCCACTGAGAAGACGGTGGATGCCTTGATGAAGCTGGATCTGCCCGCGGGCGTGGATGTAGAAATAAAGTTATGAGTTTCGGATGTCAGGATCGCCGGTAGCCTGTTTTTAGGTGGACCTCTCGATCACTGATTCAAATCAATGCAAATTGCCGGTCAATTGCAATCGGCACCTTTTAAGAAAAGGTAATTAAAATGAGTTTAGGACTTGTCGGCCGTAAGGTTGGCATGACTCGCATTTTCACTGGCGATGGCGATAGTCAGCCGGTTACAGTGCTTGACGTGTCGAATAACCGGGTAACACAAATCAAGACTGCCGGCACGGATGGCTATTCGGCCGTGCAGGTGACTTTCGGAAAGCGCCGTGCCATTCGCGTCAACAAGCCTTCGGCAGGGCATTTCGCCAAGGCAGCCGTTGAGGCCGGCCACGTGCTCAAGGAGTTCCGCGTAACGCCAGAAGCGCTCGGTAATCTTGCCCCTGGTACTGTCATAGCCCTGGATATATTCCAGGCCGGGCAGAAGGTGGATGTGACAGGCACTTCGATCGGCAAAGGCTACAGCGGCGTCATCAAGCGGCACGGTTTTTCCTCGAACCGCGCCAGTCATGGTAATTCGAAATCGCATAATGTTCCCGGCTCTATTGGCATGGCCCAGGATCCCGGTCGCGTATTTCCGGGCAAACGCATGTCTGGACATTTGGGAGCCGTACAGCGCACCACGCAGAACCTCGAGGTGCTCCGGGTGGATGCTGCACGCGGGTTGCTGCTCATCAAAGGCGCAATCCCCGGATCAAGGGGAGGGGATGTGGTGGTGCGCCCGAGCGTAAAGCTCGCCAGAGCCCGTGTGGCGCCTGCTGTCAAGGCTGATGTTAAACCAGGCGCTAAAAGCGCCGCGAAGTCCGGTAGAAAATAGGGTGTCTCATGGAACTTAAACTCATTGACGATAGTGGGCAGTCCTCTGCAAGCGTTTCCGCTCCCGATGCGCTGTTTGCCCGCGAATATAACGAAGCCCTGGTGCATCAGGTGGTGACGGCTTATCTAGCCAATGCTCGCAGCGCCAACCGTGCTCAAAAAGGCCGTTCCGATATCGCGAAATCCACTCGCAAACCGTGGCGGCAAAAAGGTACAGGCCGCGCCCGTGCGGGCATGGCTTCCAGCCCGCTCTGGCGCGGTGGGGGCAAAATATTTCCCAGCAGCCCTGAAGAGAATTTCAGCCATAAGGTAAATCGCAAAATGTATCGTGCCGGTATTGGCGCGATCCTCTCCCAGCTTGTGCGCGAAAATCGTTTTTCGGTAGTGGAAAATTTTACGGTGGACACGCCTAAAACCAAGGCGCTGGCTCAAAAGCTGAAAGGGATGCAATTGAACGAGGTCATGATTATCACCGATGCCATGGATGAGAATCTGTATCTTTCGGCACGTAATCTTCCGCTGGTACGAGTAGTTGAAGCGGGTCATGCCGATCCGGTAAGCCTCATGCGTTTTGCAAACATAGTGATCACGCGGGGTGCGTTGGCAAAAATGGAGGAGATATTTGCATGAGCGCGCAAACGTTCAGCCATGAATACCTGATGGGGGTAATATTGGCGCCCCAGGTGTCGGAGAAAGCGACTTATATTGCGGAAAAACACAACCACATCATTTTTCGGGTGATGCAGGATGCGACCAAGGCCGAAATCAAGGCCGCAGTAGAGTTAATGTGGAAGAGCCAGAATATCGAGGTGGAAAACGTGCGGGTAACCAACGTCAAAGGAAAGCAAAAACGCTTTGGCCGCTTCATGGGACGCCGCAGCAATTGGAAAAAGGCCTATGTCAGCATCAAGACCGGCCAGGAAATCAATTTTGCTGAAATCGCGCAAGGAGAGGTCAAATAATGGCACTGGTTAAAGTCAAACCAACCTCTCCCGGCCGACGCGCAGTAGTCAAAATTACCAATCCCGATTTGCACAAGGGCGCACCTTATGCAAAACTGGTTGAAAAACAGACGCATACCGCCGGACGTAACAATAATGGGCACATTACCACCCGTCACATAGGAGGGGGGCATAAGCAACATTATCGCATTGTGGATTTCCGTCGCAACAAGGATGGCATTGCTGCAAGGATCGAACGGCTGGAATATGACCCTAATCGTAGCGCAAATCTGGCGCTGCTATGTTATGCCGATGGCGAGCGCCGCTATATTATCGCGCCGAAGGGCATTACCGCCGGGATGCAATTGATGAGCGGTGCGGACGCGCCGATCAAGAATGGCAATACGCTACCATTACGCAATATTCCTGTAGGCAGCACCATTCACTGCGTCGAAATGATGCCAGGAAAAGGTGCGCAATTGGCCCGTTCGGCGGGTACTTCGGTACAACTCCTTGCCAGAGAGGGCGATTATGCACAGCTCCGTCTGCGTTCGGGCGAGATTCGCAAGGTCCACGTGAACTGTCGCGCTACCATCGGCGAGGTTGGCAACGAAGAGCATAATCTACAGTCGATCGGTAAAGCGGGCGCGCAGCGTTGGCGTGGAGTTCGCCCCACGGTACGCGGCGTGGTGATGAACCCGGTAGACCATCCGCATGGTGGTGGCGAAGGTAAAACCGCGGCTGGCCGGCATCCAGTCAGCCCATGGGGGACTCCCGCCAAAGGCTTTCGTACTCGTGCAAACAAGCGTACCGACGGCATGATCATACGCCGCCGCTATTCAACCAAAGGGTAATGAAACATGGCACGTTCCGTAAAAAAGGGTCCGTTTGTTGACTTGCACCTGGTAGCCAAGGTGGAAGCGGCACGCGCAACGAATGACAAGCGTCCAATCAAGACATGGTCGCGCCGTTCGACCGTCTTGCCGGATTTTATCGGCTTAACCATCGCCGTGCATAATGGCAAGCAGCATATACCGGTTTATATTACCGAGAATATGGTGGGCCATAAACTGGGCGAGTTCTCTCACACTCGAACCTTCAAGGGGCATTCGGGTGATAGAAAAGCGGCTGCGGCCGGATCGAAGAGATAGGAGTCGATATGCAAACAACTGCCGTATTGCGCGGGGTCAGGTTATCCGAACAAAAGGGCCGGCTCGTGGCAGATCAGATTCGGGGATTGCCGGTAGACCGCGCACTTAATGTGCTTGCCTTCAGCCCGAAAAAAGGTGCCGTCATCATTCGTAAATTGCTTGAATCGGCTATTGCCAATGCTGAGCATAATGATGGGGCCGACATAGACGAATTGAAAGTATCGACAATATATGTGGATCGAGGAAAGTCCATGATGCGTACCAGTGCCCGCGCCAAGGGGCGTGGTAACCGCATTGTCAAGCCGACCTGCCATATTTTTCTTACTGTAGGCGATAAAGCCGGCAAAAAATAAAGGACGTACCGATATATTATGGGACAAAAAATACATCCGACAGGTTTCCGGCTTTCCGTGCTGAAGAATTGGTCATCGAAATGGTATGCCAATAAAAAGAATTTTCCGGGGATGCTGAATGAAGATATCAAGGTAAGAGAATATCTGAAAAAGAAATTGGCGCATGCGTCGGTAGGCCGTGTGGTTATCGAACGGCCATCCAAGAACGCGCGTATTACTATTTTCAGCTCTCGCCCCGGTGTGGTAATAGGCAAGAAAGGCGAAGACATCGAGGTTCTGCGTGGCGCACTCCAAAAACTCATGGGGGTGCCGGTACACGTGAATATCGAAGAAATACGCAAGCCGGAAATCGACGCGCAGTTGATCGCGGACAACATCGCACAGCAGTTGGAAAAGCGGATCATGTTTCGCCGCGCCATGAAACGCGCGATGCAGAATGCCATGCGCCTGGGTGCGCAGGGGATCAAGATCATGAGTTCAGGCCGGCTAAATGGCATCGAAATTGCCCGCACCGAATGGTATCGCGAGGGCCGCGTACCCCTTCACACACTTCGCGCTGATCTGGACTACGGTATATCCGAAGCCAAGACAACGTATGGCGTCATTGGGATTAAAGTATGGGTGTTTAAAGGTGAAGTGATAGGCCGAGGCGAGCAACCGGGGGCGGCGGTTCCCTCTACGCAGGCACAGACTCCCGCGGGAGAGCTAGAGGGTAAGCGCGCAGCCAGAAAACCCGCGGCGAGAGCTGAGCCCAGGGCCGAAGCAAAAGCAAGCGAAAAAAAACCGAGTCGAAAGGCCGACGCTGCGATAGAGGAAACCGCCAAGTCTGCAATTCGAAAGACAGGAGCGAAAGATGCAGCAACCAGCTAGAACAAAATACCGCAAGCAGCAGAAAGGCCGCAACAAGGGTGTTGCAACGCGCGGTGCTAAAGTGAGTTTCGGCGAGTACGGGCTCAAGGCAATTGGCCGTGGCCGGTTAACCGCGCGGCAGATCGAAGCAGCACGACGCGCAATGACCAGGCATATAAAGCGGGGCGGCCGAATCTGGATTCGTATTTTTCCTGACAAGCCGATCTCCCACAAGCCCGCGGAGGTGCGGATGGGTAATGGCAAGGGGAACCCGGAGTATTTTGTCGCGGAGATTCAGCCCGGTAAAGTACTGTACGAAATGGATGGTGTCGATGAAGCGCTGGCGCGCCAGGCGTTCAGCCTGGCTGCTGCCAAACTACCGATCCAGACCACGTTTGTTATACGACAGGTAGGTGGTTAACCATGAAAGCGAAGGAACTAAGGGGCAAAAATCCGGCTGAGCTTCAGCAGGAGCTGATGGAACTTTTGCGGGCGCAATTTGGTCTGCGAATGCAATATGCGACCCAGCAGTTAAGCAATACCAATCAATTACGCAATGTGCGCCGGGACATTGCTCGCGTAAAAACCATTCTTAGCCAGAAAGTGAAGCCCTCATGAGCGAAACCAATTTAAACCGCACGCTTAGCGGAAAAGTAGTTAGTGACCGGATGGATAAAACGATCACTGTTTTGGTCGAGCGCAAAGTCAAGCATCCGCTCTATGGCAAAATTATCGTTCGCTCAAAAAAATATCATGTTCATGACGAGGGTAACGCCTTTCACACGGGTGATGCGGTCATAATCGAAGAATGCCGTCCGCTGTCCAAAACCAAGGCTTGGCGGGTCGTCAAATTGATGGAAAAGGCCCCGTCGATTAGCTGACCGGCGAGCTGGGGCGCCAAAAATTCTTGGTATTTGATTGTTTTTCTGTAGAGATGCTCGTATAATTCGGCCTCTTCAAATTTCTGGTTTTCAAATCTTTTTAATTGTCATGCCGCCGTATGAGTTTCGGCGGCATCATAACCCGAACGGGATCCAATACTGTCCACGCGTCGCCTTGAGCGGGAAAAGTTGGAGAGAGTGAGTAAAAATGATTCAAATGCAATCGATTCTCCAAGTCGCCGATAATACGGGCGCGCGTTCCATCATGTGTATCAAGGTATTAGGCGGCTCAAAGCGGCGGTATGCAGGCATTGGTGACGTGATAAAGGTGAGCGTTAAAGATGTGGCGCCTCGGGGGCGGGTTAAAAAAGGCGAGGTATACAACGCCGTGGTGGTCCGTACCGCCAAAGGCGTGCGCCGCGCCGATGGCTCGCTGATCAAGTTCGACGATAACGCCGCAGTGCTGCTGAATGCCAAGCTGGAGCCGATCGGCACACGTATTTTCGGCCCGGTAACCCGTGAATTGCGCAATGCGCGCTTCATGAAAATCGTTTCGCTTGCGCCAGAAGTTCTGTAAGCACGCGATAAGAGGTCGATATGAGAAAAATCAAGAAAGGTGATGATGTGGTAATCATCGCCGGAAAGGACAAGGGCAAGCGGGGTACCGTATTGCGGGTAGTTAACGCTGATCTGGTAGTCATCGAAGGAGCCAACAAGGTCAAGAAACACGAGCGGCCCAACCCGAATAAGGGAACGACGGGAGGTATCGTCGAGATGGAAAAGCCTATTCAGGTATCAAATGTGGCGATTTATAACCCGGCTACCCAAAAAGCGGATCGGGTGGGTATCAGGATCCTCGAGGATAAACGCAAGGCACGTTATTTTAAATCGAACGGCCAACTGCTTGATGCCTGAAACAAGGTAAAGGAAAGATAATGGCTCGTTTACAAGAATATTATCGCGACACGGTAGTGAATCAGCTAATACAGCAGTTTGGCTATAAGTCCGTGATGGAAGTGCCGCGTATCCGCAAGATTACGCTTAATATGGGCGTGGGCGAGGCGGTCGCGGATAAAAAGATCATGGACAATGCTGTAGGCGACATGCAGAAAATTGCAGGTCAAAAACCTGTGGTAACCAAGGCAAAAAAATCCATCGCGACCTTCAAGGTAAGGGATGGTTATCCGGTTGGCTGCATGGTCACATTGCGGCGTACGCGCATGTACGAATTCCTGGATCGCCTGGTTAGCGTCGCCATTCCGCGTATTCGTGATTTTCGTGGTATTTCCGGCAGATCCTTTGATGGACGAGGCAATTACAATATGGGAATAAAAGAGCAGATCATTTTTCCGGAAATCGAATATGACAAAATCGACGCCCTAAGGGGAATGAATATAACGATTACCACTACCGCGAAAACTGATGCCGAGGCGAAAGCATTACTGGCGGCATTCAAATTTCCATTCAAAGGTTAAGCTTAGCATGGCCAAGACAGCTGTAATTAATCGAGATCTGAAACGTCGCGAGACCGTAAAAAAGTTTGCAGCACGGCGTGCTGAACTATTAGCCGCTATCAGCAATGCCGGGCTGAGTGATGAGGAGCGGAATTCTGCGAGAATCAAGCTTCAGATGTTGCCGCGCAACTCCAGTCCCGTGCGGTTGCGTAATCGTTGTTCATTGACTGGTCGCCCTCGCGGCGTGTACAGCAAGTTCGGTTTGGGTCGAGGTAAACTTCGTGACATCGCCATGAGCGGAGAAATTCCTGGAATGACGAAGGCGAGTTGGTGAGGGATGACAACGCATGCCGTCGGTGCGGTTGATTTAGGAATACCCCAGCGCGAATCTCACATATTTAAGAAACCGTCCAAAATGATCAATAAAAGCAATTTTAAGAACCGCGTGGGCCATTACGAGAATCGGATTTTCAGAGGTACCCTTAGATGAGCATGAGTGACCCCATCGCTGATATGCTGACGCGCATACGTAACGCGCAGCTTTCTGAAAAAACATCTGTCGAAATGCCGGCTTCCAAGCTCAAGGCGGCCATTGCGCAGGTATTAAAAGATGAAGGATATGTCGAGGATTTTCTGGTTCGCCAAGCGGATGGCAAACCGATGCTGGATATCAGTTTGAAATATTATGCCGGGCGGCCGGTAATCGAAAAAATTGAGCGGGTGAGTCGTCCTGGTTTGCGCATTTACAAGGCCAGCAATCAACTTCCCAATGTAATGAACGGCCTTGGGGTGGCAATCGTCTCGACCTCCAAGGGTGTCATGACTGAGCGGAAAGCGCGCGCCAGTGGCGTTGGCGGTGAAGTGTTATGTATCGTAGCGTAATAAGGGTATAGAAAAATGTCTCGAGTGGGTAAAAATCCCGTACCAGTTCCGGCAAATGTTGAAGTGGCGCTGTCGGCTTCCGAGGTGTCGGTTAAAGGCCCTCTTGGCACATTACGGCACCGCCTTGTTTCCGACATCTCTGTCGAGCATGAAGGGGGTAAGCTGGTAGTAAAAGCGGCGAATGGTTCAAAACAGGCAAATGCCATGTCGGGTACAATGCGGGCGCTGTTGGCCAACATGGTCAAAGGCGTTACCGACGGTTTCGAGAAAAAACTGCTATTGGTGGGCGTAGGTTATCGCGCCCAGGCCGCGGGTAATGTCCTTAATCTCACCTTGGGATTTTCTCATCCGGTCGCTCACAAGATGCCCGAGGGCGTGAGGGCCGAAACACCAAGTCAAACCGAAGTGGTGATTAAAGGAATAGATAAGCAGCAAGTGGGCCAGGTGGCGGCGGAAGTGCGCGCTTATCGCAAGCCGGAACCCTATAAAGGCAAGGGCGTGCGTTATATCGACGAAGTAATCGTCATGAAAGAAACCAAAAAGAAATAATTGAGGTAGATATGCCGAATCCGACAGACTCCCGTTTGCGCCGCGCCCGTCGAACCCGCGCCAAGATTGCGGAATTGAAAATGGTGCGTTTAGCGGTACACCGCAGCAATTGCCACATCTATGCTCAGTTGATAGATGGTGCAGGTGGAAAGGTGTTGACCAGCGCTTCCACTCTCGAGCCGGAGGTGCGCAAGCAGTTACCCAATGGCGGTACTATCGATGCCGCGGCGGAAGTGGGTAGGCGAGTTGCCGAAAAAGCCAGAAGCCTGGGCATCGAAACAGTTGCGTTTGATCGTTCGGGATTTAAATATCATGGCCGCGTGAAGGCGCTGGCTGAGGCTGCTCGCGAGCACGGGCTCAAATTCTAGGTGAGACGATACGATGGCTAAGATGCAAGGGCGAATGCAAGGGAAAATACCGCAAGGCGATGATCGCGGTGACGGGCTTAGGGAAAAGATGGTCGCGATCAATCGGGTCACGAAAGTGGTCAAAGGTGGACGCATCCTTGGCTTCGCTGCTTTGACCGTAGTGGGGAACGGCGATGGCGGTGTTGGGATGGGCAAGGGTAAATCTCGCGAAGTGCCGGTCGCAGTCCAGAAAGCGATGGATGAAGCGCGCCGGAAAATGATAAAGGTGAACCTGAAGAACGGTACGCTGCAACATTCGGTCATAGGCAGGCATGGCGCCGCCACAGTTTACATGCAGCCTGCCTCCGAAGGAACCGGCATCATTGCCGGAGGCCCGATGCGCGCCATCTTTGAAGTAATGGGTGTACATAACATTCTTGCTAAATGCATCGGTTCAACCAATCCGTACAATGTGGTGCGTGCCACCCTGCAGGGATTGGAAGCAATGAATACGCCAGCGGAGATTGCGGCAAAACGAGGGAAGAGCATAGAAGAAATCACGGGATCGGCAAAATGACCAGTAATGGAAAAAAAATCAAGGTCACGCTGATCAAGAGCCTGATCGGCACCAAACGGTCACACCGAGCGACCGTACGCGGACTGGGGTTGCGCAGGATTAACAGCAGCGTGGAGCTGGACGATACTCCCGCAATACGCGGAATGATCAATAATATTTATTATCTCGTCAGAAGTGAGACATAGATGAGGCTGAATTCGATTAAACCTGCAATTGGCGCAAAGCATCCGAGGCGCCGCGTGGGGCGTGGCATCGGTTGCGGCCTCGGCAAGACTGCCGGACGCGGCCACAAGGGGCAGAAATCCCGTGCAGGCGGTTTTCACAAAGTAGGTTTTGAAGGCGGCCAGATGCCTTTGCAACGCCGTTTACCGAAGCGGGGCTTTGTTTCACTCACCAAAAAAAGCGGTGCACAAGTACGGTTGTCGGATTTAAGCAAACTGCCTGGGGATACCATCGATATTCTGATGTTGAAGAATGCGGGAATCATTCCCGATAATGTCTTGGCTGCCAAAGTGATACTTTCCGGAAAAATCGAGCGCGCGGTAAAGCTACAGGGAATTGCGGTAACCAAGGGTGCGCGCGCCGCCATAGAGGCTGTTGGCGGCAGTGTTGAATAAGCTCAAGAGGATTCAGATTGGCCGCTAGCGACTCCCTTAAGGGAATTTCCGGAAAACTCGGCGACTTGAAGCGCCGGCTCTGGTTTCTATTGCTTGCTTTGGTAGTCTATCGTATCGGCGCGCATGTGCCGGTCCCCGGCATCGACCCTGTGGTATTGAAGGACTTGTTCGAGTCGCAGCAGGGAGGCATTCTCGGCATGTTCAACATGTTTTCCGGTGGTGCGCTTTCGCGTTTTTCGATTTTCGCGCTGGGGATCATGCCCTATATTTCGGCCTCCATCATCATGCAACTCGGCACGGTTGCATTCCCTTATCTGGAAGCATTAAAGAAAGAGGGCGAATCCGGACGCCGGAAGATAACCCAGTACACCCGGTATGGTACATTGGGGTTGGCTTTGGTTCAGGGATATGGCATATCCATAGCATTACAGGCCCAGCCTGGGTTGGTGATTGAACCTGGCCCCATGTTTCTTTTGACGACAGTCATTACCCTGGTGACCGGGACAATATTTCTGATGTGGCTGGGTGAGCAGATCACTGAACGCGGTATTGGCAACGGTATCTCTCTCATAATTTTTGCCGGGATTGCTGCGGGGCTTCCCAGTGCAATTGGTGGAACACTTGAGCTGGTGCGAACCGGAGCAATGCATTTCCTGGTGGCGTTGGGAATTTTTGTGGCAGCAATCGTAGTGACGGGCTTCGTTGTATTCGTGGAGCGCGGGCAGCGCAAGATATTGGTGAATTATGCGAAGCGTCAGGTTGGGCGAAAGGTTTATGGGGGTCAGAGTTCTCATCTTCCGCTGAAACTTAATATGGCCGGAGTGATTCCTCCTATCTTCGCCTCCAGCATCATATTATTTCCGGCTACCCTGGCGGGTTGGTTCTCCAGCGGGGAATCGATGAGCTGGTTGAAGGACATGAGCAATGCCTTGTCTCCTGGACAGCCGATATACGTAATGATGTATGCGGCGATGATCGTATTTTTCTGCTTCTTTTATACCGCGCTGGTATTCAATCCCAAGGAAACTGCGGAGAATCTGAAAAAGAGCGGGGCATTCATTCCCGGGATTCGTCCCGGCGAGCAGACCGCCCGTTATATTGAGCGCATCATGCTAAGGCTTACCCTGGCAGGAGCGATTTACGTGACACTCGTATGCCTGCTCCCGGAATTTCTGATACTGAAATGGAATGTGCCATTTTATTTCGGCGGAACTTCACTATTGATTATAGTAGTGGTGACGATGGATTTCATGTCTCAAGTACAGGCGTACATCATGTCGCACCAATACGAGAGCTTATTGAAGAAAGCTAACTTCAAGGGTGGCGGTGGATTACCCGCAAGGTAATTAATCCAGGGACAGGATGGCTAAGGAAGAAACGATACAGATGCAGGGTGAAATTCTGGAAACGTTGCCCAACGCAACGTTCCGGGTCAAGCTGGAAAACGGACACATCGTGCTGGGACATATTTCTGGCAAGATGCGCATGCATTACATCCGTATTTTGCCGGGCGATAAGGTAACGGTGGATCTTACGCCGTACGATTTAAGCAGGGCGCGAATCACGTTTCGTGCCAAATAGCGGAAAAGGAGACACCTATGAAGGTACTGGCATCGGTAAAGAAGATTTGCCGCAATTGCAAAATTATCCGGCGCAACCGCGTGGTGAGAGTGATCTGTACAGATCCGAGGCACAAGCAGCGCCAGGGGTGAATCTGATGGCATTGTGTTCGATGTTATAATTCAAAATTTTTTAGGAAAACCGTATGGCCCGTATCGCTGGAGTGAATATCCCAAATCATCAGCATGCCGAAATCGCGCTGACCGCGATTTATGGCATAGGTCGCGCCAGGGCGCAGGAGATTTGTGCAGCGGCCGGCATCGACGCATCCACAAAAATCAAGGATATAACGGATGCGCAAATGGATAAGCTACGGGATCATGTGGCGAAATTTGCGGTCGAAGGTGATCTGCGGCGTGAAGTATCCATGAACATCAAGCGCTTGATGGATCTTGGCTGCTACCGCGGCCTGCGTCATCGTCGCGGTCTGCCGGTGCGGGGTCAGCGCACTCGTACCAACGCGAGAACACGCAAAGGGCCGCGTAAGGCAGTTCGTGCCTCGAGCGCGAAGCCAGCGGGAAAATAACAAATATTTGATAGCCAACTGAACGAAAGTTCAAGGAATAATTCATATGGTAAAAGCAGCCACGCGGGTACGTAAAAAGGTCAAAAAAAATATAGCGGAGGGCATTGCGCACGTCCATGCCTCCTTTAATAACACTATCGTGACCATAACGGATCGTCAGGGGAATGCGCTGTCTTGGGCAACTTCCGGTGGCGCGGGTTTTAAGGGATCGCGCAAGAGCACCCCGTTCGCTGCTCAGGTGGCGGCCGAGCAAGCAGGCAAGCTTGCTCAGGAGTCTGGGGTAAAAAATTTGGAGGTACGCATTAAAGGACCTGGCCCAGGACGTGAATCCGCCGTGCGCGCATTGAATGCAGCAGGCTTCAAAATCACCAGCATTTCGGATGTGACGCCAGTTCCGCACAATGGCTGCCGTCCACCGAAGAAACGCCGTATTTAAGGAGTGGACTGTGGCAAGAAATCTTGACCCAAAATGTCGTCAGTGCCGCCGCGAAGGAGAGAAGCTCTTTCTGAAAGGTGAAAAATGTTTTACTGACAAGTGCGCAATCGAGCGCAGAAATTATGCACCCGGCCAGCATGGTCAAAAGAGTGGACGATTGTCTGACTATGGCGTCCAGCTTCGCGAGAAACAGAAGTTGCGCCGTATATATGGAATGCTCGAGCGCCAGTTCCGCAATAATTACGAATTGGCTGACAGACAGCGCGGCATTACTGGCGAGAACTTGCTGCAATTGCTGGAATGCCGGTTGGACACGGTTTCATATCGTATGGGCTTTGGTGCATCGCGTTCAGAGGCACGTCAGATCGTCCGTCATAACGCAATTCTTGTGAACGGTCGAAAGGTCAATATCCCGTCTTATCAAGTGAAGCCCGGGGATGTGATAGAGGTTGTCGAAAAGGCAAAAAGCCACTTACGCATCAAAGCAGCCGTGGAAGCCGCTGAACGACGAAATTTTCCGGAGTGGATAGAGATGGATGTCAAAGCCATGAAGGGTACTTTCAAGATCAAACCTGAGCGATCGGATTTGCCATCCAGCATCAATGAATCGTTAGTAATTGAATTGTACTCCAAGTAATCAATTGCCAAGCTTTCCGCAAAAGGATCAGGCTATGCCAAGTAACACCACTTTTCTTACGCCGCGCATCATTGACGTTCAGAACATTTCACCTCTGCACGCCAAGATTACCATGGAACCTTTTGAGCGCGGGTATGGACATACGTTGGGAAATGCGCTGCGTCGAATCCTGCTGTCATCAATGCCGGGATTTGCACCGACTGAAGTTCAGATCAGCGGTGTCGTACATGAATATTCCGCACTTGACGGTGTGCAGGAGGATGTGGTCGATATTCTGCTTAATCTCAAGGGTATCGTTCTGAAGCTGCACAATCGCACCGAAGCCATTCTGATTTTGAAAAAGAAAGGTGAGGGTACGGTTACCGCTGGAGATATTGAAGCTGTACATGACGTGGAAATTATCAATCCCGAACATGTCATTGCCCATCTCACCGCGGGTGGAAAACTGGACATGCAGATCAAAGTGGAACTGGGGCGGGGTTATGTACCAGGAACTGTGCGGCAACTGGCAAATGAGGGCCGCACGATAGGCAGTATTCTGCTTGATGCTTCTTTCAGTCCGGTTCGCCGGGTGAGCTATGCCGTGGAAAGCGCACGCGTGGAGCAGCGTACCGACCTCGACAAGCTTGTGATGGACATTGAAACCAATGGTGTTGTCGATCCAGAGGAAGCAATCCGATACGCCGCTAAAGTACTGGTGGAGCAATTGGCGGTATTTGCCGATCTTAAGGGCACACCGCTACCCGTCGAGCAGCCGAAGCTGCCACAGATTGATCCTGTGCTATTGCGGCCCGTAGATGATCTTGAGTTGACCGTGCGCTCCGCCAATTGTCTTAAGGCAGAGAATATCTATTATATCGGCGACCTAATCCAGCGTACCGAAACCGAGCTGCTAAAGACCCCCAATCTGGGCAGAAAATCACTGAACGAAATCAAGGAAGTGTTGGCTTCACGCGGATTGACGCTGGGGATGAAATTGGAAAGCTGGCCGCCTGCCAACCTTGACAAAAGTAAAAAGGAAACAAGCCATGCGGCACCATAATGGGCTTAGAAAACTGAATCGCACGAGCAGCCATCGCCTTGCGATGCTGCGCAACATGACCAATTCCTTATTGCGGCATGAAGTTATCAAAACCACGCTACCTAAAGCCAAGGAGTTGAGAAGGGTCATTGAGCCCATGATAACTCTGGCAAGAAACCCTCTCTTGCTAACCGGCGCCTGGCGTTTAACCGCCTGCGGGATCGCGACATGGTCGGTAAATTATTTGCGGAGCTTGGGCCGCGTTATCAGTCGCGAAATGGCGGTTATCTGCGTATTCTGAAGTTTGGTTTTCGTACAGGTGATAATGCACCGATGGCGCTGGTTGAATTACTGGACCGTCCGGAAGCTGCGCCGGGAACAGCAAAATCTGAAGCATAGCCAGTTATGGAAAGCAAAAAAGCCGGCCCATTGTGCGCCGGCTTTTTTTTCGGATGAGTTTTATAATCTCCTGACAACTCGTATAAACATATTTATATCAACGTATCAGTTTTTATTCTTGACTTAGTATTCTTGTTTGAACGGCCAGCTATAAAATATGTTAAGTATCGTATTTCATGTACTTGGTCGGGTTAAGCTTTTATTCGCATTGCAAAGCCAGCCCAGACTCAACTTGGATTAACATTTTCCTATTCAGATGAGGCCATCCTAATGGAATTAGCGGATTGGACTGATGCCGATCTTATCTCGGTACGTGATAAGCTGCATTTATGGTGTGCCCAACGCCAAGCTCCAACATGGGGAAACCGGTTTTGGGCTATCATGGGATATATAGGCGCCTTTGCATTTCTTACCGGGCTTACGGATGCTTTTTTTGGCGGTATGACCGGCTTGAACGTTTTTCTGATGCTGCTCGGAGTTATGACTTGTTTTTCATGGTACAAGGGAGACAAGCAGCGTAAGAAGAATATGGAATTTCTTGAAAAGCTCGATAAAGAGCTTGCCCGCCGGGGCCGCAAAGCCTGAGGCGCCCCGAAGCGTCGCCGGGCCCCGCGAGGGGGCCTCGCAGCAGGGATCGGCGCGGAGGGATTGTTCTGAGCAACCTTATGCCCGGCGCGCACGAATAACTATACCACTTGATACACCCCTCTCTTCCACAAAAATGTTACCCCACGATGACATAATTGCTCCCCAAATTGATGAGCAGAGCGTCATTCTATTCAGCTCACTTTGCCAATTTATTTGGGTTCAAGGGGAGCCACTGCCTTTGATTTATGAAATGGAGCATGACATTTACACAGGGCATGGTATTAATATGGCAGCATTGAAACGTCTGGAGAGGACCGGCTTGATAACCCTAGAGGCTGCCGGATATGTGAAGAAGAGGTTCGGTAAGCATACACGCTTGTTTTACTTTGGCAGGCCGACGAAAATCCAATTCCATCGGGAGATGAATAATCAACTTGACCTTGGCCACGTTCTCCTGACCGAAAAGGGAAAAGAGCTGGCTGCTTTTTGCAAGGCCGCGCCAAACCAGGATTTCTACGAATATGTAATTGAAAAGTGGGCGGGGCAAGGAATGATTACATCATCCATTTTAGTAAAGCGCTGAGTTAGAGTTAAAGCAAGAGGCCGGTTGAATATCTTATGCCGCTTTGCATCTGCTCTTGCATCTTGAACTGCTGAAACCTTTTATCCTGAGATGAGGTTGGGCAATCAAACAAGATAGGTATCAATCCCTGTCAGCAATAAATCGTATTGAGCCTCCACTACTTCCTTTATCAGCAGGGCGGGGATTCCCTCAACCACATTGCCTTCCAGCGCCAGCCAACCTACTGCATCGGTTGGCCCCAGACTGACGACATAGCCAAGATCGCGATGCCAATAAGGTTCAAGCAGTCCCGGAGAGCCTGAATGGCGCAGAATATTACGTGCCGCCAGCTTTCCCTTTCGCACCGCGGATTGTGCTGTCATCGTATTGGAACCGGAAGAATTGTAGATGCAGCAATCACCCGAGGTAAAGATATTTTGCAGTGGCTTACGCTCGACCATAACTTGTCCAAATGCGTTGGCCGACAGCAATATCTCAGGTTTTTTACCGAGGAACAGGAATGACATCAGAGACGGTAGTTCAAGTTCTTTGCCTCCCTCGATATCTTCCAGCACTACGTTATCTATTCCTTGATCCCGATAACGCATGTTGGGGTAGAAGCCGATATCCAATTCAGCCATGCGCGAATGCGTATAACTAGAAAATTCTTCTGGAAACTGTTGCAGTACGCGATTTTGTCCATGGATCAACCGCAGCTTGCATTCGCTCTTCCCGCGCCGGAGAAATTCAGCAATTTCAAAAAGGAATTGAATACCGGTAGCGCCGCCACCCACGACGGAAATGAACCGCTCGCTTGTGCTGCATTTGTCAAGCGCGCTGCCCAGTAAGCTGGAGCCCGGAGAGATCATTAAATCCTGGAGATCGAAAATATTTTTCGATTTCGCAGCCTGCGCTATAGGCGTACCTGAAGCGACCAGGACGTAGTCAAAATTAACGATTTCATCATCGATCGCGATAAACCTATCATTTTGCCATTGCCATAGCGTTTGTTCGTCTATGCTCAGCCTGGCGCAAATGTGGCGGCAACCAAAGCGATCTTCCAGCATGTGAAAAAGGTATCAGAAAATCCTGCAGAGGATATCTGAAAGTTTCGTGCAGATGAGTAATTTTGAGGTGATGGGACCTTGGATCGATAATCGTTATGCGAGCTTCAGGCATATAGCGCAACAATGTAACCAACGCGGCAACTCCCGCGTAACCACCGCCTACAATAACAATTCTGAGTCGCTTATGCCTGGGCATATAAAATGGCAGGAACGGCATGATTCCTCCTTCAAAGTGTAGGGTCTGTTTTAGTAGACCTGCATCATGTCTTTCTGCAATATGGTGTGGCTAGCTGGCTGCTCGGTGACACTTCACTATAGTTACGGTCGCGTCCGCGTGTCTCACAATAGGCCATACCTGCGAACTCATGTTTTTTTCGGGGAATCATTTCTGATTTCCAATTTTGAAATGCCCATTTCCAAAATGATGCGATATCGCCTTCGATTAACTCCTCTGGTGGCATCTGGCCCAAGAAACGTATTGCCGTGATGAGTTGTGGCAGCGGATCAAAGGTATCGACAACCGCGGCGCAGGTCTGTTTGCTGAGTTTCTCGCCCATTTCGTTAACGGCTACAGGCAGATGCATATACACGGGGGTTGAATAACCCAGCAATCGCTGCAAATAAATCTGGCGCGGGGTGGAATTTAGCAGATCTGCACCGCGCACTATATGGGTAACGCCTTGCGCGGCATCATCCACCACTGCGGCGAGTTGATATGTAAAAATGCCGTCGGCACGGCGCAATACGAAGTCGCCAATATCGATTTCCAGGCGCTGCTGAATTCGGCTTTGCAACACATCTGTAAGTTCAATAAGGTGATCGTCAGTTCGCACCCGCCATGCTCCAGAGCATTCCGGCAAAACGGAACGGTTACGGCAGGTGCCCGGATAAACGGGTCCATCCATTCCAGTGATGGAGGAATCGGCAATTTCTTTTCGGCTACAGGTGCAGGGGTAAAGTAAACGCCGCTTTTCAAGCACCGCAAATGCTGCTTCATAGGCTTCGTGACGCTGGCTTTGATAGAGCACGTCGCCATCCCATTTCATGCCCAGTGCTATAAGAGTGTTCAAGATCTCTTTGGATGCGCCCGGAATTTCACGCACAGGATCCAGGTCTTCAATTCGAACCAGCCATTCGCCGTGACTTGACCTGGCTTCAAGATAGCTCGCCATAGCAGTGACAAGGGAGCCAAAATGTAGCAGTCCGGTGGGAGATGGGGCGAAGCGGCCGCGATAGGCTGAAAGTGTAGGTGGACTATTAAACACTAGTCAGTGCAGACGAGTTGATTTACCCGATTCTACCAGTTCAGTGTCAGGTCGGTTGCCAATTCGGTACCAGCTCATCCCAACGGATCACCCTGCCAGGACTTCGAGAGGAAATTGGCCGAGGTTCTGGCCGAAGTTCTTCGAATACCGCCTCTTAACCCAACATCATATGTTGATGGTATATTTCATGAGGAAGCCAGTATGGGAAATCGGAATATAAAAGCAAGGATGAAGACTTTAGTTTCGAAGGGAATTTATTGGCTAAAACTTGGCCTTGGAACGAGGGTGGCGGCTGATGTTAAATTGGCATGAAAATTGCCTTATGGACCAGCCTGGGCGGCCTCGACAAACCGCTTGACTTGGTTGATCTTCGCGGATAGTCTTTGCAGGGTTGTGGGTATGTAACGTATCTGTAATGGAATTAGTAACAGGTGTAGTGTATTGACAACAGTTTGGTTCGTGTATGAGTAAGAAGTAAAGATTCACAGAAAGTTCCAAATTAAGTTTCACTTATTAGAAATTAATTGGAGTTATCTGGCGCATCAAAAGATTCAAGGTTGAGATTCAGGTTGAATTGGCAGATTCAAGAACCGGAATGGATGGAATGAGTATTTAAACATTCAGGTTCTTGGACGGAAATAACTGTTCATGTTCAAGGTTGTGAAGCAAGCCGGGGGTTTTTAGCCGGGGAGGCAGGGAAGTCAGGCGGTGCCGGGCGGTTTGCTTGGGATTTTGCATTACCCGATTAACGCAATAGGAGAAAAGGAAAATGGCAACAACACTAGGAACGTCAAGCCAGGCGAAGTCTGGCGGCCGCGACTATGACATGTCGCTGTGGTACGACTCGAGGTGGTACAAGTTCGGACTCATCACCATGCTCTTGGTAGCGATCTTCTGGATCTGGTACCAGCGCACGTTTGCCTACTCGCACGGCATGGACTCGATGGAACCCGAGTTTGAGAAAGTATGGATGGGATTGTGGCGCGTACACATGATCGTCATGCCGATCTTTGCCATCGTGACCTGGGGCTGGATCTGGAAGACACGCGACCGGGACCTGGACAACCTGGATCCGAAACTGGAAGTCAAGCGTTACTTCTACTGGATGATGTGGCTGGGCGTATACCTGTTTGGCGTGTACTGGGGCGGCAGCTTCTTTACCGAACAGGATGCCTCCTGGCACCAGGTGATCATCCGTGACACGAGCTTCACCCCGAGCCATGTGGTAGTGTTCTACGGCTCGTTCCCGATGTACATCGTCTGCGGCGTGGCGAGCTACCTGTACGCCATGACACGTCTGCCGCTGTATTCGCGGGGCACCTCGTTTCCGCTGGTCATGGCCATTGCCGGCCCGCTCATGATCCTGCCGAACGTCGGCCTGAACGAATGGGGTCATGCGTTCTGGTTCATGGAAGAGCTGTTTAGCGCACCGCTGCACTGGGGCTTCGTGATCCTGGGCTGGTCTGGCCTGTTCTCGGGCGGCATTGCTGCACAGATCATCACCCGCTACTCCAACCTCACGGACGTAGTGTGGAATGGCCAGAGCAAAGTCATCCTCAACAACCGCATCGTACCCTCATCTGGGTGGGGCGCGCCGCCTGCGAAGTAACCATCGACAAGGTTGGGTATAGGGCTGCACGAGCGGAAGCAACCGTAACAAGCGGTCCGCTTCGCCGGGTTCGGAGCGAGGCCTGCCTGGGACGGAAGGCAGCCGACTCGGCTTGCAGCCCGAGGGATCGGCAAGGAGGCAAGAGGCGGCAGACGGACGGCAAAGAGGCAACACAAAGTGAAAATTGTTTTAGATCGTAGAGATTTTGAGGGGAGGGTGCGATGAGCAGAACAGATGAGATTATACGGGCGGCGAAGATGCCGCCTGAAGCAGTAAAGATGTCCAGGATGATAGACGTGATTTATTTCCCGATTCTATGCATCCTGCTGGTTGGGACCTACCACATGCACTTCATGCTGCTGGCGGGAGACTGGGACTTCTGGCTTGACTGGAAAGACCGTCAATGGTGGCCTGTCGTGACCCCGATCGTAGGGATCACCTACTGTGCCGCCATCATGTACTACCTATGGGTGAACTACCGTCTGCCCTATGGCGCCACCTTATGTATCGTATGCCTGCTGGTAGGCGAATGGCTGACGCGTTTCTGGGGATTTTACTGGTGGTCGCACTACCCCATCAACTTCGTGTTTCCCTCCACCATGATACCTGGCGCGCTGGTCATGGACACCGTCATGCTGCTCACCCGCAACTGGATGATCACCGCACTGATTGGCGGTGGCGCATTCGGCCTGCTGTTCTACCCGGGCAACTGGCCCATCTTTGGCCCGACCCACCTGCCGCTGGTAGCCGAAGGCGTATTGCTCTCGGTCGCCGACTACACCGGCTTTCTGTATGTACGCACTGGCACGCCTGAGTACGTGCGCCTGATCGAACAAGGGTCGTTACGCACCTTTGGGGGCCACACCACCGTCATTGCCGCATTCTTCTCCGCGTTTGTCTCCATGCTCATGTTCACCGTCTGGTGGTACTTTGGCAAGGTCTACTGCACCGCCTTCTTCTACGTGAAGGGGCCGCGTGGACGCGTTTCCATGAAGAACGACGTGACCGCCTATGGCGAAGAAGGGTTTCCGGAGGGGATCAAATAATGAACAACCTGATCAAACGCAGCAAACAAGGCCTCAAACAGGGTTGGTGGGCCTGTGCGGCGCCGCCGCACTGGCCATGGGCCTGATGGTCGACATCCAGCCGGCGGCCGCGCATGGCGAACGCTCGCAGGAACCGTTTTTGCGCATGCGCACCATCCAGTGGTACGACATGAAATGGGGTCCTGAAACCACCAAGGTGAACGACTTTGCCGCCATGACCGGCAAATTCCACCTGGCCGAAGACTGGCCGCGGGCGGTGGGCAAACCGGGACGCGCCTTCTTCAACGTAGGCAGCCCCAGCCCCGTGTTCGTACGCCTCTCCACCAAACTCAACGGCGAGCCGACCTACATCTCCGGTCCGCTGGAGATAGGGCGCGACTACGCCTTTGAAGCCAAGCTCAAGGCGCGCATACCGGGACGCCACCACATGCACGCCATGGTCAACATCAAGGATGCAGGCCCGATTGCAGGCCCTGCCGCCTGGATGAACATCACCGGCAGCTGGGACGACTTCACCAACCCGGTGAAGCTGTTGACGGGCGAGACCATCGACACCGAGACCTTCAACTACAGCAACGGCATGTTCTGGCACATCCTGTGGCTGGGCCTTGGCATCTTCTGGATAGGCTACTACGTTGCACGGCCCATGTTTCTGCCGCGTTCGCGCGTACTGCTTGCCTATGGAGACGAGCTGCTGCTCGATCCCATGGACAAGAAAGTCGCCTGGGTGGTACTGATACTGACCTTTGGCATTGTCTGGGGCGGGTACCGGTATACCGAAACCAAGCATCCCTACACCGTGCCGATCCAGGCGGGCGAATCCAAAGTGCAGCCCATGCCGGTCAAGCCCAACCCCATCGCCATCAAGGTGACGCACGCCAACTACGACGTGCCGGGACGGGCGCTGCGGGTGACCATGATGGTGACCAACAGCGGCGACAGCGCCTACCGGATTGGCGAATTCACCACGGCCGGGGTGCGCTTCATCAACAAGGTGGGTTTGAAGCATCTGGACCGCAACTATCCGAAAGAACTCGTGGCCACCGGCTTGTCGTTTGACAATGACACCCCGATCGCACCTGGGGAGACACGCGAAGTCAAGATGGAAGCCAAGGATGCGCTGTGGGAAGTACAACGTCTGATGGCGCTTTTGGGTGACCCGGAAAGCCGCTTTGGCGGATTGGTGATGACCTGGAACGACGCGGGCGACCGCAACATCAACAGCATTGCCGGTGCCGTGATACCGGTCTTTACCAAGCTCTAGGCAACTGCGGGAACCTCAACAGAGGTTCCCGCGCCAGAACACCGGGACACCGGTCCGCCGCGTCCGAAGACACAGGTGGATCGGTGTTTTTTTGCCTGTCGATCGCACTATCCAATACGGCTGCACAAGGCTGCTGCATAAGGGCTGAAAAAACCAGCCTGCCAGGACGCCTCGGCGGACAATTTCCGAGCGAAATTGCGGCTGACTCACACTCACGTTGCCTACCTGCTTGTACCCCTGAGTCTTGGAGTGAAGTGGGCCTCGGAATGAAAGCGGACCTCAGCGTCGAAACGTGCTGAGTCTATGCTTCAGGATTATGTCAATAGTTGTAGTAGAAAGATGCCGGCGCGCTGGCAGCCCCATCGGTAAAATCGGGCTCTGCTGGGGGGCGGTTTCTAAATGCATCGGCAAGGCGCCGGATACCTGCTCGAATCTGGTACTCATTTAGGGAAGAATAACCGAGTACGAGAGTACGCGCACTGTAGTCACATTTGCCAAAGTCATAGGCGGTACCCGGACCAATAGCGTAGATACCTATCCCATGGCGTCGTGCAAGCGCCTGTAACTCCGGCGCATCAGCATAGCTGTTCGGAAGATGCCAAGCCAGGTGTAGCCCGCTCTCCAGCCCCGAAAGTTGCACCGGACCGAAATGATCGCGTAAAGCTTCAACGAGGCAATCGCGGCGCTTGCAATAGATATTGCGCATACGCCTCAAATGATTGCCGTAGGCACCGCTTCGTATAAATTCTCCCATCGTAGCCTGATCCAGCCAGGCGTGCCCATTATTGAGCAGCGCCTTGGCTGAACGAGCGGCGGATATCAGCGTTTTAGGCACCACCAGATAGCCTAGACGCAACCCGGCGCCCATGGATTTTGAAAAAGTTCCCAAATACATTACGCACCCATGGTCGTCCAGTCCCATTAGCGCCGTCAGGGGTGAGCCGCGATAGCGGAAATCCGAGTCATAGTCATCCTCGATGATATATGCCCCGCATCGCCGGGCCCAATCCAGCAACTTCAGACGCCGCTCGATCGGTAATGTGAAACCCAGAGGATATTGATGGGAAGGGGTCACATAGAGAAGCGCCACACCATCCTTCGGCAAGCGCTCGACATCTAATCCCGCCCCATCCACCGGTACCTGGATCAGCTTCGCATAATAACTCTTGAAGAGGTATGCGGCTCCATGATAGCAGGGGTTCTCCATGGCAACCGGTGTGCCGTCCTTTACAAGTAACCGGGCAGCGAGGTTCAGCCCTTCCTGAGAGCCAGCGGTAATAATTATCTGATCGGATGAAACGCTGATTCCCCGTGCGACTCCCAGATGGTCAGCAATAACTTCCCGCAGCTGAGGCAGTCCGCCTGGATCACAGCACTCGGTAAAATATGTGCGGCTCGAGGTAAGCGTCCTGTTAAGAAAGCGCCGCCATATCTTGTGGGGGAATAAGTCGAGATCAATTCGATCCGGGCAGAAATCAAAATCCAGATGCTGAGCATTTGCTCCAGCCTGCGGTTGACCGACAAAAGGAATTAATGGGCGATTTATGGTCTCGCCATAGTTGGGAGCTGAAGCCGTAATTCTGCGGGTTGCCGCAAGACACGTTTCGGGTAGCTCAAGATTTACATAGGTCCCAATTGCTTTTCGAGCCTGAAGATAACCTTCCGCAATTAAACGATCGTAGACCAGTAACACGGTATTCCGCGAAATTCCCAATTGGTCGGCAAGCACCCGGCTGGCCGGGATAACTGTACCAGGCTTCAGCCTTCCTCTCAGGATGAGGTGCCGTAGTTGTTCGAAAATTTGAGCTTGCAGCGATTGGCGGCTGTTATGGTCAAGCTCAATAGGGATTGCCATATTGTTTTTTGGCAGCACAGTCTGTGTCCCCGATTTCCGTACCGAAAAAATGCCTAATTTTGGCATATTCACAGCGTTAACGTAACCCCTTATCATGCCATGTTAACGATGACATATCAGTATCAGCGGGGTTAAGCTTTAACAGGTGCTCTGAAGCGGACATAGTGCCGGAGAACGGGCCGCTATCCGGCCTCCGGCAATAAGGGAAGCGGTGGGAGCTAAACAAATTCCAGGTTTAATTGCTGAGCATCCAGCTTAATTAGTCCCACGCGGGCGCGACGGCGGCTTTTGCGGGACGGGATGCGTGAAAGGCGAGGACGCGAATGGTGCGGACTAACTGATCGGCTGCAGTCCGAAGCTTGTTCCGAGCTTTGATTATAAGAAGTATTAAAGGCTATCAAGAAAATGAATTAAAGGAACCGCCTGATCGCCCTCAGGGGGGCGATCAGGCGATGGGATGGGTGTTACTCCTCCTCATCCTCGTCCTTGGATTTCTTTTCGGGCTTGAGCACCATCTTGCCCGCCTTGCGGCTCTCGTTGAGGTCGGTCTCGGCCACTTCCTTATGCACCAGGTTCTGGTGGCAGTCGATGCAGGTGGCCCCTTCGGTCTCCATCTTCTTGTGCGCAGCCTTGGCATCGGCTCCAGGAGGTTGCGGGTTGCGGTGGCAGGTGCGGCAGGTAGTGCTGTCCCATTTCTTCAGGTTCATGCGCGCATCGTGCGCCATGATCAGCCGCCGCTCGTTGAATTTCTCCAGGGTGGAGTAGTCATTGACCGCCTCCAGGTACAGCTCGCGCGCACCGTCGACCACATGGGTGGCCACCGCCAGGTGGAAGTTCTGCAATCCCTGCGGGATGTGGCAGTCCTTGCAGCCAGGGTTGGCCCCCAGTGCGCCATAGTGCGAGGAGGTCTTCAATTCCTCCGCCGGATAGGTCATGGAATGACAGCTGGTGCAGAATGCGTTGGTGGAGACGGCGGCCTCGCCAGCCAGCACCACCACCACCAGTACTATCCCCAGGGCAAGCCCCAGCAAGAGGCTGCCTGCCGCGTGCTTACCTGCCATCAGTCTTCTACCTCAGCCTTCTTTCCAACCTTGGCGCTGGCCTGGAAATCGTCATGGTATTTGAACTTCGGATCACCGGTGAAGGTGCCGTCCAGTTTGTAATGCTCGTGCATGGCTTTGGCATCCTTGACGTATTTGTCGAAGTTGAAGGTGTATTTCTTGTCCACTTCCGGGGTGAAGGGGGTGTAGGGTTCCTTCGCGCCCTTCCACGGCGAGCCTTTGTAGTTCAGGTGGCAGGCGTTGCAGCTTTCTTCAAAGCTGAAGTCCTGTCCGGCGTCGGCCAGTGTCTGGCGCGGGGCGGTCTTCTTCGATTTCTCATACGCAGCCCCTGCCTTGCGGTGGGTGCCGCGGTACTTGGAGCCCGGCCCGTGGCAGGATTCGCAGCCCACGCCGCTCAAGAATTTGTTGGGGTCGTCCACGGTGTAGCCGCCTTCCTTGCCCCAGCCGTCCACGTGGCAGCCTACGCAGTCCTTGTCCTTGGTGTAGTCTTTCTTGGGATCGAGCTTGGCTTTCTTCTTGGCTTCGGCCTTGGTGTTGGGCTTGAGCGAGTCCATGGCTTTGGCGTGTGCCGTATCTCCCCAGGATTCGGCCTGGCTCTTGTGACACGAACTGCATTTCTTGCGCCCTTCATACGATTGGGCGGCCGCGCTTCCGGCAAATACCGCAAGCAGGGTGGCTGCGGCAAGGGCTATTGTTATGCGATGGCTCATGGTTTCTCCTTTTTTTCTGGCGAAGGCAAAAGTATCCGTTGTAGTGGCTTGCTGTCCCCGGTTCCTGTCCTTCTTGTCCGGGTTCTGGTTGTCCGGTTTTTCCTGGCCGGCTCTTCGTCCGGTGGTTACGTGGTTACGGTGGTTACGGTGGTTATTCCGGCTCTTCGTCCGGTTGCTATGCCGATGCTTCCGTCCGGTGGTTATTCCGGTGCTTTCCGAGGTGCTTTCCGGGCGTTATCTATTATCTTCTATTGTTTTCCCGGATCAACCCTTTTCCCATACTGTATCTGCGGTTTCCTCAAACGGGTAGCACCAGTCCCTCGTCTCTTTCTGGTACCACTGGTACCGCTTGCGGCAATCATTATATCAGTCCATCAGGAAAGTGTATGACCCGAAGCGTAGTCCGGGGGACCCGGCGAAGCCGGGATCGGACCGCAAAGGGAATGCCGGGCCGCGCAGCGGACAGGGATGCCAAGACCGCGCTTACAGTACTCAGGGCGCCCGCATCCCGCACCGCCAGGTTGCAGGTCAGGCTATGCCTGACAATCAGCAAAGATTACCGGGCAGAACCCGGTCTGCTTTTGCTGAGCCTTTCCGCAATCAGGCTAATGCGCTGCGCTTTGTCCTGCGCTTCTACTGCGCGGGGACTGGGGCGGACTGCGCAGGCGCTGAAGTGGATGGTGGAGCGGATTGTGCGGCGGCAGCTTCCTTGCTGCCCGGAATCCTGTAGACCCAGTAGCCGCCCTGCTGGTAGATGAGTTGCAGGGCCTGCAGGTCCAGCGGCTGGGATTGGGTGAAGGGCAGCATTTGCGCAATCAGGGTCTGGCTGCTTGGGGCATCGCGCAGGAAGTAGCCGCGCACCATCTTCTCGTTCAGGGATTGCAGGGTATAGGTGATGAAAGCGTTGTCCTGCATCCACTGTTTGAGATAGCCGATGAGCCCATGCATGTTGCCTTCCATGGGGAAGTTCTTGTAGGTGATGTCAAACTGTCCGGGCCGCATGAGCCCCAGTTTGTAGAGGTCGGTGACGTGCAGGGCAATATAGGCGTCACCCGAGGCCCCGCGCGCGCCTGCGAGTTCGCGCAGCAGGGCAGCACCTTTGCCGGGCTCGGCCAGCAGGGCGTCGGCAAAGCGCTGGAAGCGGGCGCGCTCTTCATCACCAGCCTTGGCGCCCCAGAATTGGTCTTCGTATTTGCCGATGGCCTGCATGCGGTCGCGCCATACCACCGGCACGATCAGGGGCTCGGCGATATGCGAGGTGAACAGGGTGTCGCGCCCGCTCATGAGGTTGATCTGGCGCGAGGTGTCCCACCAGGCCAGAATCAGCGCACCCTGGGGCGCATGCTTGGCTATGGCGGCCGATAGCGCGGCAAGCTCGGCAAGCTTGCTGTCGAGCGAGATCAGCAGTTCGCTGGTGCGGTTCTCCCAGTCAAGCAGGATGGGCGCGCCCTGGCCGCGCCTGGCGGTATGGCCCGTGGCCAGAGGCTGCTCCACGCCTTCGGTATGGACTTCATAGCGGGCAATGGTCAAGCCGGGCCAGGCTTCCAGTCCCAGTTGCGGAAATTTGGCGGCAGGTCCTTCTTCTACCAGCTGATAGCGGTAGGGCGCCGGCGCGGGATTGAACCATAGCCAGGCAAACCAGGCGAGCAAAAGAATTCCTCCCGTCACCAGGAGAATGCCCAGTGACGGGAGGAGTTTGGTTCCTGTTGCCCCCTTCTCCCGCCGCACTTGCGTGCGGTCAGGAGGGGGGGGTGAGGTGGTGGATGAGGCGGTCAAACTTCAGGAGTGCGGGCTTAAGAACGCTCGCTCTTCTTTTCGCGCCGGCGCCAGCCCGCCAGGGCCAGGGTGCCCGCCAGGAGCATGCCGCCTCCCAGTCCGCCGAGCGAGAGTTTCTCGCCGGTGCCGTTCAGGTCGAACAGGCTGGTGCGGCCTTTTTCCATCTTGGCCACGCGTGCCTGCAACGCCGCCATTTCGCGGATCTTGGTGTTCTCGTCCATGATTTCGACGTAGGCGCGGTTCATCGGGCCCCAGCCTTCGGTGTAGGTCCAGCCGCCCGGGTTGACGTGGGCAAGTCCTACGTGCAGCTTGGGCAGGTCGTTTTCTCCCATTTCCAGCACCTTCAGCTCGATGGCGGCAGGGTTGTTGTCCTTGGACCAGTAGAGCTGGGTGAAGCCTGCGAACATTTCCTTGTCAGGCGGCAGCGGCAGCGGACGGTTGGTCTTCTGGCCGGTGAGCAGTCCTTCCTTGTAGAGCTTCTCGGTTACTGCATGCGCTTCCTTGTATTTGGCGAGGCCATGCAGGGTGCCCTTGTCCATGAATTCCAGGTAGGAGCGGGCAAAACGCTCGCTGTGGCACGAGGTGCAGGTCTTGACCCAGGAGTCCAGCCGCGCTTCCGACCATTCGCTGGTGATGTTCTCGGCAATGCCAGGCACCGCGGGGTAGTTGGCCCAGCGGATCTTCCTCACGACGTTGTGGCTGTATTTGCCTTCATACTCGAAGTGGCAGCCGGCGCAGGTCGGGGCAGTCTGCCCGCCCTTGGTGTAGGCGTCCTTGAGCGGGGCATTCCAGTTCCATTTGTCGCCCATCATCGACACGACCTTGCCGTGCTTGCTCATGGAGTAGGCTTCCCAGTTGTTGTGGTCTACTCCGCTGTGGCAGGTGGCGCAGGCTTCGGGCTTGCGTGATTCGGCCGCCGAGAATTCGTGACGGGTGTGGCAGGAGTCGCATTTGTTCTGGTTGGTGTGGCACATGCTGCAGCCTTCGGCGATCTCGCGCTGCGGCATGGCGGCAAATACGGCGACTTCGACGTTGGCCTTCCAGTCCAGTGCGTGCGAGGGGCGTCCCTGCGGCCATTGCTTGTTCGGCCAGATCAAGGTGTCGCGCTCGGATTCGCGTTCGGCAAATTCCTGCAAGTGGCAGGTGCCGCATACGTCGGCCGTGGGCATGCGCAGGTCCTTCATGTGGTCGGCCTTGCCCTTGGCGTTGATGTCGACGTGACAATCAATACAGCCTACTTCCTTGAGCTTTTCGCTGGCACCCAGCCGGCCCATCGAGCGCAGGTTCTTCTCGACGTCTTCCAGCTTGCCTTTCTTGTAGTAGGTCGGATCTTCAGGCTTCAGGTTCCTGATCTTGTCCAGGTTGGCATGGCTGCTCTTCTTCCAGGCATTGACCCATACCGGCGATTCGTCCGTGTGGCATTTGACGCATTCCTGCCGGTCCGCCACTTCCTTCATCGAGGTCGGCGGCTTGTAAAACGAGGCAGGATCCATGTACATGCTGTAGGGCACAGGCTCCCAGTACTTCGCCAGGGTCCCGCGTCCCGCCCCTTGCGCCGGATCCTTGTAGCGCTTTACCAGCGCTTCATGCAATTGCTTGGGCGAGGCCGATTGCTCCAGATTCAGCGCTTTGTATGTCTCCTTGGGCACGCTCGGAAAGTCCGCATGGGCCGATGCCGCCAGCAATGCGCCCATCCCCATCACGAACCCCAGCCAGGGCTTCAATAACATCTCTTCTTCTCCTTCGTTCCGTAGTAATTGTTTGTTTTCAATATCAGGTATCCAGCCCGTTCCCTATACTCCCGGCAGGCTCTCCACCCTCCCTGATACCCGATATGTAGTATGCGTACCACCGCTTGCTGCTTTGTTACCGGTAAACCTCTGGAAAACCGCAAATCCCGGAAATTCCCAGGACCAGCCTGAAACGCCGCCTAGCCTAACCCCCTACCCGCGTATGTGTCAAGGAAATTGAGAGATGCGTTACGAAGGGCTTATGGAGGTTTATGGAAAAAACTCACTTATTTTGCCTGTCCACCTCATCCGTTTGTTATCCTATTTTGCCGCCAGCCAAAACACGAGACCAGCCAATACACCAAATAGTGACATACAGATAACGAGCAGAATTCTTAACCGGGCTCTGAACACCTCAATGGCCTCGACGACGAAGGCATTTTGCTCAGCCAGTGATTTAATCAACTCGGCAGAGGATTTCTGCTCTTCCCTCAATTCAGCGATTTTTGCCTCCATCACCCGAACGCGCTTGTTCAGGCTGGCGAAATCCTCCCCCGCTGGCGCACCAGGTCCGGTTGCGAAATTCTCCGAATCGGTTTTCGTGGCGGAAAAGAGGTGCTTTGCTGCTTTTACGATATGCGGCGCGGATTCTAGTACGTTACTCCATGGAATGATTTTTAATGCCGTCATCCAGCCGATCGCCATCTTTCAAGCCTCCAGCCTCGATTACATAAAAATGAAAACCATGAGCCGTCAGAAATCATATTGCGGGGCCTGCCCCTGGGGGTCAACTCAAAGATCCCTTAATACCGCTGCGACGGTATCACCAATTGCGGAAGGTGTCGGGCAAATGGTAACACCCAGATCTTTCAGCATTGCCACCTTTTCCGCCGCGCTTTCCCCGGCCGAGGAGATAATTGCGCCGGCGTGCCCCATGCGACGGCCTTCAGGAGCGGTTAACCCCGCTATATAAGCAATCACGGGTTTGCTCATATGCTCTTTTGCGAAAATTCCGGCTTCGACTTCCTGCGGCCCGCCGATCTCGCCGATCATGACCACGACTTTGGTTTCGGTATCCTCTTCAAACCTTTCCAGGATATCCCGATGCGAACTGCCTATGATCGGATCTCCACCGATACCTACCGATGTCGATATGCCGATCCCCATTATTCTCATCTGGTCGGCTGCTTCGTAGCCCAGCGTTCCCGAGCGTGCAACAACCCCGACGTTGCCTTTGATATAGATATGCCCGGGCATGATCCCCAGCATCGCTCTCTCCGGACTAATGGTACCCGCGCAGTTGGGTCCTGTCAGCACCATTCTTTTTTCGACCGGAAAACGACGCAGAAAATTTTTTACGGTCATCATATCCTGAGTTGGAATGCCATCCGTAATGGCTACGCAGTACCTGATTCCCGCATCGGCCGCTTCCATAATCGAATCTGCCGCAAACGCCGGCGGGACAAAAACGATCGTGGCATCCGCGCCCACTTTTTGTACGGCCTCTTTTACCGTATTGAAAACCGGCAGACCCAAGTGTTGTTGACCGCCCTTACCTGGCGTAACGCCCCCCACCACTGTGGACCCATAGGCAATCATGTCTTTGGCATGGAAGGTCCCTATTTTTCCGGTGAAACCCTGGACTATGATGCGTGTGTTCTCGTTGATCAGAATTGCCATTTAGTTTCCTTTGCTTTCTTCAGCAATCACTTCATCGCGGGCCTTAACAACTTTACTGGCCGCTTCCGCCAACGTTGCCGCCGTGATGATGGGCAGACCGCTCTCAGCAATAATGCGACGCCCTTCCTCGACATTTGTTCCCGATAAACGTACGACCAGTGGAACCTGCATATCAATATTCCTGACCGCGTGCACAACGCCCTCGGCAATCCAGTCGCAACGGTTGATGCCGGCAAATATGTTGACCAATATTGCCTTGACACCCTTGTCAGCCAACACTAACCGAAATGCCCTCTCCGTACGTTCAGCGGAGGCGCCGCCGCCCACATCAAGAAAATTGGCAGGTTCTCCGCCGGCCAGCTTAATCATGTCCATCGTAGCCATGGCCAAACCTGCACCATTGATCATGCACCCGATATCGCCTTTCAGCCCGATATAGCTCAGGCCGTAATCCCCTGCCGCGACTTCACGAGGATCTCCCTGAGTCTTATCGCGCAACTCTGCGATCTCATGACGACGAAATAACGCATTGTCATCAAAGCTCATTTTTGCGTCAAGTGCGATAAGTTCACCGCTGCCGGTGGCAACCAGCGGGTTGATTTCCAGCATATTGGCATCGAGATCGCGCAAAGCGCGATAACAGCCTCGTATGGCCTTGACGGCATGGCTCAGTTGCGTAGCTTCCATCCCTAAAGCAAAAGCCATATCCCGCGCCTGGAAATCCTGAAGACCAACAGCCGGCTCGATATAAATTTTTTTAACCGTGTCAGGACTCGTGCGGGTTAATTCTTCAATTTCCATTCCGCCTTTGGCCGAACCTATCATTACGATGCGCTCGAAACTCCGGTCAATGAGAAAGCAAAGATACATTTCTTTAACAATTTGCATCCCTGCCTCGACATAAACCCTGGAACAAACTTTGCCCGCCGGTCCGGTCTGGTGAGTGACAAGGTTTTTCCCCAACAGCTCTTCCGCAGCCGTTTTAACCTCATCATGGGTTTTACAAACCTTTATGCCGCCCGCTTTGCCGCGCGCTCCTGAATGAATCTGGGCTTTGACAACCCAAACGTTTCCATCTATTTCCCTGGCCCGCTGGACGCTCTCCTCGGGGCTGTAAGCCAAACCCCCTTCCGCGATTTTAACGCCATACTTTGCCAATACTTCCTTCGCCTGATACTCGTGAATATCCAATGCATCACCTTATTTGTTATGAGTTTTTATATCAAAACAGGTCAAGTACCCATCGAAACACCGATCAATTCCTGAAAGTCCTCATAAAAGGTCCTGGTGCGCGCAAGCGCGGCAGTCGAAATAAATGCCGGACAAGCGGCTGATCTGTTGGCGGGCCATTCAGAAAATCAAAAGAAAAGGCCGCTAGAATGCGGCCCCGAATATTTATTATACGGCCTTCGTGCTTATTGCCTCCGCCATTTCCACCACATTGTTGGCCATTCTTGCCGAGGCAGCATCGATTAATCGGCCATCCAGCGCCGCCGCGCCTTTGCCCTGCGCTGCGGCTTCTTTCAAGGCTTCCAGAATGCGCTGCGCTTTTTCAATTTCCTTAGCGGGCGGTGTGAATACTTCGTTTGCAAGGGCTATTTGGGATGGATGAATAGCCCATTTGCCTTCACAGCCTAAAGCAGCGGCTCTCCTGGCAGCCAGCTTATATCCGTCAGGATCCTTGATATCGCCAAAAGGGCCATCAATAGGACGTAAACCATAGGCACGGCAGGCTACAGTCATACGGCTGAGCGCCGCATGCCATTGATCACCTGGATAGTCCGGATTGAGCCCGCCGATATTTGTTGTTCTGGCGCGATTGCTGGCAGCGTAGTCGGCTACACCGAAATGCAGTGCTTCGAGACGGCCCGGCGCACCGTTCCGTGCAATATCTTCCACATTTGCCATACCCAAGGCCGTTTCAATCAATGCTTCAACACCGATGCGATTCTTTAATCCTTGCTGCATTTCCAGTTGGGTTACCATTGCCTCAACCATGTAGACGTCAGCATAGACGCCCACTTTCGGTATTAATAGGGTATCCAGCTTATGGCCGGCCTTTTCGACCAGATCGACGACGTCCCGAACCATGAATTGTGTATCCAGGCCGTTTATGCGTACTGATATTGTTACGCCATGTCCTCTCCAATCCAGATCGTTGAGTGCTTCAATGACATTCGCGCGCGCTGACAGTTTATCGTCGGGAGCAACCGCGTCTTCAAGATCAAGAAAAACGAAGTCGGCGCCACTTTTCATTGCTTTTTCGAACATACCCGGGTTCGAGCCAGGGACAGCTAATTCGCAGCGTTGCACGCGGAGAACAGAAGCTTCGTATAACGTGTGACTCATTTACTCCTTCCTTGTAATAATTAAATTGAAGGGATGGTTGCGGGATTTTGGATGATCGCGAACCTTATCCAGTAGATCTCCGGATAAGTCTTCACAACTGCTGCTCAAAATTGGACGATCGCAAAGAGCGCGGCACAGGCTATAGCCAGGTCTACGATAGCCATAAGTGCAACCCGGTGATGCCCGCTCCATATTCGCCATTCGCGCCATCTCATCTCACAAACCACGGTCTCGCGCGCCACATGGATTTAGTCACATGGATTTATTAAAAGAAACTGCCTCCATAAACAAAGAGGCAAGCGGCCTCACCTTTTAAATAACCCGCAATTCTACCGTTTTTGATATTTCGATACTGCTCTATTGTGCTCTTCCAGATTATTGGAGAAGTGGGATCGCCCGTTTCCTTTCGCGACAAAATATAACGCATCAGTCTTGGCTGGATTCAAAACCGCCTGAATCGAAGCCAGGCCCGGCATGGCAATAGGGGTTGGCGGCAGGCCGCGGCGAGTATAAGTGTTATATTCCTGATCGGTTAAAAGGTCTTTTTTGCGCAAATTACCGTCGAATTTGTCGCCCAGTCCGTAAATAACCGTGGGATCGGTTTGGAGCATCATGCTCAACCGCAACCGATTGAGAAATACACTGGCAACCATACTGCGGTCGCTTTCCCTGCCCGTTTCTTTTTCAACAATTGAAGCCAGTATCAAGGCCTGATACGGATCTTTCAGCGGGAGGTTTACCGCGCGCCCAGCCCAGGCATCGTTAAGATGATTCTGCATGGCGCGGTAGGCACGTTTTAATATTGCCGCATCGCTGCTGCCGCGCGCAAAGTAATACGTATCAGGGAAAAAAAGCCCTTCCGCCGCGGTTTCATTTGCACCGATCAATTTCATGATCTCGCTATTGCTCAGACCGATCGTATCGTGTCGAACGGCGGGATGCTGATCCAGCATTTGCCTAAGCTGGGAAAAAGTCCAGCCTTCTATGAACCTGATCTCGCTTTGACTGATGTCACCTTTGGTGATGCGCTTCAGTAATTCCAGCGGTGAAGTGCTAGCGGTGATTTCATAATCCCCCGCTTTAAGCGAGGACGCAACGCCCATTAACCGTGATAATAGGATAAATGACCAGGCGTCGGGCAGTATCCCCGCTTCGACGAGCTGATTCGCAACACTTTTTAAGCTGCTGCCTGGTTTAACTGAAAACTCATAAGGAAGGGAGGAAAACTGAACGGGACTATTGACCCGATACGCAACCCATCCAGTAAACAGAAAGACTGCCGCAAGCGTCAGGTAAAGCAGGCGTTTTAGCAAGCGTTTTGGCATGCGCATGCAATACGCGAGAAATTTAGGCTTTGCGGAAAATCAGTGTGCCATTGGTGCCACCAAAACCAAATGAGTTTGACATTGCCACGTCAATCTTCATTGGTCGCGCTATATTGGGGACATAATCCAGGTCACACTGCTCATCCTGGTCAAAAATATTAATAGTCGGCGGTGCGATCTGGTGATATACCGCCAAGGCTGAAAATATTGCCTCGATCCCTCCCGCGGCGCCCAGCAGGTGACCTGTCATCGATTTGGTGGAGTTCACCGCGAGCTTTTTTGCGTGTTCGCCAAAACAACGCTTCAATGCGACCGTTTCGGCGATATCTCCCAGAGGCGTGGAAGTACCGTGAGCATTGATATAATCAACCTCGGCAGCATTCATGCCTGCATTTCTCAAAGCGTTCGCCATGCAGCGCGCGGCCCCCTCCCCGTCTTCACAAGGAGCGGTCATGTGGTAAGCGTCCGCGCTCATGCCGAAACCGGCCAGCTCGGCGTAAATTTTGGCACCGCGGCGTTTGGCATGCTCCAATTCCTCCAGTACCAGAACCCCTGCGCCTTCGCCCAGCACAAAACCATCCCGGCCTTTATCCCATGGCCGGCTGGCAGTAGCGGGGTCGTCATTGCGGGTAGATAACGCTCGCGCCGCGGCGAACCCTCCGATGGCAAGCGGGGTTACGCACGACTCGGCGCCACCCGCAACCATGATATCCACATCGCCATATTCGATCAGACGAGCTGAATCGCCGACACAATGAGTGGCAGTGGAGCAAGCGGTTACTATGGCGAGATTTGGGCCTTTGAACCCGAACATGATCGAGAGATTACCCGCGATCATATTAATAATGGTGCTGGGGATGAAAAATGGAGAAATCTTGCGAGGACCGCCCGCGTGATAAGCATCGTGCGTACCTTCGATCATGGGCAAGCCGCCAATGCCTGAGCCGATATTGACCCCTATACGTTCGGCATCGAGACGACGTGCTGTCTATATTTTCAATACCTGCATCCCTGACCGCCTGGATTCCCGCAGCCATGCCATAATGGATGAAAATGTCCATTCGACGCGCATCCTTGGCGGGAAGATAATGCGTAATATCAAAATCCTTAACTTCTCCGGCTACCTGGGAAGCAAATGCGGAAGCATCGAAGCGGGTAATACGGGTAATACCCGAGTTTCCAGAGAGAACATTGTCCCATGCATCGGAAATGGCGTTACCGACAGGCGAAATGATGCCCAGCCCGGTGATGACTACCCTGCGCTTGGACAAAGTGACTCCAATCTAAGATTGCTGTAAGGAAAGAAATTAACTGGTGTGGGAGTTTATGTAATCAATGGCCTGTTGAACGGTGTTTATTTTTTCCGCCTGTTCGTCAGGGATTTCACATTCAAATTCCTCTTCCAGCGCCATGACCAGCTCTACAGTATCGAGTGAATCGGCACCCAAGTCATCCACAAATGAAGATTCATTCTTGACTTCGGCCTCATTCACTCCCAGTTGCTCGGCCACGATTTTTTTTATACGCTGTTCTACATTCTCCATCTAACTACCTCTTCTCCGTAAGAAAAACGACGCCATTCTAGCAAGTTTTCCATATTAATAAAATCGAAACACTATGCATGGAACTTGAACAAATTTGTTTCCGAGACCAGGTTGCCGGAAACGGAACTTCAGAACCGGATCCCGCTGAGGCTCGTTCAGGGGTTTCGCAATACCTTACTGATTAGTCCATATGCATGCCGCCATTCACATGGATCGTCGCGCCGGTAATGTAGCCCGCGGCTGGCGAGGCAATAAATGCTACCACCGAAGCAATCTCTTCAGGTCGGCCCAACCTCCCCAATGGCACATGCTGGATCAGGTTCTGCTGCTGCTGGCTGGTGAGGGAGCGAGTCATGTCGGTCTCTATGAATCCGGGTGCAATACAATTGACAGTAATGTTGCGGCTGCCGACTTCGCGCGCCAGGGATTTACTGAAGCCGAATATTCCGGCTTTGGCAGCGGCGTAATTAGCCTGTCCCATATTACCGGTAGCGCCCACCACGGAAGAAATATTAACAATGCGCCCGTAACGGGCTTTCATCATGGGCCGGAGCACACTCCGGCTTAAACGAAATACCGATTTGAGATCAGTTTCGAGGATGTCATCCCACTCCTCATCTTTCATCCGGATAAGCAAATTGTCGCGAGTGATGCCAGCATTATTTACCAGTATGACGATATCTCCAAATTTGTCATGTACTGCCTTAAGAAGGCTTTCAATTTGAGCAGCATTATTTACATTCAGCAACATGCCCTCACCTTTGAGCTCAGCCTCTCTCAAATAATTGCTGATGATTCCGGCGCCCTCCTCGGTGGTGGCAGTGCCTACAACGATGGCGCCCTGTCTGCCCAATTCAAGCGCGATGGCCCGGCCAATGCCGCGGCTGGCTCCGGTTATGAGTGCTATTTGATTTTGCAATGTCAGTCCCCAATACTTCGATTACGAGCCAATACAGATACAGATAAAACTTCGCGCAGCAAAACCCATCGAATTACTCGTTCTGCATTAATATGCTGTGCGCGTTTAGGATCGCCGCGCCGTCCGTCAGTGCCAGGCTCTGCAAATTTGTCGAGATGCGCTTGTTTAAGTCCTGAAAGTATCTTGCCCGGCCCGCATTCCACTACATAGGTAATCCCGGCGTCAGCAAAGGAACGGATGATTTCGGTCCACCGCACCGGACTGAACAATTGCCGTACCAGAGCCTGTTTTATGCTTTCAGGATCTTCATGCTGTTGCACATCCGCATTGTGCAACAATGGAAAATTCCGGGGGTGCCGAGCGTCAGCCCTTCCAGACGCTCATGCATCCTCTCGGCTGCCTGGCTCATCAAGGAACAATGTGAAGGAATACTTACGGGTAATATTATCGCCCGCTTGGCGCCGGCCGATTTTGCCAGTTCCATTCCACGCAGCACGGCGTTCTTATGACCTGCAATAACAATTTGACCAGGTGAGTTGAAATTGGCCGGTTCCAGCGATTCACCATGAGAAGAATGTGTGACTTCGTTGCAGATTGAGCGGACCACCTCATCGTCAAGCCCGAGAATTGCGGCCATGGCGCCCGAGCCTTCCGGCACGGCCTGTTGCATCACTTCCGCTCGAAAACGCACGAGCGGCAACGCATCCCCAAAAGCCAGAGCCCCGGATGCCACCAGCGCGGTGTACTCCCCCAGACTATGGCCGGCCACGAATGCCGGTTTTACGTTTCCCAAGGTGTTCCATGCGCGGTAGACGGCAATGCCAGCCATCAGCATCAGCGGCTGGGTGTTCACGGTCAGGTTGAGTTTATCCGCCGGACCATCACGAACCATTTCCCAGAAACCCTCCCCGAGAATGTCAGAAGCTTCGGCAAACGTTTCACGCACTACCGGGAAACCAGTATACCCATCCATCATCCCGATCGATTGGGAACCTTGGCCAGGAAAAACACAAGCAAATTTTTCAGAGAGATTCATCAATATCGTGATATCGGATCACCCGATAAATTCGCATCTTGCCCATCGCGAGGATAAGCTGATAATGGGAACGAAAGCATGGGCTGCGAGCAATTCATATAAATTGGCTGTGAAAGAAAGCGGAACGAAGCCTCAATACCCGCCTGGACGCAACACTTCACCATCGAGTCAATATTGCGCCCCAGGTAAACCCGCCGCCGACACCTTCCATTAATACCTTTTGGCCTGTTTTGATCCGTCCGTCGCGCACCGCAATATCCAGCGCAAGCGGAATGGATGCAGCGGAGGTATTACCTTGCCCCTCAAGGGTGGCGACCACCTTTTCCATAGGCAAACCTAATTTTTTGGCGGTGGAAGTGATAATGCGGATATTGGCCTGATGCGGAATGAGCCAATCGATATCGGATACCTGCAAGTTATTTTCAACCAGGGCCTCATGGACAACTTCTTCCAGAACTTTCACCGCGAACTTGAAAACCGTATTGCCCTCCATGACCACAAACGGATTACCTTGCGCCTTGCCACCGCAGAAATTCCCCGGCGCTGCGAGAATGCTGCTGTAACCGCCATCAGCATGCAAGTGGCTTGAAATGATACCTGGCTGGTCGCTTCGAGACAGTATCACCGCGCCCGCGCCGTCGCCAAAGAGTACACAGGTGCTTCGATCTGTCCAGTCGAGTATGCGCGAATAAATTTCTGTTCCAACCACCAGGGCCCTACGGCATTTACCGGCACGAATATACATATCCGCCGTGGCGAGGGCGTAAATGAAACCGCTGCATACGGCCTGCACGTCGAATGCCGGGCAATCCTTGACGCCAAGCTTATTCTGCAGAATGCAGGCGGTGCTAGGGAAAATCATATCAGGCGTGGTCGTGGCGACGATGATCAGATCGATCTCAGCGGGAGTAATACTGGCAGCCTTCATTGCTTCCCGGCTGGCATTAAGTGCCAGATCGCTTGCCATTTCGCTATCCGCTGCGATGTGCCGCTGTGCAATGCCTGTACGGCTGCGTATCCACTCATCGCTCGTATCCACCATGCGCTCAAGATCATGGTTGGTGAGAATCTTTTCCGGCAGATAACCGCCTGTTCCAATGATTCTGGAATACATCATGCAGGGCGCTCTTCCGCCAGGGGCTGAGGATGAGAGGATGAATTTCTAAAATGATGCGGCAACTGCGCCACTCGTTCGCTGATATGGCGCAGCATGCCGCCGCGAACCTCATCCACTGCCCGTGCGATAGCGAAACCAAATGCATGACTGTCAGCCGATCCGTGGCTTTTGATCACGATTCCACGCAACCCCAGCAAACTTGCGCCATTGTACCGCCGGTGATCAATCCGGCGCTTGAACGCCTTGATAACCGGCACTGCGATGAGGCCGGCAAATTTCGTGAGCAGATTGCGCCTGAATTCCTCACGCAGAAAAGTGGAAAGCATCTGTGCAACCCCTTCTGAAGTTTTCAGTGCGACATTGCCAACAAAACCGTCACAAACCACCACGTCAGTTGTTCCTTTATAAATGTCGTTACCTTCGATATTGCCGTAAAAATTCAATCCACTCTCGCGTAGCAGCTCCGCAGCCTGTTTGACCACTTCGTTGCCCTTGATCTCTTCCTCTCCTATGTTCAACAAGCCGATGCTGGGCTTCTCCTTGTTTTCCACCGACGAAACCAGTGTAGCTCCCATGACACCGAATTGAAGCAGGTGCTCCGCCGTGCAATCCACATTTGCGCCCAGATCGAGTACGTAAGTGTGTCCTCTAATTGTGGGCAATACCACGGCAAGAGCCGGGCGGTCGATGCCGGGGAGCGTCTTCAGTACGAACCGCGAAGTTGCGATCAATGCCCCAGTATTGCCCGCGCTGACGCAGGCCTGAGCTTCGCCATTCTTGACCAGATTGATCGCAATGCGCATCGAAGAGTCTTTTTTACCGCGCAGCGCCAAGGCAGGCGACTCATCCATACCCACAACTTCGCTCGCAGCACGAAGCCTCATCCGGGGGCTGGGCGTAAATCTGAGGGAACGCAATTCCGATTCAATGACGTCAGGAAGACCTACGAGAATGATGTCGGTTTCGGAATGGCGGTTGAGGTAACTGACGGCCGCGGGAACCGTTACATGAGGCCCATAATCGCCACCCATGCAATCTACGGCTACGGTAATGTTCAATTTTGGCGCCCTTGAGGCCGGGATAACTGGGCCGGGATAAACTGAAAAACCTTGATCCCCACAATGATGGGGCGGAGCTTACTCTCCTTTTGTCTTGATAACCTTCCTGCCGCGGTAAAAACCGTTGGGGCTGATGTGGTGGCGCAAATGGATTTCGCCAGTGCCGGGCTCTACCGTTAACGGCGGATTGCTCAAAGAATCGTGCGAACGGTGCATGCCCCGTTTTGATGGGGATTTTTTATTTTGTTGAACCGCCATAATCAACTCCTCAAAATATAATTTAATGCAGTTTTTTTAACGCCGTCAGCGCGGCAAAAAGTGGTTTTTGCTCTGCTGTATCAACGTTGAGCCGGTTCCCGATCGAGCATTCGCTCTCATCATGACGCGGCGAAATTGGCAAACTCAGGATTATTTCATCTTCAATCAGCGCCAGAATATCCAGATCAGGCTCTGCCAGAATACCATCAATCGATTCATCTTCATCAAAAGAAAAGAGCTCCTTTTCATTCTCCGCCAACAGCAGATCCGTGCGCAGATCCAGCACATGCCCGAGCTCGCCCAAACAACGCTGACACCGGAGTTTTACCAGTCCCCGGACGGAAATTCGCAAGATCGGCTTGCCATCCCTGTTTAAGGCGCCAGCGATCTCATACTGCAACTCGCCGGAATTTCCGGCCAAGTAATCCCCTAGGCGCTCCAGGCTGGCAAGAGCTATTTTACCATGGAGCGCCCCGGCATTACGGGCAAAATCGAGAGCATCTATGGCAGGCCGAACGGACATGGATTTTTAATGATAATTTACAGTCGCTCTTTCTTTTATATATGGGCGTATATAGTATTTGCAATGCCGTTTAGGCTGGTCCGCATGCGCGCTTGCTTTGTGGCGGTAACCCGCCCGGGCGAATTGCCTAAACCAGGAAGATACAAATAAATACTTTCAAGAATTCTGAGCAAATGACATATAGGAGCGCCAGTCGGCATCGAAGCCAATGGGGCTGATGGGCAATGGCTGAACGATAATCGCCAAGGGAGTACGGATCTATTACAGTGTACCTGGATCAGGCGCCGCCCCCACGGTGTTGGCTAGCATTGAAGCTGATCTATTCAGCTGCTTATTCCGCTCCCTTGCCTAGTCTCACCAATCGGAATTGTTGCAGCCCAGGTGATAAAATAGGTCCAGACGATTCCGCTTGTTCTTCCGATTCCAACCCCGCGGTTACCGCATATTTCTGGTGGATTCGCTACTGCCCGATTTAGGTTAAAATTTTGGGGCAACGTACGGTACGGCGCGCATCATATATTTTTTGCTCCTGAGTGTCAAAAGCCCTCTCAAAAGGAAATCTTGAAGAATAAAGAAACTACTCAGCAGCTTGTTTTGGGGTCCAGTTCCATTTATCGCCATGAGCTGCTCGGCCGGCTACAAATTCCGTTTGAAGTATTCAGCCCGGAAATAGATGAGGCTCCTCTGGCAAACGAGCGCCCCGACGCCACCGCACTCCGCTTGGCGACCGCCAAGGCGCGTGCCGTTGCGGCGATCTATCCCGACGCTCTGGTTATCGGTGCTGATCAGGCAGCAGTGCTGGAAGGCATTCAGCTTGGCAAACCGTTAAACCGTATCAATGCGACCAGGCAACTGCGTACCATACGGGGAAAAGAAGTCACGTTTTATACCGCACTGAGCCTCTTCAATGGCCGAAAGCGCCGCATTCAGACCCGGCTTGTTGCGTCTCAGGTCAAATTCCGCAATGTCACTGATCGACAAATCGAGAATTATCTTCGAAAAGAACAACCTTATCACTGCGCGGGTAGTGCCAAATCCGAGGGGTTGGGTATCGTATTGATCGAGCGCATGGTGAGTGACGACCCGAGCGCACTGATCGGATTACCGCTGATTGCGCTGGTCGAAATGCTTACCAGCGAAGGTATAGAGATAGTGTGACAGCGGGAATACTCTATCTCATCCCGGCTCCGCTGGGCGAAGGTGATATTGAGTGGACGATTCCCCCGGCGGTTCGACAATGCATAGTGGCGCTTGATCACTATATTGTCGAGCATCCAAAAACCGCCAGGCGATTTCTTAAACAAGCCGGATGTACGCGCTTGCAAAGTATCAGTATGCGAGTATTGGATGAACATACCCGGGTCAGGGAGTTAGACAGCCTACTTGAGCCCCTGCTTGCGGGATGCGATACCGGACTGTTATCCGAAGCCGGTTGCCCGGCTATAGCCGACCCCGGGGCAGGCTTGATACGGCTTGCCCATCAAAAAAATATTCGAGTGATTCCGCTGGTCGGACCTTCCTCCATATTATTGGCACTCATGGCATCGGGATTGAATGGTCAGCGCTTCGCATTTCATGGATATCTTCCCGTGGACCGTGGCAAACGTGCGGCTAAAATTGTTGAGCTGGAGAAAGCTTCTATAGTCCATGACCAGACCCAAATATTCATTGAGACGCCCTACCGCAACCAGAAAATGCTGGACTGCCTTATCTCTACTTGCAGGGATGATACAACTCTCTGCATTTCGTCCAACCTCACCCTGGAAAATGAATATATTTCAACCAGAACAGTTAAGGAATGGCGGCGCGCCCCGCCCGATCTCAATAATAAACCCGCGATTTTCCTATTATATGGATAGAAGTTTCCGAAGCCATACCGAAAGGTGGGTGGGTTATCGCAAGGCCCACCCGATTCCCGAGCCAATCAGCGCCTCGGCTGTCACCCCACCTAAGCGTTTCGCGAACCGCTCTGCAAATCCTTCCCGGGTGGTGTAATCCACGATGTGTTCCGCCTTGATGACCTCGCGGGCCACATAATCCGCGCTTCCCATCGCATCGGCAAGACCAAGCTCAACGCTTTTTTCGCCGGTCCACATAATGCCGCTAAATATCTCCGGGTCTTCTTTCAAGCGTTGACCCCTACCCTGTCGCACGACCTCGATAAACTGCCGGTGAATTTCGCCCAGCATTTTCCTGGCATATTTCTCCTGCTCAATGTTAGTGGGTGAAAAAGGATCAAGAAAAGCTTTGTTCTCACCGGCGGTGAGCAGCCGGCGCTCGATACCAAGCTTTTCCATGACACCCGTAAAACCGAATCCATTCATGAGCACGCCGATTGAACCGACCATGCTGGCCTTGTCCACAAATATTTTATCGGCGGCTGAAGCAATGTAATAACCGCCGGAAGCGCAAATATCCTCGACCACGGCGTAAAGAGGAATATCCGGATATTCGGCGCGCAGCCGTCTGATTTCATCGTTGATATAGCCTGATTGGACCGGGCTCCCTCCAGGGCTGTTAATACGCAAAATCACCCCCTGCGTTTTCTTGTCCTTGAACGCATGCTGCAGCCCCGCGTTGATATTCTCGGCGCTGCCTATGGTATCGGGAGAAATAACACCCCGCAGATCGACCAAAGCAGTATGTTTGCCGGAAATGGACATATCACTTTGGGAAGACCACCCCAACCAGTAAAACAACAGTATAAACAGGTAAATAAAAGTCAGCGACTTGAAGAATATGCCCCAGCGGCGCGCCCTGCGCTGCTCCTGCAAAGATGAGAGCGCCAGCTTTTCGAGTACCCGCTTTTCCCAGCTTTCATCGCGATTTTCTGAATCGGCCATTTATTAATCCTTCAAGTGAAATCGAGCGCCGCGTGGCGATATACTCTCCAGAGGCCAGTGTGCCCTTCTTCCTAGGGGTTTCCTCTGAATAGCCACCGTCTGCTGATAGCCTGCGATGGAAGGTTGCAAAAGGAAGGTTTGCTCAGGCAATGGAATATATAACTCTATGGATCAGATGATCTGCCCTCGACATCCAATCCTTTTAAAAATTCTTGCAAATCTTCCGCCAGCGGTGCTTCCAGGCGAAGGTTTTTACCCGTCGAGGGATGCAGTACCTCGACTATGGAAGCATGTAGAAACATGCGTTCCAGGCGTGGCTGCGACGTCCGCCTTGCCAGTTCCTTGTTTAACGTAAAATCGCCGTACTTATCGTCGCCTGCTATGGGAAAGCCCAGATGAGCAAGATGGACACGGATTTGATGAGTGCGGCCGGTTTTTAGTTCCGCTTGCAGCAGGCTGAAGCCCTGCCACGTCCTTTTAAGAGTGAAAACCGTGTGAGCAGCCATTCCATCTTTTTCTCTACCTGCGGTTGCCACAGCGACGCGTCGTTCCCCGGCGGCCGTCAAGTATTTATTGAGCGGTAGCTGGACGCTCTGCCGGAGGTTGCGCCAAATACCTTTCACCAGCGTCAGATATTGCTTTTTCATCGTCCCGGCGCGTAGCTGCCGATGCAGTTCGACCAGTGCCGCACGGCTTTTGGCGAGCAGTAACACCCCGGAGGTTTCCCGATCAAGGCGGTGAACCAATTCCAGGAATTTCCATTCTCGATGCTGCGCACGCAATTGCTCTATCACTCCCAAGCTTATGCCGCTGCCGCCATGAACCGCGACCCCGGCAGGTTTGTTGATCACCAGGAGAGCCTCGTCCTGAAACAGTACTTCAAACGGGACGTGGGGAGTTTTGCCTGCTTTTTGTTTCAGCGGTAAATCACCTTCGACCATTTTTATTGGCGGAATGCGCACAATATCTCCGAGCTGGAGATGATAGCCCGCTTCGACGCGTTTGCTGTTAAGACGCACCTGGCCACTACGCAGCAGCTGATAGATATGGCTCTTGGGAACGGTCTTCAGGCGTTTGATCAGGAAATTATCGATACGCTGCCCATCGCTATCCTCGGCTACTATTTCTTTAACCGCTGCGCGCAAAGGAAATTCTTTGCCCAAATCCTTAATTCTACTTATACTTACCAATTCGGGGTTACCGCCCATCCTTTATCCCTTTATCCGGTGCGCAAATTAGCACTGTTGATGGGATTCATTCGGCAGTGGCAAGAGCCAGCCCCGAAATCTGGTTAAAGTCGCTCACCAATAAAGTAGCGATAGTAATTGATTTGCGCGCTCAAAGCACACGTTGATTTCAGTTTTCAGTTTCGAAGCTCCGTTCGCGGATAGCCATAGTCGAAGCCTGATTGAAACTTAATTTTCCGGTTCTGCTTATAAATAAGCAGGACTTATTGACAAGCCAGAGAGATAGTCATCTTTTATTGCAGCCCCGATACCATGATCAAGTTGCCCTGACTAAAAAGTCTCGTATACGCCAGGAGAACACTATCTCCTCGTGCGTAGGCTGTCGGCCCGTGACCAGAGCGCGGGAGGCATAAAATGAAACGCATGCTATTTAATGCGACACAGCCGGAAGAACTGCGTGTCGCTATTGTCGATGGTCAGAAGCTTATTGATCTTGACATTGAATCCTCCGGCAAGGAACAACGCAAGGGCAATATCTACAAGGGTGTAATTACCCGAATTGAGCCCAGCCTTGAAGCGGCGTTCGTCGAATATGGCGGTGAACGCCATGGTTTTCTCCCTTTCAAGGAAATTTCCCGCTCTTACTTTCGGGAAAGCACGGACCCGGCCCGAATCCGGATCCAGGACGCGCTCCGTGAGGGCCAGGAGCTCATTGTCCAGGTGGACAAGGATGAGCGCGGGACCAAGGGCGCGGCGATCACGACCTATATTTCTCTGGCTGGCCGCTATCTGGTCCTGATGCCTAACAATCCTCGCGGCGGAGGCGTTTCGCGCCGTATAGAGGGTGAGGATCGCGCGGAGCTGCGCGACGTTATGTCGCAGCTCAACATACCTTCTGGCATGAGCATCATCGCTCGTACCGCCGGGATAGGCCGCAGTGAAGAAGAGTTGCAGTGGGATCTGAATTATCTACTCCAACTGTGGCGCGCAATCGAGGATGCTTCCAACAGCCAAAGTGGCGCTTTTCTGATTTATCAGGAAAGCAGCCTGGTCATCCGCGCCATACGCGATTACTTTCATCAGGAAATTGGCGAAATCCTGATTGATACCGAGAGTATCTACGAGCAGGCGTGCCAGTTCATGAGTCATGTCATGCCGGCCAACGTGAGCCGCGTCAAGCTCTATCGCGACGACGTACCGTTATTTTCCCGTTTTCAGATCGAGCATCAGATTGAAACGGCTTATTCACGCCAAGTCACCCTGCCTTCAGGTGGCGCCATTGTTATCGACCATACCGAAGCCCTGGTGTCGGTGGATGTGAACTCCGCCCGAGCGACCCGCGGTTCCGATATCGAGCAGACAGCACTCAACACCAATGTGGAAGCGGCCGATGAAATTGCGCGGCAATTGCGTTTGCGCGATCTAGGCGGCCTGGTAGTGATCGACTTTATCGATATGGAGGTCGCTCGCAACCAGCGCGAGGTGGAAAACCGCTTGCACGATTCCTTGCGCTATGATCGGGCGCGCGTGCAAATGGGCAAGATTTCGCGCTTCGGCCTATTGGAATTGTCACGCCAGCGCTTGCGGCCATCACTGGGCGAGAGCAGTTATATTTCCTGCCCCCGTTGTCATGGCACCGGCCATATCCGCGGGACCGATTCGTCGGCATTGCACATCCTCAGGATCATCCAGGAAGAAGCAATGAAAGAGAATACCGCCGTGCTCCACGTCCAGCTACCTATCGATGTCGCGACCTACTTATTGAATGAAAAACGCGCCGAAATCCATGCCATCGAAGCGCGTTTGAAGGTCAACGTGGTACTGATCCCCAATGTTTATTTCGAAACGCCGAACTACAGCATCAGCCGCTTGCGCCATGATGACGTGAAGCTGGGCGAAGTTCAGGCCAGCTATCAAAGGGTTGAGAAGCCCGCGCAAGAAGCTGCCCTCCCATCAGTAGGGCCAGAAGCTAAGCCGGTACGGCAGCAAGCCGCCGTGCGGGGGATCACACCCTCGCAACCGGCTCCCATACGTGAGCAAAAGACGCATCGGCAACCTGAGCCGCCATCCTTTCTTGACAGAATCTTTAGTTGGTTCAAACAAATGGGAGGTGATGAAAAAGTGCGGACCGAACAGGCCGCCAGCCCCACCGCCCGGACCGAGCGCGCCCGCCCCCGGCGGGACCGGGGCGATCGTGCCGAGCGGAGCATCGAAGCGAGCAGCGCGTTGGCTCATGCAGCTGAAGCCGCACCTGCGTTTTGAAAAACGCGGTGAACCCAAGGTTCAGAGTGAAAGAACTTCTCAAAAGAAGCAGCCGCGTCCACCGCGGGAAGAGAAAATCAGGACTGAAGTCAAGTTGTCAGGCGTGGAAGAACAGCCTGGAGCCGAAGCGACCGTTCAGCAAGAGGAAGGCTCGCGCCGCCGCCGCCGCGGTGGTCGACAACGCGAACGCAGCGACCGCCCGGAACGTGCCCCACGTGAAAATAAACAAATGGCTGCGAAACATCCTCATCCGCAGCAGGCAGTAAGCCAGTCAATGCATGAGGAAAAGAATGCGGAAAGCGCCGTGCCAGAACCTGTTCCGGTTTTGGAACAAGAGACGCCCGCTCTCGTTCTCACCTCTTCCACCCCAACAGTGGAAATGCCTGTGGAATCAGTTTCGGTCTCTCATTCCGAGCCCTTGGAGCCGCACGAAACCCTGCCGTTAATGACGTCGGTAACACTAGCCGCTGTGCCTGAAGTCGCAGAAGCTCCACACAATGCGCCGCCTGCTCAGCCAGCGATCAAGGAATCGGTCCCTGAGAAATCGGTTTTTCCTTTCCCGGTAGCAAAGGCGGCTGCCCAGGTGGAGTTTCCCGAAAGCAATAAAGAGGTAAGTGATTTGACATCCCCAGGGGAGGCGTGGGAGATAGGGGAAAAAAGCGAAACAAGAGAGCATCAGGAGGTTCAACAACCTCAGCCTGCATCCGTAATCGAATCACCGGACCTGGTCGCGAATGGACTGGTAATGGTTGAGACGATACCTGAAAAAATAAAACAAAATGAAACCAAGGCCGAGGCAGAATCAACATTACCGCAGGGGCGCCGAAAACGGCCACCGGCCATGCCGGTCATAGCACACGAGGAACCCATGGTGCAGATCGAAACCCATAAATAAATAGCTTCTTTGAAAAAACGAAGCGGGGTTAATCACCCCGCTCCGTTAATTCATCTGTATCAACTCATCCCTCTGTTTCGCAACTCGGTCGCTGTTTCATATCGAATCCGGCTGAGTAATCCCCTTCCAGCCTCCTCCACCAGATTCAGTACATGCTCAAAGCCTTGATGTCCCCCAAAATAAGGATCAGGTACTTCCTTTACACCTTCAAAATTCTTGCTGTACTGCATGAGCAAACCTAGCTTGTGGCTGTATTGGGGCGGACATTCCTGTTCCAGTATCGCGAGATTCGACTTATCCATCGCCAATATATAGTGAAAAACCTCGAAATCCTTTTCATGCACGCGGCGGGCACGCAGCCCGTTTGTTTCATAGCCTCGCCTCATTGCCGCTTTCTGAGCCCTTTCATCCGGAGGGTCACCCACATGATAGTCGTGTGTACCCGCCGAATCGATATGAATCTCGTTCTCAAGGCCAGCGGCTCTGACTTGATGCCGGAACACGGCTTCCGCAGTCGGCGAACGGCAGATATTGCCCATGCAAACAAATAAAACTCTTGTTTTGATATTTTCTTCCAAGTTCGCCCTATTCCAAAGCTATTCCAAAGTTACACCATCGGCCGGCCGAGATGACCTCTCATGGTTAGCATCTCATGTTCCCCTACCTCCCCCTAACTCCCTTAACTCCCCAGACTCTTGCATCGTACGGCTGAGCATTTGAAGAGGCCTAATATGGCAAAACCGCATCGGGTTTTGCCTCCAGGATTACCCTGCTGAAATCCTTCTGTATACGTTTCAGTGCGGCCTCATTATCCGCCTCGAAGCGCAGCACAATCACTGGCATTGTATTGGATGAGCGTGCCAAGCCAAAGCCATCGTTATATTCCACTCTCAACCCGTCGGTGGTAATAATGCCTTTGGGATTATCGAAATGGGCGGTTTTTTGTAATTTTGCTATAAGCGAATAATTTTCGCCTTCTTTCAACCTGATCTGTAATTCCGGTGTGCTGATCGCATCGGGAATGGCGTGCAGGACCGCATCAATATCCGTCTGATGACTGAGCAGTTCCAGCAGACGCGCGCCTGCATAGAGACCATCATCGAATCCGTACCATCGCTCTTTAAAAAAAATGTGGCCGCTCATCTCGCCGGCCAACAGTGCGTTGGTTTCCTTCAGTTTGCCTTTTATAAAAGAATGTCCGGTTTTCCACATGATGGGCTCACCGCCGTGCCGCTCGATCCACGGAGCCAGATTGCGGGTGCATTTCACATCAAAAATGACCCTGCCGCCTGGATTCCTGGATAGCACATCGGCAGCAAACAACATCAACTGGCGATCGGGATAAATAATGGTGCCATCCTTGGCAACGACCCCTACGCGATCGCCATCGCCGTCAAAAGCCAATCCAATTTCCGCATCGGTGGTTTTCAGTGCGTGAATCAGGTCTTGCAGGTTCTCGGGTACGGACGGATCAGGATGATGATGTGGAAAAGTGCCATCGACTTCGCAATACAGCTCCACCACCTCGCATCCCAGCCGGCGATACAACGCCGGCGCATAAGCGCCCGCGACACCATTCCCGCAATCGATTGCGATTTTCACCGGATGCGCCAGCTTGACGTCGCTAGTTATGCGCTGGAGGTATGCTTCGGCAATGTCGTGTTTGCGATAGTTACCGTTTCCATGCGCAAGGTCATCATTTTCCAGGCGCAGGCGCAAGTTCTGGATTGCCTCCGCCGCAAGCGTTTCGCCCCCCAGCACCATTTTCAGGCCGTTATATTCAGGCGGATTGTGGCTGCCTGTAACCATTATGCCGGAGTAATTACATAATGTATGGGCCGCGAAGTAAAGCATAGGCGTGGCCACAACGCCCACGTCTATCACATCAATGCCGCTTCTTTGCAAACCTCTTGCCAGGGCCGGCGCCAGTTCCGGCCCGGATAATCGGCCGTCGCGCCCAATCGCGACCGTCATAAGCCCACGGGCCCGTGCTTCAGTTCCGATTGCATGGCCAATAGCCTCAACGATTTCAACAGTCAGAGTTTTCGCAAAGACGCCTCTGATATCGTAGGCCTTGAAAATTTCCTGCGGCAGTTTGTGCATGAGAAAGCGTGAGAATGAATATGAAGGTCGTTTAAACGGGGATCAAATGTGCCAAAGCAAATCTAGCAAAGGAGCAACCCCGGCGCAGATTGCCTGGCTGGCAATACTCTCTCTAATTTCTGCGGACATACAAGCGGGCTCTTTCAAGATCTTGCACGCTATCGCTTCTGTCTTTTTTCGTGTTTTTGCCAGCGCAATTTATAAATTGCCTGCTAATGATGCCCGACCACTGCGCCACCCTTGAGTACGTACCGAGTACCGCAGTATGGACATAGCGCCTCGCCGGTATTTTCTATCGGCAGGTAAACTCTCGGGTGCGAATTCCACAATAGCATCGACGGCATGGGGCAGTGCAGCGGCAAATCATCAGTGGTGACTTCGATCTGACGACTTTTGTTATCGGTAGCTTGCTTCTGCATCGGCAGTTCCTCAATTATATTCAAGTCAGACACAATCAGATGTAACTCAGACGTAAGTAAGCCAGGAGGCATGTTTCTCAGCCTTGCCGCTTACACAGTCGAAAAACATGGCTTGCAGCCTGGCAGTAATCGGACCGCGCTCACCGCTGCCGATACTGCGATTGTCAAGCTCGCGGATCGGCGTAACCTCGGCTGCCGTGCCCGTGAAAAAAGCCTCGTCAGCACAATAGACCTCGTCACGAGTGATGCGCTTTCGATTATCGGAATGCCGATCTCCTCTGCGAGCTCTATAATGGAAGCCCGGGTAATTCCTTCCAGGCAGGAAGTCATGTCAGGGGTGTACAGCTTGCCGCGCTTGATGATGAATATATTTTCCCCCGCCCCCTCCGCGACATATCCGTCAACGTCCAGTAACAGGGCTTCATCATAACCATCGTTGGCAACTTCCTGATGAGCCAGAATGGAATTGGCATAGGTGGCGACCGACTTGGCGCGGCACATGTTGACGTTGACATGGTGTCGAGAGAATGAGGATGTTTTAACGCGAATTCCTTTTTCCAGTCCCTCTGACCCAAGGTAAGCGCCCCATGGCCAAGCCGCAATGGCTACATGCACGGAGAGCGTTTTTGCCGAAATACCCATCGCTTCCGAGCCGTAAAAGACAATCGGCCGGATATAACAGGACTCCAGCCTGTTCTGCCTGACCATATCACATTGCGCCTGCATCAGCGTAGCCTTGTCAAAAGGCATTCTCATCATGAAGATATGTGCCGAATTGAACAAACGGTCGGTATGGTCCTGCAGGCGGAAAATTGCCGGACCCCGAGGCGTGCGGTAGGCGCGCAATCCTTCAAAAACGCCCAGTCCATAATGGAGAGTATGGGTAAGCACATGGGTGGTTGCCTCACGCCAAGGAATTACTTTTCCATCGCTCCAGATCACGCCGTCGCGGTCAGCCATTGACATTTTGAAACCCCGGAGAGAATTTAAACCGTTTATTCTAGCGCATTTTGGTGCGAAAAATGATACCTTGTATGGATGTAATAGGGCTGGACATTCATATCAACAGGAAGCCGGATGGGGTCGTTCCTACGCATCATTCCGCGCTTATTCGTGAGACGCTCGCCCTGAGGCAGGGCTAAACGATTAAGTTTGGGCTCCGTGATCGGCATTGTTAACGGGAAGCTGAGGTGCGACAAAACAACAAGCTTATCCGGAAGCTGCGCAATGATGTGTTTGTGCTCCAAATACTTCATCCCATAACCGCAAGACCGCAATAATGCCATCTCGCAATCCCTCTGCTTCGACGCGCGCGAATTTTTGTGATTGGCTATGAGCGGGAGGAGTACCCGTCAGACCCGAATCTCCGCTCAACCGCAACGCGTGCTGAACGCGCCGGAATTCCCGATAGGCGTTGAGCGCCCGTTCCGCGGTTTCAGCGTGAACAAGGCCCAACTTCTCGAAAAGCTTCAGTAACGCGATATTGCCTATATTTTTTGTTAATTCGGGATAATCGCAGGCATGGCCCAGGATCAGATATTGCACGATGAATTCCACATCAATGATGCCACCGCGGTCATGCTTGACGTCGAATAACCCGCTTGAGTTTGGATGGGCGTCCAGCATCTTTTGCCGCATTGCCAGAACCTCGTGTTTCAGGCTCGGTAAGTCGCGCCGCTGGCGAAGAACATCCCTGCGCGTCTTTTCGAACGCTTCTCCCACACGGCTGTCTCCCGCCACGAAGCGGGCCCGTGTCAGCGCCTGATGCTCCCAGACCCAGGCGTGATTTCGCTGGTATTGATCAAAAGCTTCGATGGAACTCACGAGCAGGCCACTGCTGCCGTTGGGGCGCAGACGCAGATCGGTTTCATACAGCAATCCGGCTGATGTGTAACTGGTAAGCCAGGCGTTGATGCGCTGACTCAGTCTTGCATAGATTTCCGGTGCATCGGGATGGGCATCATCATAAAGAAAAATGATGTCGAGATCGGACGCATAACCCAATTCCTTCCCGCCCAGTTTACCATAGCCGATGATAGCGAAAGCCGGTTCATGCCGGTGCTTGCGCCTCAATCCCGACCAGGCAAGGTGGAGTACCGGTCAAGTATCAGATCGGCCAGATCGGTCAGATGATCGCTCAACGTTTCAAGCGGCAGCAACCCTTCCACATCCTTTGCCAGAAACTGAAATATGTGCGCGTGGTGAAAATGCCGCAGCACATCCATTTGCTGTTCGATATCGTTGCCATCCGGGCCGCCAGCACCATCCAATTCCTGCGTCAGCCCTGCCCTCGCCCGCGCCCAATCCGGCACGATTGGAAAATCGTTGGGGTTAAGCAGCTCATCCAGCAGAATGGGGTGGCGGCTCAGATATTCGCTGGCCCACTGGCTCGTGCTGGCGAGCTTCGCCAATACGTTCCAGTGCTTGTGGATGCTCTCGCAGCAGCGCCAGATAAGCTGCACGCCGGCTTACACTTTCCAGTAACTGCAGCAAACGCTCCAGCGTAACATTCGCGGAAGGGAATTTAGCCGCGATTTCAATCAGAGCAGGAATCAGCGCATCGAGGCGTTGTTTACTTGATCCGGGTAATTGCCGGTAACGGCTGCTGGCGTAAAAATCTTGCAGGCGCTGAATAATTTTTTCCGGACTGGAATATCCCATCATAACCAGTTGCGCAGCCGTGGCTTCGGCTTCACTTCCATTTGGTGATTCCTGCTGACCCAACCATGCGAATGCATTCAGCGTATGGGATCTTCTGGAACGGCAAAAATCTGCTCAAAGTGGCGAGTGACGTTACCGCGATAGCTATTGAGCTGTTGCAGAAAATCGGCATAAGTAGCAAAACCCATAGCGGCCGCCACCAACGCCTGATCCGTGGCATTTTCCGGCAGCGTCTGGGTTTGCTGGTCGTCGAGATACTGCAAGCGATGCTCAAGATTGCGCAAAAAACAGTAAGCGTCCGACAGTTCCGCCACCGTTTTATCCGATAATTGTTGTTTCTCCCCCAAACGCTGCAATACAGCAAGCGTGGGACGAAGGCGCAGATCGGGATCTCGCCCACCACGGATCAGCTGAAATACCTGCGCGATAAACTCGACTTCGCGGATACCGCCGGGTCCCAGTTTGATATTCTGGTGCATGTCCTTCCGCTTCACCTCCTGGCGGATTTGCGAGTGGAGACTGCGCATTGACTCATACGCTCCGAAGTCGAGGTATTTTCGATATATAAATGGCTGCGTTATTTCCATCAATGCGGTTGCTTCGGCGTCCGGACCGGCTATTGCCCGGCTCTTGATCCAGGCATAGCGCTCCCATTCACGTCCCTGAGTGAAAAAATATTCTTCCAGCATGGCGAAGCTCATTACCAGCGGTCCGCCTTCACCATAGGGGCGTAGCCGCATATCCACCCGAAAAACATATCCGTCCGGCGTTATATCGTTGAGGCTTGCAATCAGCCTGCGCCCAAGACGTATAAAAAAATCATGATTGGCTATGGATCGGCATCCGCTGGTTTCGCCGTCCTCAGGGTAAACGAAAATCAGGTCCACATCCGACGAAACATTGAGTTCGCCACCGCCCAGCTTCCCCATGGCAATTACCAGCAACTCCTGTGGCATCTTGCTCTCGGCGCCGATAGGCCAGCCGTAGCGATCCGGATTGGCGAGCCACATCTTCTGGCGTTCCAGTGCAAAACGAATGCTGACTTCGGCCAAATCGGTCATGGTTGCCATAACCTCGGCAAGATTTGCCAACTCTCCCAAATCGCGCGCTGCCAGACGCAGCATTACGTTTTTGCGCAGTCTGCGTAAAGCAACCTGCATGCCTGCTTCATTATTTGGCAAATCGGAATCTGCGCGCAGTAATCCCTCCATTTCCGCCGCGGACCACGGATGACGCAGGTTCCGCCGCAGCTCAACCGATAATTCGGGCTCGCTCTCCAGCAGACGTTGCGCATAGCGGCTAAATGGGAGGATCGAGCGGATAATTTCTTCCGCGGAAGTATCATCATGCATGGTTAAGAATTCGGGGTTAAAATAGGCCATCGAAAAACTGCTATCCCGATGACATGATGCGGGGTCCTGATCTGTACTGTTTTGGATGGAACGAAGTAGCAGCAGGCCGAATCTAAAAAATTTTTGCCAGACACCTGAACTTCAGGGGCTTCGTTAAACCTGAATCCGCAGCTGGACATGCGGTCCTCAAAAAGGTGCAAGGCGAAAATCATGGTTCCTTGAATGGTCGTGACATCTGCTCAGGTAACCTCCAAGCGCTAAACTACCGGATTCAGGTTAAGGGAAATCCTTTAAAATTTGCCGCATTCCCATATTCTCATCATGGTTGTTTTGCGTTTCATGCCCATGGAAGAAAGCCAAATCGTCCCGAGTATAAAACTGGAATTATTTATTGAACTTATCAGTAATTTTAGCGGTTGCACGCCGAGGCAGCTTTCTGGCCCGATCGTTTGCGTGGATCTTGATTCTCCTTGCGGCATGCTTTTGCCTGCTGTTGCTATCGCTCCGCTACTGGTTATTACCCGATATTGAACGATATCGCGAAAACATCGCGTCGGCGATCAGCCACGCCTCCGGACAACGTGTAACGATAGGCGAAATTAGCGCAGACTGGGATGGTTTTCGACCTCACATGATGCTGGGCATGATCCGGGTGCACGATAAGGAAGGTAATACAACCTTGCTGTTGCACCGGGCTAGGGGCACGCTCTCATGGCTTTCAATATTACACGGTAATTTTCATTTTCGCGAAATCGAGATCGAGCAGCCCGATCTGGTCGTCCGCCGCGATGCCAAAGGTGTGCTTCATGTGGCAGGTTTTGCTCTCAATGCAGAGTTGACTGACGACGATAACGGCTTTTCCGACTGGCTGTTGCGCCAGAGGCGCGTCACGATCAATAATGCCAGCGTTATATGGCAGGATGATCAGCGCGGTGCACCGGAATTGGAACTGCTGATCAACCTGCGCCTCGAGAACCGGGGAAATCACCATCGCTTCGGCATACTCGCCGTTCCTCCGGCCGGGCTTGCCGCGCAAATGGATATGAGAGGGGATTTCACTGGCGACTCGCTAAGCCTTCCCGAGCAATGGCGGGGCCGGCTGTTTATCCAAATCGATCGGGCGGATATCGCAGCCTGGTACGCCTGGTTACCGGTCCCGCAGCAAATGAAAGTACATCATGCAGTTGGAGCGCTGCGTTTATGGGCTGGCATAGATGGAACGGATATCAAAAAACTGACGGCCGACATGCGTTTGCAAAATGTTAAGGCCCAGTTGGCGGAAGGCCTGCCGGAACTGGACCTCGCCCGGCTGCTGGGTAGAGTCGGATGGCAAAAAATAAATGATGGAAAGAGAGAAGGTGCCGAATGGTTCGCACGAAAACTGCGTACCGTTATTCATGGCGAACGAGAGCTGGAGCCGGCCAATTTCCTGTTGCAGGTTATATCAGCTCATGCGGAAAAAGCCGGCAGCGGAAAATTGAACGTCGATGGATTGAATTTAAAAATTTTTGGCGATCTGGTGGAATATCTGCCAATCAGCGAGCCTTTGCGCGAACAAATCACTACAGCCTCGCCGCGTGGAGAAATACAGTCCATGCGCGCCCAATGGGATGGCGAATGGCCAGCGCCTCTGCACTTCAATGTAAAAGGGAAATTTGCCAATTTAGGTTTGAGAAAATTTCAAAATTTGCCTTCATTCAGCGGCATTACCGGAAATATCGACGTCACCGAAAAAAGGGGGCACGCTGAATCTCAAATCCGAACGCATCAAATTGGAATTTCCCAGCGCCTTCCATGAGCCGCTGATGCTGGATATCCTTACCGGCCAGGCTAGCTGGCGCGTATCGGAAGACAATTCAGTCGCATTCAAGTTCAGCAATATCGCTTTCTCCAATAGCGATGTCTCCGGGTTAGCTTACGGCACTTACCGCAGCCAATCGAATGGACCGGGCGTGATCGACCTGGTCGGTCATCTGCCCCATGCGGATGCCCGTTATCTGGCGCATCACATTCCGGCCGGAATAGCGGATTCTACTAAAAACTGGCTTGAAAAGTCGGTGGTTGAAGGAAGATTTGCGGATATTCGGCTCCATCTCAAGGGAAATCCTGCTGAGCTTCTTTCCCGTGGCGGCACAGGCATTTTCAGGGTGCAGGCGAAAGCATCTGGAATTACGCTCGATAACGTCCCGGACTGGCCCAGGATAGAAAACATTTCAGGGAATTTCCACCTGCACGGCGACCATATGGAATTTGACGCAGCAAGGGCAGATACCTTTGGCACCCAGTTAAGCAAGGTCAAGCTGGCAATTACGGATGTGGCTGCCCCCGAGGCGATACTGCACGGCCAGCTTCAGGCAGACGGCGCTACTCAGCAATTCTTGAAAATCGCGGCAAAATATGGGGGAGATGAGTACAATGCCCTCCTGGATAATGTGAAAATGACGGGAAACGGCAGGCTGCTGTTGAAGCTTGATATCCCGTTGTCTCAGACCGGAGCTGCCAGGCTGGCTGGAAATTACGAGTTCATCGATAATCAGCTCGATCCTGGCCTCCGTATGCCTGACCTGAACAATATCAATGGCACGCTGGCTTTTGATGACTCAAGAATCAGGATAGAAAATTTATCAGGCCGGCTCCTCGGTGGGCCAGTGACCATCAATACCACTTATATACCAGACGGGAGTTTTCTTCTTTCCGCCGCCGGCAAGGTCAACCTCGACAATCTTGGCGAACCGATACAGAGCAGGATTGCCGACTCCTCCCTGCCATGGCGACGGTACCTGCGCGGCAGCACCACCTGGCGAGCGTCCGTGCGCATGCGCGACAAGCTGGCAAATGTATCCGTCGAATCGTCATTGCAGGGTATCGTCTCGAGTTTTCCGGAACCATTTTCCAAATCGGCTGCCGATATCGCACCGCTGCGTTTTGAAAGAAAGGCAGTGGGGCTGGACAAGGATGAAATATTCCTGAGCTATGGCGAACGGGTCGCTGCGAAATTCAAGCGCATCCGGACCGACGGGGGGAACTACCGTGCGGAACGCGGCGCCGTAAATTTTGGCGCGGCGTCCGCGCCCTCGCTCTCGCCCGCCAAGACAGGTATAACGGTGGATGGCATATTGCCGCTACTCAATCTGGATCAGTGGCTCGGGTTTCTCAAGCAGGTCAATCCCGAGGCCGAGTCTTCACCCGGTTTGACAGGCATAGACATCCAGATCGGGGCACTCGATTTTCTCGGGCGGCGGCTCAACGATGTCGCACTGAGCGCCAGCAGGGAAGAGGGAGCATGGTACTCCAGCATCATAGCCGAGGAAATTAACGGTAATATCATCTGGGATCCATCTGGCAATGGCAGAATCGTGGCACGATTGAACAGGCTGATTGTTCCTGCCGCTTCACCCAGGCCAAGCGCTGCAACGCAACCGCGGCAGCAGGAAAAAGACTTGCCTGCGCTGGACGTGATGGCAGACAATTTTGCCGTTGGCGAGAAAAAGTTAGGCCAGCTGGAATTGATAGCCAGCCCTCACGCGAGAAACTGGCGCATCGAAAAACTGCATATATCCAATCCCGACAGCTCCATAAACGTAAAAGGTGTTTGGCAAAACCAAACCACGCCACCCCGCGTACAAGCTGTTCTTATGCTGGAATCAAATGATATCGGCAAATTTCTTACACGCCTCGGCCATCCTGACCGCGTCAAACGCGGCAGCGGTAAGCTTGAGGGTGCGTTGTCGTGGCATGGCAGCCCGCAATCGATCGATTATGCCACGCTGTCAGGCAGCTTTAAAATAAATGCCAAGCGGGGCCAATTTCCAAAATTTGAACCGGGGATTGGAAGATTGTTCGGCATTTTTGATTTAAAAACACTGCCAAGACGGATTACATTGGATTTTCATGATGTTTTCAGCGAGGGATTTGGCTTTAACGATATCTCCGGCGATATTAAGGTTGCACGAGGCATAGCGGTCACCGATGATCTGAAAATCGAAGGACCCGCGGCAAAGGTCCTCATGCAAGGCGAAATAAATCTGGAAGCAGAAACCCAAAGCCTGGAAATGCTGGTCACGCCCTCCCTCGGGTTAGCGACCCCAGTGGTGGGAGTAGCCTCCATGATTGTGAGCAAGACGTTGCAAAATCCCACTACATCCAATGAATATAAGATTACAGGTACCTGGTCTGATCCGATGGTGGTTAAAATATCCGGAGATGTGCAAGAGATGGGGCCGGTCCAAAACTAGTTTGTTGACTCATGGTGGGGCAAATGGAGCGAAATGGGGCGAGCGAGCCGGGCAAATCAGGCAGAATCAGCGCGTGCGGAATCCGCGTGTGCATTGCGCGAAATCTTCATCTTGATAAAACGGTATTTTGGTTACATTTTATAAATCCACAGAACCGAGAACAAAAAGGGTCACCGTGGAGTCTATTTTTATTCCACTTTGAAAGTTTATCCCATCTGTTTCAGATTGAGATGCTGATTCTAATGCGAAAGCGGACTCATGCACTTGGGGCGAACGGGCCGCTGTAAATACCCTGAATAATAACTATGCCAGACAATTCAATTGATAAAGCCGGCGGAATTTCCGCTAAAGCGCAAATTGACTCCGTAGACTCTGTAAGTAGCTCTATTCGTGTCGCCGCCATTCAGATGACGGCGGGTCCCGATATCTCCGGTAATCTGGAAGAAGCCGCGCGGCTTCTCGATATGGCCGCTTCGCAAGGAGCAAAGCTGGCGGCACTTCCGGAATACTTTTGTCTGATGGGAATGAAAGATGCTGATAGAGTAGCGGCGTGCGAACAGAATAATTGCGGACCTATACAGGAGTTTCTCAGTAATACGGCCAGCCGCCTCGGTATCTGGCTGATTGGCGGTTCGGTTCCCTTGGCCTCCTCAAGGCCCGACAAGGTACGGAATAGTTGCCTCGTTTATAACGATCGTGGCGAACGGGTTGCGCGTTATGACAAAATACATTTATTCAGCCTGGAGCTCGGCAATGAACGTTATGCGGAGGAAGAAACCATCGAGGCAGGCTGCGGCGTCGTTTCGCTGGAATCGCCATTTGGCCGCATAGGTTTGTCCATTTGCTATGATCTGCGTTTTCCCGAGCTCTACCGTTCCATGGGAAAGGTGGACATTATTTTCGCGCCGGCTGCTTTTACCGCAACTACCGGCAAGGCGCACTGGGAAACGCTTATTCGTGCCCGCGCTATTGAAAATCTTGCATACGTAGTAGCGCCCGCTCAAATCGGCCGCCATCTTAATGGCCGCCAAACTCATGGTGACAGTATGATCGTCGATCCGTGGGGAGTTGTCCTTGATCGGCTTCCAAGCGGATCGGGAGTCGTGATTGCGGATATCAATCCGGAGTATCAGGCCAGCCTGCGCGATAGCTTGCCAGCGTTGAATCACCGGATCCTGCGTCACTGTTGAGTCTTAATCGTTACTTTTCTTGGTCTAAATATCATGATTACAGAACAAATTCTTCAGCCTACCGATCTTTTCGCCACTGCAAATCACTGCCTGCTAGCGCCGTATGAGATTGACACATCCGGGCTACAGCATGTGTTCGGGGAAATACTGACGCACCGAATCGAATATGCCGATATTTATTTTCAATATAACCGCGCTGAAGGCTGGTCTCTTGAGGAAGGCATCGTCAAGTCCGGCAGCTTCAATATCGAGCAAGGAGTGGGCGTACGCGCGGTGAGCGGCGACAAGACCGCATTCGCTTACTCCGATGACATCAGCATGCCAGCGCTTGTCTCGGCGGCGCAAGCTACACGCGCTATAGCGCGCCACGGCGCAGCGCAACAGGTTCAAGCGGTGAGGCGCAGCAGCGGGCGGGAGCTTTATTTGCCCCACGATCCTATCGCGAGCCTCAAAGATACGGAGAAGGTTGCACTGCTTGAAAAGCTTGAAGGCTACGCTCGCGCGCTCGACAAACGCGTCATCCAGGTTATGGCATCTCTCGCGGGAGAATACGAGGTCGTGCTGGTCGCCCGCAGCGATGGCCTTGTGGCGGCTGACGTGCGGCCCCTGGTGCGAGTATCGCTACAAGTCATTGCCGAGGAGAACGGCAAGCTGGAACAAGGCGTGGCGGGTGGGGGTGGCCGCTTCGATTATGCGTATTTTACTGACGAAGTATTGCGCGACTATGCCGCGAAGGCAGTGCATCAGGCAATAGTGAACCTGACAGCCAAACCGGCGCCAGCCGGCACCATGACCGTTGTGCTGGGCGCCGGTTGGCCGGGAATACTGTTGCATGAGGCCATCGGACATGGACTGGAAGGAGATTTCAACCGTAAAGGCAGCTCTGCATTTTCAGGTCGCGTTGGGGAACGCGTGGCGGCTGAAGGCGTGACCGTGGTGGATGACGGAACACTTGCACGGCGGCGCGGTTCGCTCAATATCGATGATGAAGGAAATCCCACCCAATGCACGGTACTGATCGAAAATGGGGTGCTCAAGGGTTATTTGCAGGATAGCCTGAATGCGCGGCTGATGAACGTTCCGGTTACGGGCAACGCGCGGCGCGAATCTTTCGCTCATATTCCCATGCCGCGCATGACCAACACCTACATGCTGAATGGCGACAAGAGTCCTGAAGAGATCATCGCTTCGGTGAAACATGGCCTGTATGCGGTAAATTTCGGTGGCGGCCAAGTCGATATCACAAGCGGGAAATTCGTCTTTTCCGCGGCTGAAGCCTATATGATCGAAAATGGAAAAATTTCCTATCCCGTCAAGGGCGCAACGCTCATCGGTAATGGCCCCGACGTACTGACGCGGGTGTCGATGATCGGCAATGATATGTCGCTTGATCCCGGCGTGGGCACTTGCGGCAAAGAAGGTCAGAGTGTTCCGGTAGGAGTCGGCCAGCCAACCCTTCGCATTGATGGGCTAACGGTAGGGGGAACCGCGTAGAAAACCGTTAATTCCTGAAAATTTGCGAGTGTTTTATGTTTTGTTCCACATTCATTGCTCAAGCCTTACTCAAACCTTGACATTGACAATCCTGGTGCCCGCCAGCCTGTCATGCAGGAATAAGCCGTCACGATCGATCAACGCCCAAAGTATTCCGCAACCAAGCAAAAAAATACCGATCACCGCGAATAAATAGCGGGCAAGCGCCTGCTTCAGGTATAAGCGCTGCCCGTCCGAGCTGATCACGCGAAGTTTCCAGGTTTGCATTGGCAGTGTTTGTCCACCATGGGTCCAGAACCAGGTGAAATAAATACCTGCAATCAGCAGGAGATAAAGCTGAAATGCAGGGCGGAAGAGAATCGAGCTTGTGTCTTGAAACACAAGATGAAAAATAAAACTGGCAATAAACAGAACCGCGATCAATATGAGCGACTCATAAATCATGCTCAGCAGCCGCCGCCAGAATACGGGTGCGAACGCTTTTATCATATATCGAAGTCTTGTCCGGTAAAAAATTCAGGTGTCTTTCCGGTTGAAATCATTCCAAAGGAAGGCAGAGAGACAGGATGCTTTTAGCATATGTGCCCGGCCATGCTATTACCCGCCCTCGGACTCGTGCTTTTGCCCATATTCGCGCCACTTCTGCTTGATTTCGTGACGTTTGTCCGGCGGCAATTTCTTAATCGTCTTATATTTTTCACGGACTATTTCACGCTGCTCAGGAGTAAGCGAGTACCAGTCCCGCATCTGTAACTGCGTGCGATGCTGATCGGAAGGCGTCATGCCTGGATAGCGTTTGGCAATGCCAGCCATTTTTTTCTTTTTGTGGCATCCATGTCGTTCCATTCCTGCGCAAGCGGAGCCAGGACCTCTCTTTGCTGAGGCTTCAACTGTTCCCAGGATGGCTGAGCGGATTCAGCGAAAACATGAGCAGAAAGCGAGAAGCATAGCCAGAACGCTAATGTTATGAACCGTTTAACCATTCATCGAACTCATCGTCGAGATAGGCGTTTATGGGCAGATCATCAACGAGAAGCATGATGTCGATTTCCTCATTTTCATCGCCTGGCTGAAGACCCTGCCAGTAGATCACAGCTGCTATGGTAAATAGCAAGGCTATCACGGAGAGCAGCTTTCGGGTTCTGTTATGCCAATCATGCCCATGCGCGAAGGCACCCTGGCCGACACCGACTGTCGCTTCCGCCATATGATAATTTTCCAGAGAAGCTCTGCGCACCGCCTGTAGCCGGTTTAACGTGCTCTGCTTCATATCGTCCAGGCCACGATCCAGCATTTGCCCGATTTTTCTTCCGATTTCCGGTTCACTCATAACTCAATTCCTTCATAACTCAATTCCTTCTTTTTTCAAAGCTATAGCGAGACTATGTGTCGCGCGCGAGCAGTGCGTTTTTACGCTTCCTTCAGAGCATCCCATTACCTCCGCGGTTTCTGCGACATCCAGTTCCTCCCAATAACGCAGCAGGAAGGCCTCCCGTTGACGCGGCGGAAGGGTCCCAATAGCTTTCTCGATCAGATTAATAAGTTGAGATTGCTCTAATTGTTTATGCGGGCTATCGAAATTCGACGGTGCTTCAGCCCGCAAAGTTTCCAGGGGATCGTATTCTTCATTCTCACTTTCGTGGTTGGTGGGCGTCAATGATGAAAACAGAATGGTCCACAAAGAACGGGTTTTCTGCCGTCGATAAAAGTCTCTTATGGTATTTTGCAGAATGCGCTGAAACAAAAGGGGTAATTCTTCCGGCGGCTTGGCGGCATACTTCTCCACAAGCTTGGTCATGGAATCCTGAACAATATCCAACGCCAGTGCTCGTCGCGCGCTGCGAATAACGCCTGTTTATAGGCGCGCCGCTCGGTTTCAACCAGAAAATTGGAAAGTTCCTGCTGAGTAGCCAGAGCAATTGCCTATATAGAGATAGAGAGAAAGCGGGAACTTTAACAAAAGGCGAATCTTAATATTTTCCTCAGCCAGCAATATTAGAAAATTTTGGTGATTCGCCGGAATAGCCGCTGGGAAGCAACAAATAGAGAGCCAAGCACCACGGAGAAGACGAGGATTACGAGAATTGCCCGGACCAGGCAGATTGATTGCCGATGGTCAGCGCTCCGCATGAGCGAGTAATTACGAGCCATGCCTGTCCTGAGCATGAAGAAAACCAAGGGCCTGAATTCGAATCATCGCCCGAAATTATAATTCCAGACCCGGTTATATTTCCAGAACTCCTTCGCCTGCGACAATTTGCCGCATTGTACGAAGCGCTTTTCCTCCCTATTATTAGGGTCTTCCAGTCCCAGATAGAAATGTAGTGAACGTCATGCATAAAACTTTGTACATATGAAGGGGTAGTGGTAAAATTATAATGCGACTGATTCTTAATTAGATTTACAGTTACAATGTTCAATGTCGTCAGATTCGGATCGCGGCAACCTGATATACGGCAAGATATTTATTAAGAGTAAGAGCCTCCAATGCAGCTTATTATCAGATCAGCGCTTTTATCACAAAGATGTGCAGGGCATTTGGTTCCTTCCACTCTGGTATGACGGGCACGATGATGCGCAGCTTATTTACCGTGCTGATGCTGGGTTGCGTAATGGTGGCCGCCATGGCTGCCAATGCGGCGGAAAGCGTTCGCCCTTTTACCTCAGGGGAGTCTTGCGCGAGTTCTGGAAGCCCGCCAAGGCAGACCTTTCATTCTTATGCTGTGGTCGCTTGAATGCCAATACTGCCCAGACCGAATTGAAAATGTTGAGCGAACTCAAGCGCAGCCATCCTAAGAATGGACGTCGTGCTGATTGCAACCGATACAGTCAAGTGATACGCCGCAATTGAAGTCCCGCGCGGAAAGCTATGGATGGAGAGATCGAACAATGGGTCTTCGCAGAGGACATGCCAGAACGCTTGCGTCATGGAAATCGATGGCCGCTGGTACGGTGAGGTACCGCGGACTTATTTTTATGATCGAAAACACCAGCGCGAGGTCAAGACCGGACTGATCAACAAGAAGTTTTTTGAAGACTGGCTGGCCCGCAATGCGGTATCCGGACCCGGAAGTTGACAACATGATACATCAAGCGTAATCCCACCTTTTTACCCGGCCTGATGTTTGTCATAGTGGCCCATGGGGCGCTGCTCTATTTCCTGTTCAAGCAGCAGTTCATATCCCCACCCAAACAATTGGAAACCCTGATGGTCAGTTTTATCCCCGCAGCCAGGCCAAAGGAAGAACCCAAACCTGAACCTCCCGTCCCGCCCAAATCTCAACCAGTGAAAAAACCTCAGTCCCGTCAGATGGTTGCGGAAGCGCCGGTGGTATCCGAAAGCGAGCCGGTAGCGCCACCATCTGAGCCCGAACCGGAACCAGAGCCGGTAGTTGCTGCGGAAGCCGCCCTGCACAGATGCCGGCCGGGCCTGTTACGCTTTCCTCCGAGTTATCCGTTGCCTGCCCCGAATTAAATGCGCCTGCTTATCCGTCCCTTTCGCGGCGGCTTGGTGAAGAAGGCAAGCTGGTGCTACGGGTGGAACTGGATGAAAAAGGTCGCGTTAACGTAGCACAGGTAGTCGAATAGTAGTGGTTTCAAACGTCTTGACGAAGCCGCGATGGCGGCAGTGAAAACCTGGCGCTGCAATCCGCCCGTACGCAATGGCCAGCCAGTGCGAGCCGTTGCTCTGCAACCCTTCAATTTTGTACTGCAAGGAGATTGATCTCATGGAAACAAGGTCTCGGATTCTCGAATTTCCTGACTCAGCTCGATGGCGTGGGTACCGCTGTACTGGTGTTATTGCTCGCTCTCTCGGTGGCAAGCTGGTATCTCATACTCACCAAGGGCTTTACCAACTTTCTGGCGGGACGGCGCGCCGATGTTTTTCTCAAACGTTTCTGGAGCGCGAACTCATTGCAGGAAGTGAATTCGACATTAAAGGAAAGCGCCGACGATAATGCGTTTGCGCAACTTGCGCGACTTAGCTATGAATGCTGCAGCGGACTCGGAAAAACACGGGTTGCAGAAACTTGCCGCAGCGGGCGGAGCAAGCGAGTTCATCACACGTGTCCTGCGTAACGGCCTCGACCAGGAGGCTACCCGGGTTGAAAATGGCCTCACGGTGATTGCCTCGGCCGGCTCGGCTGCTCCGTATATAGGCCTGTTTGGCACGGTGTGGGGCATTTATCATGCGCTGGTTCAAATCGGCCTCTCCGGTCAGGGAACACTGGACAAAGTTGCAGGTCCTGTGGGTGAAGCGTTGATTATGACAGCGCTGGGGTTGGCCGTGGCTATACCCGCCGTATTGGCCTATAACACATTTGTGCGCCGCAACCGCATCTGGCTGGCTCGCCTGGATGCGTTTGCACATGATCTCTTTGTGTTGGTGGCCGTTGGGTCCAAAACGAATAGCTCGGCTGGGGATGAGCGCCCACTACGGGTCGTTTCTCCCGTAAGCGCTCCCGGTGAGAGGAGGTCGTAATGGCATTCGGTAGCATGGATAGCGGCAGTCGTCAGATGCCGACGGCGGAAATCAATGTAGTGCCGCTGGTCGACGTCATGCTGGTGCTGCTGGTGATATTCATCATTACGGCTCCTTTGCTTACGCACTCGGTTAAAATCGATCTGCCAAAGGCGGCAAGCAGCCCGAACATCACTCAACCGGATCATATCGAGTTCGCTCTTCGCGATGATGCCAGCCTTTATTGGAACGGTGAACCGGTCACCATGGACCAGTTGGCGCCGCGCTTCGCCGCATCCGTAAAAGAAAACCCCAACATAGAGCTTCATATCCGTGCGGACAAGCATGTTCATTATGAATATGTGGCGCGGGCCATGTCGATTGCGGCAAAGGCCGGACTTGTAAAGATAGGGTTTGTTACCGATCCTTCACAACAGTAGTCTCAGCTGTGTAAGCCTTCCAGCTTCGTAAACTGCGGGATCTTGATTTCCGTCACTACAAATTAATGGTCTATGGAAACCTGGTGGGCGCGCAATGGTCTGATCATTTATCCGTCCACGCTCTCTCGCATGCCGATGCATTCGCCAAAACCGCCTGTGACCGCTGCAAAATCGAAAACACGTGCGTTCAGTTGGTCGCGTTTTTTTGTGCATTTTTCGATCGCCGCTACCGCGGTGTTTCTAGGCGTCATGTCCTGGCTCATCGCAAAGCCCACAGCGACACGGATTCATCAAACCGTGCCGGGACAGCGCCTGACAGTAACAGCTACTCCCGATATTGACATCAGTCTTGATACCGACAGCACGGTCACTGTTAGCAATAGCGAGCCTCCGAAAATCGAATTACTGCGCGGCAATGCTTACTTCGACGTCAAAAACAAGGGTGACGAGAAACTGCAGGTAAAGGTGGGTACCACATACATTAAAGACCTCGGTACACGTTTCAGTATCAGGAGGCGAGTTGACGGCGGCAGCGTCGCGGTCGCAGAGGGTCAGGTTGAAATTCAGGTGGAAACGGGAACATACCTGGTCAGCTCGCGTGAACGAGCGGATTTTGACGGCAAGCGCGTCACAGGCCACAGAATGATCTCCGAAGCGGACGTGGCTCCGTGGCGAACCAACAAATAAATGGCTCACCCTTAGGTGATATGATCAGCCTCTGCGCATGACTTCTCACTGCATGGCCATGGCCGCGACCCCTGCCCCCTCCGATCTCGTACCTGATTTAGAATTTTACTCTTACTGAAGTTCGGCTAAAAACAAGCCGTTCAGGCTGTCGCAGAGTATTCTCCGGAAGATAAGACTCATGAAGCCCGTCGCAATTTTCAGGCATATTGCCATAGAGGGCCCGGGTTATTTCGCCACTTTTCTGGATTCTCATTCCGTTCCCTGGCAACTGATCAAGGTCGACTCGGGCGACGCAATTCCTCCAAATTCCGACCCGTTTAGCGGACTCGTATTCATGGGTGGGCCCATGAGTGTCAATGACGACTTGCCGTGGATTGGACCAACACTTGCACTTATCCGGAAGGCGGTAACGAATAATGTTCCTGTTCTGGGCCACTGCCTCGGTGGACAATTGATGTCAAAGGCGCTGGGTGGGTCGGTAGGAAATAGCCCAATCAAGGAGATCGGCTGGGGTGAAGTCAGTGTAACGGATGACCCGGTCGCCCATGAGTGGTTTGGAGAGGTATCGACATTTGAGGCGTTCCACTGGCACGGAGAAACGTTCACCCTGCCGAAAGATTCAACTCTTCTGCTTTCCAGCCCCTATTGCCAAAATCAGGCGTTCGCGCTTGGTAAGCATCTTGCACTGCAATGCCATGTCGAGATGACGGAACAAATGATCAAAGCCTGGTGTGAAAACGGTTCGAGAGAAATCGCGGCACAGCACTGGCCCAGCAGTGCAATCAGTAGAGGCAATACAAACAGACTTGGCTAAGCGGCTATCAGCATTGAACAGGATTGCTGGTCGCTTGTACGAGAAGTGGATTTCAGGTTTAAAAAGTCTAAGGAGTTGACTCCCTGGATTCCTTCTGCGGGAAAGGCGTGGAAGGATCGTACTTATGGGTCTACTCGCCAGGCGCCAGCCGCGGCAGATCAAACGCCGCGAATCAATCCCGGAAATTCTGAAACTGGAGCGGGAATTCGGTGATGGATTTCTTGACCAGTTGTATGGCTTCCTGCAAGGTATCGCGCTTTGCGCCGGAAACGCGTACCGCGTCCCCCTGGATGCTGCCCTGCACCTTGAGTTTGCTATCCTTGATGAGCCTGATGATTTTTTTTGCTAGCTCACTTTCGACGCCTGTCTTAACCGTGACCTGCTGTTTGACTTTATTTCCGCTGATTTTTTCTACTTGTCCCTTATCCAGGCAACGTACGTCAACGTTACGCTTGGCGAGCTTGGCCATAAGAATGTCCAGTACCTGGCCCAGCTTGAATTCATCATCCGCAAAAATGGTCAGGGTGTAATCCGCCTGCTCGACACGCGCATCCGATCCTTTGAAATCAAAGCGCGTGCTGACTTCCTTGTTCACCTGGTCAATCGCATTTCTGACCTCTTGTTTATCCACTTCCGAAACGATGTCGAATGATGGCATAGGCAATCTCCTGAATCACTATCTTGGACCAACGTGGGCCAAGCGGGATCTCTATCCCATTACTGCTATTTTTTTCGTTTTTTCAAGTTGGCGGCAATACGCATCCGTAAGGCGTTCAGCTTGATGAAGCCACCCGCATCGGCCTGATTGTACGCACCTTTATCTTCCTCGAAGGTGGCAATGTGAGGATCGAACAGCGAGTCTGTTTTCGAATCCCGTCCAACCACAATAACATTTCCCTTGTAGAGTTTCACGCGTACCCAGCCGTTCACCTGCGCCTGGGATGCATCAATCATGGTCTGCATCATCCTGCGCTCGGGGCTCCACCAATAACCGTTGTAAATCAGCTCGGCATAGCGCGGCATCCACTCGTCCTTCAGGTGAGCCACCTCGCGGTCGAGCGTGATGGATTCGATTGCCCGATGCGCGCGCAGCATAATGGTACCGCCAGGCGTCTCGTAACATCCCCTGGACTTCATTCCGACGTAACGGTTTTCCACCAGATCGAGGCGGCCAATGCCGTGCTTGCCCCCCAACTGATTGAGTTTGGCAAGTATACGAGCGGGCGAGAGTTTCTTGCCATTCAGCGCGACAATATCCCCCTGTTTGAATTCCAGATCGAGGTATTCCGCCTCATCAGGTGCTTTTTCGGGGACACGCTCCAACGCCACATTGACTCCTCGGGTTCCTGTGCCGGGTCTTCAAGGATCCGGCCCTCATAGGAAATATGCAGCAGGTTGGCATCCATGCTATAAGGCGAACCGCCTTTTTTCTTCATTTCCACCGGAATGCCATGCTGTTCCGCGTATCTCAGGAGCTTTTCCCGGGAAGTAAGATCCCATTCACGCCAGGGGGCGATGACGCGGATATCGGGTTGCAAAGCGTAATAGCCAAGCTCAAAGCGCACCTGATCATTGCCCTTGCCTGTAGCCCCGTGGGCGACCGCATCCGCCTTTGTTTTCCGCGCAATCTCGATCTGGCGTTTGGCAATCAGCGGGCGCGCAATACTGGTACCCAGCAGATATTCCCCCTCATAAACCGTGTTGGCACGAAACATGGGAAAAACAAAATCACGCGCAAACTCTTCGCGAAGATCTTCTATGAATATCTCCTTAACGCCGAGCTGTTTAGCTTTTGCGCGTGCCGGCTCGACTTCCTCGCCTTGGCCGATATCCGCGGTGAAGGTGACGACTTCACACTGATAGGTGTCCTGTAACCACTTCAAAATAACGGATGTATCCAATCCTCCGGAAAATGCCAGAACTACTTTCCTCACTTCAGCCATATCGGCCTTTTTTGCTTTTCTCATGTTGGACTCGTCGTTATAAAGCGTGAACGCTTCCGGGTAGATCTACATCGTCACCGGACTGAATTGGATGTCGTGAAGCAAGCGAGGAAGTTTTGTGAGGTGCGGATAAGCCGAATGATGGGTTGCGCTTCGCTTCACCCATCCTACATGAGCCTACATAAACCAACTGTGAATTGCTCATACGCGTATTATGTTTTAATCTTTCCCAGCAATAAATATTCGATTAGAGCCTTTTGTGTATGCAGCCGGTTCTCGGCTTCTTCCCATACAATCGACTGCGGCCCATCGATGACCTCCGCCGCCACTTCTTCACCGCGATGAGCGGGCAGGCAATGCATGAATAACGTATCCTGCTTGGCGCACGCCATCATTTCCGGATCAACGCGAAAATTGGCAAAATCCTTTTTTCGCTCCTCGGTTTCGGATTCGAACCCCATACTGGTCCAGACATCCGTAGTGACGAGATCCGCGTCTCTCACCGCATCATGCGGATCTGCGAATTCCTCATAATGATCGGTGCCATAAAGCCCTGCGCGTTCCGGCTCGACTTCATAACCGGGCGGGGTCGAGACATGCACATTGAAATCGAACACTTCCGCCGCTTGCAGCCACGTATTGCAAACGTTGTTCGAGTCGCCTATCCAGGCAATGGTCTTTCCGGAAATGTTTCCACGCTGCTCGATGAAGGTGAAAATATCGCCCATGATCTGGCAAGGATGGTATTCGTCGGTCAATCCATTGATTACAGGTACCCGTGAATGGGCGGCGAATCGCCGGATAATGTCATGTTCATAAGTGCGAATCATGACTATATCCACCATCCTGGAAATGACGCGAGCCGCGTCTTCCACCGGTTCACCCCGCCCGAGCTGGGTATCCCGTGTTGAAAGATAGATTGCCGCACCGCCCAACTGATGCATGCCCGCTTCAAACGATAACCTCGTACGGGTTGAATGCTTGTCGAAAATCATTGCCAGCGTGCGGTCTTCCAATGGCCAATAGCGCCGGTATTGCTTGAACTCATGTTTGATCCAGCGCGTGCGCTCGAACAGATACTCGAATTCCTCCCGGGAAAAATCGTTAAACTGTAAAAAATGCTTGATCGGCATAAATTTGTGCACTAACGATTGATAAGCCCGGCTCTCGAAACCATGAAAAGGGAAAATATGCCCCGCTTTTGGCGATCAGGCTGCTTCAACCTGAATCGCTCGGCATAAACTGAAAAACGAGCGGCCAACCGCCGAATTCAGGTTCAGGCCAACAGAAATTTTCTGATTATGTCGGATAAAATATTCACCACCTGCTCCGCCTCGCTTCGCTGCATCACAAGAGGCGGCAACAGGCGCACTACCCTATCCGATGTCACATTGATCAGAAGGCCTTGTCTTAAAGCCTCTTTCACCAGGTCGCCACACGGCCGGGAAAGTTCGATGCCTATCATTAATCCCTGGCCGCGAATCTGGCTGATATCAGGCAGGTCCGCCAGTTGCGCCTTAAACATCATGCGCATGAAATCACCCAGTTCCAATGCGTTCCTCAGCAGGCCTTCCTCCTCGATTACCTCGAGCGTCGTCAGCGCAGCGCTACAGGCCAGCGGATTTCCTCCAAAAGTAGAGGCATGATTACCCGGCTTGAATACGTCCGCCGCCATTCCTTTCGCAAGGCAGGCGCCAATCGGAACACCCGAGCCCAGCCCTTTCGCGAGGGTTATCACGTCGGGAACGATGCCGCTGTGCTGGAAAGCGAACCATTTCCGCTCCGGCCTATGCCGCACTGCACCTCGTCCAGCATCAGTAACCAGCCATTCTGATCGCATAAATGGCGCGAACCCTGCAAATAATTCGCCTCGGGTACGTTGACGCCCCCCTCGCCCTGGTATGGCTCAACCAGTATGGCGACGATGTTTTTATTGTGAACCGCGACTTGCGCCACCGCTTCAAGATCATTGTAGGGAACCCGCGCGAAACCCGTGAGCAAGGGTTCGAAACCGGCTTGCACCTTGCGATTGCCACTTGCGGTCAAGGTCGCCATAGTACGACCGTGAAATGATTTTTCCATCACCACGATGGTAGGTAGATCGATGTTTTTGCCATGACCATACAACCTTGCCAGCTTGATCGCGGCTTCGTTTGCTTCCGCGCCCGAATTGCAGAAAAACGCGTTATCCATACCGGATAGCGCCGCCAGCCTGCCAGCCAGCTCTTCCTGCTTACCAATATGGTAAAGATTGGAAGTATGGATAAGCGTACCCGCCTGATTGCAAATTGCCCTGACAAGCCTTGGATGACAATGCCCCAGGCCGCATACCGCAACCCCCGCAAGCGCATCAAGATAGCGCTTGCCCTCTTCATCCCATAGCCACACGCCCTCCCCCTTCGTAAAAGTGACGGGAAGCCGCGAGTAGGTATTCATCAGATTTGACATGGCATCTCTACAGATATGAATTCGTCTTAATGCGCCTGGTTGGAGGCTGCTCTAAGGGAGGTTTTTGGACGGCCAGAATGCAGCACGGCGGCATGAGCCGCCGTGCGCTAATAATGATTTATTATGCATCCGTTATCTTTACCTATTTGACCAGCTTTTTCAAGCCCTTTTCCTCTGCAGAGGTCAGCAGTCTCAAGCATGGCAAGTAGCCATCGTAAACGATTCCGTGCACTTCAACACGTTTTTGCGAACGTAACATGCTCACCAGATATTGCACGACCTCGTCCGTAATGGCCTGCCCAGGAACCAGCACGGGTATGCCAGGCGGATAGGGCGTGATTTGATCCGCGCACACTCTGCCATTCAGGTCATTATTCAGCCGCTCCTGCTCGTCCAGCAACGGCATCACCTCCCCGCCACAGTAATATGCATCGCGCGGCAAATACTTGAGTCGGTGAAACGCGGAATCTCGGGGATCCGGTACAACCGGCGAGGCGCACGGCCTTCCGGGCGATGCGCATGAGTGCGTCATAGAGGCGGGAAACCTTGCTGCGGGTGGTACCTATGGTAAGAAGCAAGGTAAGCGTATTGAACGTGGATTTTTCCACCTGGATGTTATATCGCTCGAACAATTCACGGATTAAATCCTCCACAGTAAAACCGCAACGGGAAATGTCCACGGTGACCTTGGTGAAATCGAGCTGGATGTTGTCCGACTTGACTTCGTCCGGCAGCAGGTCAGGAAGATCCAGAACTCTGAATACTCCAGTGGAATTGATTTGCGTGCGCACTTCCTGCGCCAGATCCAGGGTGCGCGAAAGCAGCTTGTACCCCTCCATCATTGCCTGTTTGCGCGCCACGTCGAGGCTCGCAATCATGCTGTACTGCGGACTGGTGGAAGTATGCATATTGAAGTTTTCGCGAAAGAGATGCTCGTTGAAGTCGGGGTCATTGATGTGGATCATGCTGGATTGCGAAAAAGCCGACAATACTTTGTGCGTGCTCTGGGTGGCATAATCCGCTCCCGCCTCCATCGCAGTTGGACAAAACGCAGGATGAAAGCGGGCGAAGGCGTACCATGCCTCGTCAATGATCACCTTTATGCCTTTAGCATGGGCTGCCTCGATGATCGGTGGCAAATCGTAACGCAGACCATCGTATGTACAACTGGTGAGTATCAGTGCCTGCGCATCAATGCTCTTCAATCGCATCAAACAAGGTCTTTTTAGGTACCGGTCCATAAATACTGAATTTCTTCTTTACCGGGCGGCTGATGAATGGCTCTGTGACCGCTGACGAGTACGTATTGCTATAGAGATGCCAACTGCGGAAATCGACAACATCAGCACCGAGCTCGAGCAGGTCGAGCACTGGCGCGCCCAGGCGCTCGTCCGTGCCGGCTATCCCGCCGACGGTGCCGCGCTCTGCATCCGTACACCGCCACGACGTCGACCTGCACCGCGCGGTCGAGCTGCGTCGAGGCGGCTGTCGCCCGAAATCGCACTCCGCATCCTATTCTCGCCGGCTCGCGCGACCTGGTTCACCACAGCCGATGGCGGGCCTGCTCGCCTCCATCCCCTCGCCGCCAGCGGCACTTCGACCTCGGCCCGCTCACGTCCATATGTACGGGCTGAGCTGCTCGTCGCGATCCTCGCCTGCGTGTGGTTGACCGCCGGCGCTGGGTCCGCGGGCGGCGACTCCGGATCTCGTCGTGCGCGTCGCCGTCTGGGGCGTCGCGTTCGGCGTGATCGGCGCCCGCGCCTACCACGACCTCACGTCGTGGAGCGAGGTGCCCGACCCGAAGTGGAAGGGCGTCTTCGAGGTCTGGCAGGGCGGCCTCGGCGTCTGGGGCGGCATCCTGCTCGGCACGCTCGCGGGCGCGGTCGATCGTCCGCCGCGCGGCGTCGGCGCGCGCTGTTCATGGACGCGGCCGCGCCGGGGCTGCTGCTCGCGCAGGGCATCGGCCGCATCGGCAACTGGTGCAACCAGGAGCTGTACGGCAAGCCGACCACGCTGCCGTGGGGCCTCGAGATCGACGTCCGACCACCGCCCGGCCGAACTACGTCGACTGCGCGACGTTCCACCCGACGTTCCTCTACGAGCTGATCTGGGACGTCGTCGGCGTCGCTGCTCCTGCTCTGGGTCGGCGCCGCTTGCGGATCAGGCCGCCCGCGCTCTTCGCGCTCTACGTCTCTACTACTGCTTCGGCCGCTTCTTCGAGGAGCTGCTGCGCATCGACCCCGCGCACCATTTCGCCGGGCTGCGCCTGAACGCCTGGGTGTCGATCGTCGTCTTCGTCGGCTCGACCGCGTTCTTCGTCTGGTGGCAGTTCGCTGCGCGGCGGACGGGCGACCCGCCGGCGCGAGCTCCGCACGCGGCGCCGCAAGCGCCGCGACGATGCCGAGGCGCCGAAGATGACCATCCCGAAGGGCCGCGTCCGGTAGCGCCGATAGCCTCGGCGCCGATGGCCGTGACCGTGCGCGAGCTCGAGCTCGACCTCGACGCCTTCGAGGGGCCGTTCGACCTGCTCCTGACGCTCGTCCTGCGCGAGGAGCTGCCGCTCGCGCGAGATCGACCTCGCCGGGATCGTGGTCGCGTTCGTCGAGCGGCTCGCCGAGCGCGAGGAGCTCGACCTCGACGCGTGCGGCGAGTTCCTCGTTCTCGATCTCGGCGCTGCTCGAGCTGAAGGCGCGCGGGCTCTTCCCCGACGAGGAGGCCGAGCTGGCCGAGCTCGAGCCCGAGGAGGCGGCCGAGGAGCTCGCGCGCCGGCTCGCCGAGTACCGGCGCGCGAAGGAGGCGCGCGGTGGCTTGCCGAGCGGCTCGACGAGCGCGCGCGACCGCTTCTTCCGCCTCGGCCCGGCGCCGCTCGCGCCGAACGGCCCGAGCGCCGGCTCGCGCCGCAGGAGCCCGCGACAGCTCGCCGCGGCCTGCGGGTGCTCGCGGTCGAGCCGCCCGAGCCGTCGACCGCGCACATGGCGCTGCGCTTCCCGCCGGTCGCGCAGTTCCTCGAGCGCTGGCGCGCGCTGCTGCGCCGCCGCGCCGCTTCGACTTCGACCAGGAGGTCGCCGGGCTCTCGCGCGTCGAGATCGCCGTCGCGTTCCTCGCGCTGCTCGAGCTGCGCAAGCAGGGCGAGATCGTGATCGCGCAGGCCGCGCCGTTCGCGCCGATAAGGATTTCCCGTGCCGACGTCGAAAGGAGTCTCTCGTGGACCGTCCGCTCCGCCTGATCGCCGCGAACCCGGTCGACGAGCTCGCCCGGACGATCGAGGCGCTGCTCGTCGTCGCCTCGCAGCCGCTGTCGGTGGAGGAGCTCGCCGCGGCGACCGAGGACGACCGCGAGCGCATCGAGACGGCGCTCGAGCTGCTCGCCGAGCGCTACCGCGAGGGGCGCAGCGGCATCGTGCTCGAGCACGTCGCCGGCGGCTGGGCGTTCCGCGCCTCGCGCGACGCCGCCGAGGCGTGCGCGCGCCTGTTCGAGCGGCCGGTCGAGCGCGGGCTCTCGCAGGCGGCGCTGGAGACGCTCGCGATCGTCGCGTACCTCGGCCCGTGCTCGCGGCCGGAGATCGCGCGCATCCGCGGCGTCAACGTCGACGGCGTCGTCGCCGGCCTCGTCGAGCGCGGCCTGCATCGCCGAAGCGGGCCGCGACGACGAGTTCGGCGCGATCCGCTACCGCACGACGCCGCTCTTCGAGCGCGTCTTCGGGCTCGGAGTCGCTCGCGGCGCTCCGCGGCTCGACGACTCGGCGCGGACGTAACCGAGATCCGCGAGCGGCTCGAGGCGGTCGCCGAGAAGCGCCCGGCCTAGACAACTGCAGCGGTGGACTTCGCCGCGAGCTGGAGCGAGGAGTACCTCGCAGTGCCGTTAGCCAGGCGACGGACGCCTGTCCATCGGGGCGACGAGGGCATCGTCGCCGCGGTCGGGCTGCCGTCGGTTTCCTGCCGGTAAGAGGCGATGTACATCGGTTGAGGCAACGGGCGCTGGCACCATACAGCTCTCAGAGTGCGGGGATCGACCTCGTCGGCGTCGAGTGTGCCGAGTCGGAACGGGAGCGGCTCTAGGGTGGACGTAGCCCAACGCGCGCATCGTGCATGAGAGCGATCACGAAGAGCAGCGTCGAAGGCGAGCTAGGTCTCGACGTCGGGCTGCATCGTCGTCCAACACGGCGGCCGAGGACAGCGCACGAGCGCCATGTCCGCGGTGATGCCGAGATCCTGGCTCACGAGCAGGCGGCCTGTCTGTCTGCGCGTCAATGCGGTGGGCGCGCGGATCGAGCACGCGCATGCGTAACTCGGTCGAAGAGGAGCGGTCAGCTGCGACGGGGGCCCAAACGCGCGGGCCGTAAGTTCATTTCGTCGAACGAGACGAGCTCGCCGTACTCACGCACGGGTTCGAGCAGGTACTACCGCTGCGTGTCATCCGAGGCAGCGGTCATGGCGGCCCGGGGCTGGGGTCGGTGCGGCGCATCGGCCCGATCTGGCAGTACGGTCTCAACGCGTAGCTCGCGCGGGCGGGTATTGCGTCGCGGCGCGGTGCCGACGATGATCAAGGCCGGCCGCGTCACGGTCAACGGCGAGCCCGGACAGTCAACACCTTCGTCAGGCGACTGACGACGTCGACGTCGACGGGCGCCAGGTCGCGAAGCAGCAGCTCGCGACGTGCTGTTGCACAAGCCGGCCGGCGTCGTCTCGACGGCGCGCGACCCGCAGGGACGCCCGACCGTCGTCGACCTCGTCCCGAAGGAGCCGCGCGTCGTCCCGTCGGGCGGCTCGACGCCGACACCACCGGCGCGATCCTGCTCACAAACGACGGCCAGCTCGCGCACCGGCTCGCGCATCCTCGCTACAAGGTCGAGAAGGTCTACGAGGCGGAGATCGGACGCACCCGGGCGAGGAAGTGCTCGAGCAGCTCCGCGCCGGTGTCGAGCTCGACGACGGGCGCACCGCACCCGCGCAGGTGCGACGATCCGGCCCGCACAAGATCGAGCTGATCATCCACGAAGGCCGCAACCGGCAGGTCAAGCGCATGCTCGACGCGGTCGGCCACCGGTGCGAAGCCTCCACCGCAGCCGCTACAGTAGTTGACGCTCGAAGGGCTGGAGCCCGGCGCGTAGCGCGAGCTCCAACCCTCCGAAGTCGAGCGTCTACGACGTGGCCGCGAGTGAACGACCTGCTGGATGAGGCTCTGGCACTTGTTCACCAGGTCCCCTCCGGCTTTCACGGTCGTGTCGTTGAACTCCGCGTCGAACAGCGCGGTCTTGATCTGAGTCGCGAGCGCGTCGCGCTTGCTTCCCAGGGCCTTGATCTGCGACAGCGTGTTCTCGTACGTGCTGTCGTCCGTCGCCGAGCCGCTCTTCAGCGCGGCTGTCTCGGCGACGATCGTGTCGGTACCGAACTCGCCGACGCTCGAGTTGAGCTGCTTGTAACAGACGGCGAGGTTGCCGAACTGTCCCTGCTTGGTCTTGCCAGGGGCGATGAGAGGTCATCGGTCAGGACGCGTCCATCCTCGATGTAGTCGTCCTTGAGACCCGTGAGGGCCATCAGCGTCGGGCGAACGTCTGCCTGGTCGGCCCACGTGCCGTGGTTGCTGACCTGCGTGTCGGTTTCCGTGCCGGCGTTTGCGTCGTTCGCCGAGCTCGGCCCGTCTTCCAGGGCTCGATCCGTCGATGCCGAGCGTCTTCACGCCCGGACCGACCAAGCCGATCCACGTGTTGTTGATCTCCGGCGCGTAGTAGCCGTGGTTGCCAGGCGTACTGACTGGCGACGGTCGTGCAGGTGGTCGGCGCTGTGGCCGCCGTGGTTCCGGTTGCGCACTTCGGCGAGTCGGCTGTGCCGCTCGTGAAGTACACGTCCGGTGGCGGGAACGCGCTGAACGTCGGGATTCTGGCGGCGTCTGCGTTGCCGAAGTGCAGCAACTCCTCGCCTGTGCCGTCGACCATCCACTTGATCGCTGCTTCTGTCTTGCCGTCGAACGGATCGTTGACGGTAACGTACCGAAGTCGCGCTCGAGCTGACGCACGACAGGTGCCGGCTGGTTGCCCGTCACGTACACAGACTCACCTTGCGGCTGGCTGGCGAACGGGGTGGTGTTGTTGTCCTCGTACTGGAGCAACCCGTGGATGCTCGCCTCGACCTCTCCGACCTGTCCGGTCGTGTAGTTGCAGATGTAGCTCGTCGTGAGCGGAGTGCCCGTGCACGACGGCGTCTGGGCCCGACCGACGTTGGCGCCTGAGAAGTGGTCGCCCTCGTCGGCGCCGAAGACGAACTCCGTGTTCTGCGGCGTGATCCCGTCGTCTGCCAACCGCTTCAGGAACGTCGCGAACGCGGCGTCGTACGACGCGGTCGTCTGGTAGTAGCAGTTGTCTCCGGGACCATCGGCATCACCGACGTCCGGCTTGCCCTTGTAGGTCGACGCCGGGCTGCAAGGCCCTGCGTCTGCCGACGCCACCGCGTGCACGTCGGAGATGTACGCGTACGTGATCGGCACGCCGCTCTCCTGCATGTCAGCGGTGTACGCGAGCGACTGTGCGGCGGTGATCGGGCCGAACCCCGGGAAGCCGGGTGTATTCACGTACTGCCCGTTGATCTGATTTCCGTTAGGTCGGTCAGGTCCCAGGCGGAGTCGGTGACCGGGAGGCTGCGCCGTTGGCAAAGGTGCGATTGCCACCGGAGTTGGCGGCGCCTGCAAGCGCCGGCTCGATCTTGTGCCCGAAGATCGCGTCGTAGCCGTTGTAGCCTCCTGGCTCGTCCGGCGGGACTCCGGTACCTCGGTGTTCGACGCCGTCGTCTGGCCGTACTTCACGGCCGTGGCATTCGCACAGAACGCGCTGGCTTGTGCGCAGTGCACGGCGAGGCCGAGGTAGTCGTTGGTCTCCTGGTCCTTGAACGAGTCGGAGTCGGCGTTGGTCTGCGCCTGCTCCAGGGCGAGCTCGCCCCGAACACGTTCGCGATGTCGGGATTGACGTTCTCCATCTCCATGTTCACCGACGAGACGCCGCCGACGTTGCAGCCGGCGCGGGTGAACGGAACCCATGGTGCGGGAGGCGCGGTGGTTCCACCGGTGGCCGGAACGCTCAGCGAGTAGTCCATCTGCCGATAGCCGTCGCCGACGCCGCCACCCGTCCAGTAGCTGAAGACGCTCTGACCGGCGCTTGTCGCGCCACTTGGCGTGACGCCGCCCGACGGGGTGAAGGCGAAGTAGTCGTTGGACACGCCCATGCCCGTGCGGTCGCCGTACAGACCAGTGAAGTTGGTGACAACTCATCACCATTCAATATACATCTCTAACAGCATCTACTAAAAGTCCATGACACGTCTTCAACAGCTTTTTTTTTTTTTTTTTTTTTTTTTTTTTTTTTTTTTTTTTTTTTTTTTTTTTTTTTTTTTTTTTTTTTTTTTTTTTTTTTTTTTTTTTTTTTTTTTTTTTTTTTTTTTTTTTTTTTTTTTTTTTTTTTTTTTTTTTTTTTTTTTTTTTTTTTTTTTTTTTTTTTTTTTTTTTTTTTTTTTTTTTTTTTTTTTTTTTTTTTTTTTTTTTTTTTTTT